>MTCR01000066.1 GCA_002212725.1 Sphingobacteriales bacterium TSM_CSM | reverse complement strand
TTTATACCGTAAACAAGGCGGAAACTGGGTGCCGCAGGCCGATAACTACAACGGCGTTTTACCGGCAGAACCCGATATGTCGGGGTATGTTATAGGGTCTAACGGGTTGCGGTATGCGCCACAGGGCGGGCTTCGGATTTCGGCAACCGATATGGCAAAAATAAATATCATGCTGTTAAACAACGGCAACTTTAACGGCACCTCCCTGCTTGAAGAAGCAACTGCTCTACTCATGAAAACCGTGCAGTGGACATTTAACGGCACCAACGGCAACAACTACTATAACCTGTTTAACAGTTGGGGGCTTGGCTTGCAACGCACTACCAATACGGCCGATGCCGATATTGTTTGCCCCGGTGTGCCTATGTGGGGCCATGCCGGCGAAGCCTACGGACTGGTAAGCGACAGCTATTTTTCTGATGATGATGAAACCGGCATAGTGTTTATTACCAACGGTTGCGGCGTGGGTTACACCACTCCGGCAAACAGCGCGTACTACGAAGTGGAAGCCGAAGTGTTTAATGCTGTTTGCACCCAACTGCCGTTTCTGGAAGTTACCCCTCCGGTTGGCATTGTGCCCGATGCTGCACAAAATAACAACAGCACCAAATTAACCGTTCAACACCTGCCAAACGGCTGGCAGGTAAGCAACCTCAGCGCCCAACCTGTTTTGGCCGTTTTGCTTGACCTGAACGGAAAAACCGCAGGATCATTTACTTTAGCGCACGGTTCAACACAAATTATGAACAACAAAGAACTGCCAGAAGGTATATATCTGTTAAACCTGAAAGCGGCAGAACAAATAACCTGTGTTAAACTGGTAAAATTTTGATTTACCCGATATGATGATACCCGATAACCCGAACACCGGTCACTGCCTGAACCTGCCCGAATACCCTGTTTACATTGGCACCCTTCGGGACAGGATTTGCCATTTTTTGGAAAACAACCGGCACTCGGGCTGTTTTATACTGGTTGATGACAATACACAGCAACATTGCCTGCCCGTTTTGCAGCAACAGGTTCCACAACTCAATACCGCCGGCATTGTTAACATTGAACCGGGCGAAATACATAAAAACCTGAAAACCTGCGAACTGATATGGAATTACATGCTCGAAAACAGGGCAGACCGGAACGCATTGCTTATAAACCTTGGCGGCGGTGTTATTGGTGATATGGGCGGTTTTTGTGCCGCCACCTATAAAAGAGGTATTCGTTTTATTCAAATACCTACTACCCTGCTGGCACAGGTAGATGCATCGGTGGGGGCAAAAGTGGGTATAGATTTTGGCGGTGTAAAAAACAGCATCGGCGCTTTTGCAAATCCGGCGGCGGTTTTTATTGACCCCGTTTTTCTGCAAACCCTGCCTATGCCGCAAATTTTGAGCGGAATGGCAGAAATGGTAAAACATGCCCTGATTGCCGAACCACAGGCATTGCAGGAACTGCATTCTCTTTTACCCATTCAGCCGGTAACAGATTGGAAAAAAATGATTTATAAATCAATATTAATTAAATACGAAATAGTAAAAGCCGACCCTTTTGAAAAAAACATTCGCAAAAAGTTAAATTTCGGTCATACCATAGGGCATGGAATTGAGAGTTTTTCGCTGTTGCCCGACCAAACACCCCTGCTTCACGGGCAAGCCGTAACTTTGGGCATGATTGCCGAACTGTACCTGTCTGAGAAAAAGCAGCATTTACCAAAATCCCAACTGCAAACAGCTATTGAAGTATTACAGAAGCTGGCTCCCTCCTACCCTCTCGCCGGGCATCATTACCCGCAAATTTTGCGCTTTATTGCCAACGATAAAAAAAACCAAAACGGCAGCATAAACTGCACCTTGCTTTCACAAATTGGCACGGCACATACAGATTGTGCGGTTACGGCAGAAGAAATTACCGAGGCACTCAATTTTTTAAACAGTTTTTTTAATTAATGCAATACGTAAGGGTTTTACCGCCGGCCAACAACCTGATACAAGGGCATGTTGTGTTAGACGGGTCGAAAAGCATCAGCAACAGGGCGCTCATTATCAGGGCGTTATGCAGCCAGAATTTTCCTTTAGAACATCTTTCTGCTTCAGATGATACGCAGGCATTGCAAGCGGCTTTGGAAAACCTGCCGCCGGTTATTGATGTAGGCGCAGCCGGTACCACCATGCGTTTTTTATGTGCCTACCTTGCAGTGCAGAAAGGCGAATTTGTGCTCACCGGCTCTGAGCGCATGAAACAACGCCCCATTGCCCCTTTAGTAACGGCGCTGCAACAATTGGGTGCCAATATTTCTTACACCGAAAACGAAGGATTTCCGCCGGTAAAAATCATTGGGCAGCCCCTTGCAGGCGGCGTGGTTACCATGCCGGCAAACATCAGCAGTCAGTTTATTTCGGCATTGCTGCTGATTGCCCCAACGCTTAAAAACGGAATGCAGGTGCAACTCACTACCGAAGTGGTATCGGAACCTTATCTCGATATGACTTTGCAACTGATGGAATATTTCGGAATTAAATACCAAAAAACGGCTCAAAATATTTCCATTTTACCGCAACCCTACCTGCCAAAACCCCTTTTTGCAGAAGCCGATTGGAGCGCCGCCTCTTACTACTATGCAATGGCTGCATTTGGCGGCAAGGTACAACTCCATTTATCGGGGTTAAGGGAAAACAGCCTGCAGGCAGATTCGGCGCTTCCGCAAATCATGCAACCGCTTGGGGTAAATACCCGCTATACGCCGGCAGGCATAGAATTAACCCGGATACCCGTAAAAATGCCCGATGCTTTTAGCTATAATTTCCTGCATTGCCCCGATATTGCCCAAACCCTTGCCGTGGTTTGCGCCGGACTGCATATTGCTGCGCAATTTGACGGATTGCAAACCCTGCAAATTAAGGAAACCGACCGCACAGCAGCCCTGCAACAAGAACTGGCCAAGGTAAACGTGTTGTTTGCCCAACACGGCAACGCATGGCAACTTGGGTTTGCTTCAGATACATTGTATTGCAGCCAGACACCCGTATTTGAAACCTGGCACGACCACCGGATGGCCATGTCTTTCGCGCCGCTTGCCATGATTTTGCCCGGCGGTGTTGTTATTCAAAATCCGGGGGTAGTATCAAAATCCTACCCCCTGTTTTGGGAACATTTGCGGGAACTTGGATTTATGCTGAATTTTTACAACATATAAATTCTTGATAATGAATATGGAAGAAAAAGCCACTTTTATTATGCAAACCCTCGACCGTTTGTACCCAGAACAACCTATACCCCTGCAACATACCGATGCTTATACATTGCTGGTGGCTGTGGTGTTGTCGGCACAATGTACCGATGAGCGGGTAAATAAAATTACGCCGTTGTTGTTTGCACGCGCCCGCACACCGCAGGAAATGGCAGGGTTGCCGGTTGCTGCAATAGAGGAAATCATTCGCCCCTGTGGATTATCGCCCCGGAAATCGGCTGCCATACATGCCTTATCCCAAATTATACTGGAAAAACACGGCGGCAAAGTGCCGCAAACATTTGAAGAACTGGAAGCATTACCCGGCGTAGGGCACAAAACCGCTTCGGTTGTAATGAGTCAGGCGTTTGGGGTGCCGGCGTTTCCGGTAGATACACATATACACCGGCTTGCCGCGCGGTGGGGTTTAAGCAACGGAAAAAGTGTGGAACAAACCGAAAAAGACCTGAAACGCATTTTTCCCGAAAACACGTGGAATAAACTGCACCTGCAAATCATCTACTTTGGCAGGCAATATTGCCCCGCCCGGGCGCACAACCCGCAAACATGCCCTATTTGCAGCAAAATTGATGGCGGCATGGCATCGGACAAGCAATAAGTTACCCGGCGGCCGGCCGCACCATTTGAATATGCTCAATACCGTCTAAAATATACACTTCGCCCTCTTCAACAAACCCGAAAGAACGGTAAAAACGCAACAAATAGTATTGTGCCTCTATGCGAACCGGTACTTTACCAAATAAATGTTCCAAACGGGCAATAGACTGTTCCATAAGCAACCTGCCGACGCCCGTTCCTCTAAGTTCGGCTACCGTTACCACCCTGCCAATGGAAGCTTCGGCATACACCACCCCCGGCGGAATAATGCGCGAATAAGCAACCATTTCACCTGCTTTGTTATACCCCAAGAGGTGAAATACCTGCAAATCCACCTTATCATTGTCAATAAACGGGCAGTTTTGCTCTACCACAAATACAATTTGACGCAAGCGCAATGCTTCGTACAGCTCGGTTAAAGTCAGGGCAAAAAAAGGTTTTAACACCCATTTTAAATAAATAGCTTCTTTCATACGGCTGTCAGGTTCGGTAAAATGCCGTAAGTTGCACATTCTTTGCCGAAATTTTCCTGTTTTCGGGTAAATTGTGTTTACTTCGCAACGCAATTGAAAGAACGGCAATTGAATTGCCGCAACTGCCACCAAATTAACTGAACCAGTTTTGTTACATCATACGCACTCATTAAACTATGAAATTCACAACTACTTCACCGGTTTTTCGTTCTGTGTCAATTACATTTCTTACAGTGCTTACTACTGGCCTGCTGTCATTCGGGCAGCAGGGAAAAGCTACATTGCCCGATGAAGATATGCAGGCACAAACAGTTAAAACCCTGTTTAACCACATTCTTACCAACGGCAAATGCTATACCGATTTGGAGTACCTCTGCAAGCGCATTGGCGGGCGGTTAAGCGGTTCGCCGCAGGCTGCCGCTGCTGTAGAATGGGGAAAACAAACCCTTGAACTGACAAAAGCCGATACTACTTTCCTGCAACCGGTTATGGTTCCGCATTGGCTGAGAACCTCTCCCGAAAAAGCCCGCATCATCAGCAAACACATAGGCTGGCAGGAGGTAAACATTTGCGCATTGGGCAATTCTGTAGGAACCGGTCCTTTGGGCATTACTGCTCCCGTGCTGATGATTGACAGCCTTGAAGCGCTGAACAAATTAGATAAAAAAGCAGTGGAAGGAAAAATTGTTTATCTGAACCGCGCTTTCGACCAACGAATGATTGACCCCTTTGATACCTACAGCGCCTGTGTTGGGGGGCGGTACAGCGGCGCACCGAAAGCGGCAAAATTAGGCGCGGTGGCTTATGTGTTGCGCTCTTTGGCCAGCAATACCGATGAACACCCGCACACCGGCGGCATGGCTTACGAAGAAGGGGTTGCCAAAATACCCGCCGCAGCCTTGGCCACCCGCGATGCCGACCTGCTAAGTGCCTTGCTTACCAAAGACTCCGGTTTAACCCTGTACCTCAACTTTAGCTGCGAAAACCGGGCAGACCGCCCCTCCTTTAATGTGATTGGCGAAATTAAAGGCGCCAAGTTTCCGAACGAAGTTATTGTGGTTGGCGGCCACCTCGACTCGTGGGATAACGGCGAAGGCGCACATGACGACGGCGCCGGCTGTGTTCAGTCTATTGAAGTTATCAGGGCATTGAAATCGCTTGGCATACAACCTGCCCGAACCATACGCTGCGTGTTGTTTATGAACGAAGAAAACGGCGCTAAAGGTGCGCAGGAATATGCCCGCTGGGCTGGTAAAAACGGTGAAAAGTGTGTTGCCGCCATTGAATCTGACAGAGGCGGTTTTTCGCCCCGCGGGTTTACCTTAGAAACCGCTTCCGACACGGTGACCGCCAAATATGTGCAAATACTTCAGAAATACCGCCCCATCCTGGAGCAATACGGCTTGTACCAGTTTGAAAAAGGGTTCAGCGGGGTTGACGTAAAATACCTTAAAGATAACGGCGCTGCCTGCTTAGGTTTAATTCCCGACCCGCAACGGTATTTTAACTACCACCACACCCCCAACGATACCTTTGATAAAATTAATGAACGGGAATTAAAATTGGGCGCTGCTTCCATGGCTGCTTTAGCTTATCTGATTTCGGAAAACGGGTGGTAGCCGGTTTCTGCTCTCCGGCGCATAAACTGTCAGGCGGGTATTATGTTTACTGCCTACAACCAACCCTTTAGTGTTTATGCCCGGTTTAGCAGTTACAAGATAAGCAATGTTTGTTTACCCCTTGCGTTATTTACTGTTCGTTATGCCATGCCTTTGAGCATGAAATTCCAGTACATAAAAGGCAGGGCATATTTTTTCATGAGCCACATGCTGTAATGTTCTTTTGCCTGGTTAATAAACGGAAAGGAAGGTGTGGGGTTGTTGTTATAGTCAAACTCGGCCAACACCATTTTACCATATCCCGTAATGAGCGGACAAGAGCCGTAACCATTGTAAGAATGGGCATCGGTAAGGGTGCCGTTTTTAATTAAGCCATACAAATTATGCACCACAACAGGCGCTTGTTTTCTGATGGCAGCGCCGGTTTTTGCATTGGGTGTTCCGGCTGCATCGCCCAAACCGAATACATTGGGAAACCCTGTACTTTGCAAGGTAAATTTATCCACGTCAATCCAGCCGGCAGCATTGGCAAGCGGGCTTTGTTTAATAAAATCGGGAGCGCTCATGGGAGGCGTTACATGAATAAAATCATAGTGCATTACCTTTTCGCCAACGGGTTGTCCGTTTTCCAGCACATCGTAAACGGCTTCCTGCGCATCGGGGCGAATTTCCTTGAGATTTAAGTGAAAATCAGTTTTAATGCCGTATCTTTCAATAACCTTGTTAAGGGTTTCGGCAAAAACTTTTACGCCAAAAATAACCCCGCCTGCTGTGGTAAAATGAATGTCACTCTTGCCAAGCAGGTTGTTTTTGCGCATATAATCGGCGGCAAGGTACATAATTTTTTGAGGAGCGCCGCCACATTTTATTGGTGTATTGGGGTTGGTAAAGAGGGCTGTGCCGCCTTTAAAATTTTTCAGGGCTTCCCAGGTGTAGGGAGCCAGGTTAAAATCATAATTGCAGCAAACACTGTTTTTGCCCACCGCTTCTTTCAAACCCTTAATTTTATGCCAGTCAATTTGTATGCCCGGGCAAAGCACCAAGTACTTATAGCCAACGGTACTGCCATCGGAAAGGGTAAGGTTGTTTTCGACCGGGTTCAGGCCTGTAACCCTATCTTTGAGCCAGGTAACGCCTGCTGGCAAATAATCGGCTTCGGGGCGCACGGTATCTTGTATGTTGTAAGTACCGGCAGCCACCAATGTCCATGCGGGTTGGTAGTAATGTTTATCGGAAGGTTCCACAATGGCAATATCCAACGCTTTGTCTTTGCGCAACAATTGTGCGGCAACGGTAATGCCGGCGGTTCCGCCGCCTACAATTACTATTTGGTGATGTAAAGCAGACATGATGAATGTATTTTGGTTAAAAAATGGATTGTCTGTGTAATAGAACGCACAAAATTATGAAACTATTTTCATAATTTCAAGTAATAAGTTGCTTAATTTTCTTTTGTGGTAAGGAATGCCTGCCAACTAAGCGTTACACGCCAAAAACCCACTTTACCAAGGTATAAGTAACAACAACGGTAAGGGCTACCGATATTGTATCGAGCAACATGCCGGCTCTGGCCATTTGGGGCATGGTAATATAGCCGCTCGAAAACACAATAGCATTGGGCGGAGTGCCCATTGGCAACATAAAGGCTGCACTTGATGCAAGGGTAATGGGTATGGTAAAGAGCAGCATGTTTACCCCTGTTCCTTGTGCTATGCCGGCAACTACCGGCAAAAAAATGGTTACCAGCGCAACGTTGCTCATGAGTTCGCCCACATAAATCATAATTGCTACCAACAGAATTAAAATTGCCAATACCGGTAATTGCGCTGCCTGAATGCTGTTTCCAATCATTTCCACTATTCCGGCATTTTCCATGGCATCGGCAAGCGCTAAACCGCCGCCAAAGAGCAGTAAAATTCCCCAAGGCAACTTTTTGGCATCCTCCCAATGCAGCAAAAATGCTCCTTTAGACAGGTTCAGAGGCAATAAAAAGGTAGCCAACCCGCCAATCATAGCCACGGAAGTATCTGAAAAATCGGCATCGGGGAGCAGAATTTTAATTCCTGCGGCAATTTGCGGTCTTAAAATCCAGCCGCCTGCCGTAAGGAAGAAAATGGCTGTTACCATTTTTTCGGCTTTACTCATTTTTCCAAGCGCAGTAAGTTGCTCTTCGATAAACTCATGCGAGCCGGTATCTATTTTACCTATTTTGTTCGGATACATGAGCCTGGTGAGTACCCAATAGGTAATTAACAATAACAGTAGCGCCATAGGAAACCCCACCATCATCCACTGCAAAAAGCCAATTTGCACCTGATAGGTTTCTTGCATAAAGCCTGCAAAAACCATATTAGGCGGTGTCCCGATGAGCGTTGCCATACCGCCCGTATTGGCCGCATAAGCCACCGAAAGCATGAGCGATAAAGAAAACATGCCAAACTGTTGTTTTGAAATTTGCCGGTTTTGTTCAAAAAGTGTCACTACCGATGCAGCAATAGGAAGCATCATAACGGTGGTTGCCGTATTGCTTACCCACATGCTTATAAAACCGGTGCTGAACATAAAACCCAAAATAATGCCGTTGGCAGTAGCGCCTGTCCTTTTTACAATATTAAGAGCAATGCGGCGGTGCAGCCCGCTTTTTTCCATAGCTAAAGCAATAAAAAAACCACCCATAAACAAATACACCACCGGGTTGGCATAAGGGGCTGCCGCACTTTTCACAGAGGCTATACCAAGTACAGGGTATAAAATTATGGGCAGCAAAGAAGTAACGGGTATTGGTGCGGCTTCGGTAAACCACCAAATCATCATCCAAAAAGCACAGGCCAACACTTTCCATGCAAGGTGGCTCATTTGCAGGGGCGGAGGCAACATAAGCATTACCACAAAAATAAGCGGAGCAAGCAATAAACCAATTATTCTATATTTTGGATACATAAGTAAGGAGAAAATAAAAAATGTAAATTGCAGACAAACTAAAGTACAAGATTAAGAAATAATTTTGAGCCTGCCCGATTTTTTTTTGATAATTTGCCGGCAACTAAACCTATTATAACAACAGCGATAAAACCAATATTTTCATGCTTGTAAAGTATCTGGCCTTTTTGGGGTTGTATGCACTGCTGCACCCCTGCTTTATTGCCCCGTTTGCTGCAATGGCACAGCCCAAACCCATACAATACCAGTCGGTATTAAATGCCATAACCCGTTTTGAAAACGACCCCGACCTTCAAACTGCCACTTGGGGCTATTATGTTAAAGATGTAAAATCGGGCGAGGTTATAGCAACGTATAATGCACATAAAACCCTTAGCCCGGCATCTACGCTTAAAGTAGTTACCACCGCCGCTGCGTTATCGGTTTTGGGTGCCAACTATACTTTTGCCACTAAACTGGAATACGACGGCACTATTGATGCCCAGGGCGTACTTAAAGGAAACCTTTACATTACCGGCGGCGGCGACCCCACCTTAGCCACCAACCGAAGCGATATGGCAACCGCCTATGACCGGATTTTGGAGCAATGGGTAACAACCATACAAAAAAAGGGAATTAAAAAAATTGAAGGCCGGGTTATTGGCGATGCTACTTTTTTTCCCGATGATATGTTGCCCAGGCAATGGGTTTGGGAAGATATTGGCAACTACTACGGCGCCGGTGCAAGCGGGTTGAATTTTCATGAAAACCGGTACGATTTAATATTTTCATCGGGCAAAACAGGTACGCCGGCCAAGTTGGTTAAACTAATTCCCGAAGTGCCCGACCTTCAGCTCATTAATGAGGTTACCGCAGGCGCTGCAGGCACCGGCGACGAAGCCTTTTTGTACGGCGCTCCCTATAACCCGGTGTTTTACATAAGAGGCACCATACCGCCCAATCAAAGCAGTTTTATTGTGAGGGGAGCAGCGCCCGAACCTGCGTTGTTTGCAGCCTTCAGCCTGCAAAATGCGCTGAAAAATGCCGGAATCACCTCAACCCAACAACCGGCTACGGTCAGGCAGTTGCAAATTTCGGGCAATTATCAAGCCGCGCAGCGCTATCAACTGCTCTTTACAAGATCGCCTATGTTAAGCAACATTGTATATTGGACCAACAAACGGAGTGTAAACCTGTTTGCCGAAACCCTGCTGCGAACTATGGGAAAACAACAGTACGGGCAGGGAACTATTGAAAATGGTATTAAAGCGGTAAAACAGTTTTGGCAATCGAAAGGAATTGACCTTACCGGTTTCATTATGCACGACGGCAGCGGGCTTTCTCCGGCCAACTCTGTAAGCGCCAAACAACTTACCGACATGCTGGCAATATATGCTTCCGATGCCGCTTTTAATGACTTTTATCGGTCGTTGCCCCTGGCCGGTACCGCAAACGACGACGGTTTTCTGAAAAGCTTTTTAAACGGAACAGCAGCAGCCGGTAAAATAAGCGCCAAAAGCGGTTATATTAAAAACTGCCGCGCCTTTACCGGTTATGCGCAAACCAAATCGAAACGGTTGGTGGCTTTTACAATTTTGGTAAACCGCTATACCTGCACCAACAGCCAGATGAACAACAAAATTGAACAACTTCTGTTGCCGCTCGTACTGTTAGATTAATTACTAAAACCGGCTAAAATAAGAGGCATTTTACTGCCTGTTTCGGGGCAATTTGTCGGTTTATTTGTATCTTTGTGAGCAAAACCACTACTATTCACGACCACCTCAACCGGACGTGTAAATACCTTGTAAAACAGTAACTATTATGCCACATTATCAGAAAGCCGGGCAAATTCCCCCCAAAAGACATATCCAATTCAGAAAGCCCGATGGCAGTTTATATGCCGAAGAATTGTTCAGTACCGAAGGGTTTTCTGATGCTTATTCCTTGTTATACCATTGCCACCCACCTACTGTTATCCGAAACCTGGGAAAACCAAAATCTGTTGCGCCCGATATAGTATTAGACCGGCAGTTGCAACCGCGCAGTTTCCAGGGGTTTACCATACCTGCCGCCGATGATTATCTGCAAAGCCGCGTTCCGGTGTTGGTAAACAATGATTGCCACATAAGTTTGGCCGCACCGCGCCACTCAACATCGGACTATTTCTACAAAAATGCCGATGCCGATGAAATGATTTTCATTCACCAGGGTTCGGGTAAGCTTAAAACCTGTTACGGCAATATTGATTTTGAGTACGGCGATTATCTGGTAATTCCGCGCGGAACCATTTACCAGATTTTTTTCAACTCGCCCGATAACCGGCTGTTCATTGTTGAATCTTTCAGCCCTATTGAGTTTCCGCGCCGCTACCTGTCCGATTTCGGACAACTGATGGAACATTCACCTTTTTGCGAACGCGATATTAAAACACCCAAAAACTTAGAAACGCATGATGAACGCGGCGATTTCAGGGTGTTTATAAAAAAGGAGAAACTGCTATACCCGTACTCTTATGCTTTCCACCCGTTTGACGTCATCGGGTGGGACGGATACTGCTATCCTTTCGGGTTTTCCATTCACAATTTCGAACCGCTTACCGGCCGTGTACACATGCCGCCGCCCATTCACCAAACATTTCAAACGAAAGGTTTTGTGGTTTGCTCTTTTGTTCCGCGCCTTTATGATTACCACCCGTTGGCCATACCTGCGCCCTACCACCACAGCAATATTGATGCCGATGAAGTTTTATACTACGTTGACGGCGATTTTATGAGCCGGAAAAACGTAAAACGCGGGCAAATTACCCTGCACCCGGGCGGCATACCCCACGGCCCGCACCCCGGAACGGTAGAAAAAAGTATAGGAGCAAAAGAAACGCAAGAACTTGCAGTTATGGTAGATACTTTCCGCCCGTTGCAACTTACGCGGCAGGCCTTGCAAATTGAAGACCCGGATTACTACCTGTCGTGGTTAGATTATGCGGGGTAAATCATTTGCCGCCCCATAAATTTTGAAATTTGGAAATGTAAATCATTTGCCATGCTCATAGCTAACCCCATTTACGACAGCGTGTTTAAGTTCCTGATGGAAGACCTTAGAATAGCTAAACGCTTTTTAAGTCTGCTTACAGGTGAAGATATTCTTACTTTGGAAATAAAACCGCAGGAAAAAACAGCCACTTCCAGAAAACACCTGCTTACGGTTTACCGCCTCGATTTCAGCGCTGTTATTAAAACCGAAACCGGTGAAGAAAAAAAAGTGCTGATTGAACTGCAAAAAGGTAAACAACCCATTGATGTACTGCGTTTCAGGAGGTATTTGGGCGAAAACTA
Organism: Sphingobacteriales bacterium TSM_CSM; assembly: GCA_002212725.1. GTDB lineage: Bacteria > Bacteroidota > Bacteroidia > Chitinophagales > UBA2359 > UBA2359. Next base: position 10,347 of record MTCR01000066.1, on the reverse strand, counting down.
CAGCAAACCCGATGAGGTGAACGGAATAAGCCAAAGTTTACCCATAATTACCATTTACATACTTGGGTTTCCTTTGTCGGTAAAATATGCTTTGCTAAAGGTAAACCGGGTGTACCACGACTTACTCAATGGTGAAATTATTACCCAAAAAGATGCATTTATAGAAAAACTTACCCATGATTGCTATATTGTACAAATACCTTTTCTGCCCGGAAAAGCACAAAATAAGGTAGAAAAAATTTTATCGGTATTTAACCAACAGTGGATATTCAGCCCCAAACAGCCGTGGCTGCTCCGTTATCCGCAAGACATAAGCCAAACTGAAGACGAAGACCTGAAAAAAATATTGGAACGCCTTTCCTTTGCTGCTCAAAGCGAGGAAGTACAGGCTCAGATTGTTATTGAAGAGGAAATTGACAACTCTATTGATGAAGTTTTGCGGGTAAAAGATGAACTGATACTTAAAAAAGAAGCAGAACTTGCCGAAGAACGCAAACAAAAAATGGCTAAAGAAAAGGAACTTGCCGAAGAACGCAAACAAAAAATGGCTAAAGAAAAGGAACTTGAAAAAGAACGCAAACAAAAAGATGCGTTGCTGAAAGAATTGGAGGAACTGAAGAAAAAAATAAAAGAATAACCTGCTGCTTTAAGTTTTTTACCACCTACAAAAACACATTTTTAATCTTTAAAACCCATATCAGATGACACCTTCAGCACATGCCCTGCAACAGGAAACCCCATCGGGAGTGGCCGATTTTTCACCCATTAACGGCACCGACCATATTGAACTCTGCGTTGGCAACGCCAAACAACCGGAAATGTAAATCATTTGCCATGCTCATAGCTAACCCCATTTACGACAGCGTGTTTAAGTTCCTGATGGAAGACCTTAGAATAGCTAAACGCTTTTTAAGTCTGCTTACAGGTGAAGATATTCTTACTTTGGAAATAAAACCGCAGGAAAAAACAGCCACTTCCAGAAAACACCTGCTTACGGTTTACCGCCTCGATTTCAGCGCTGTTATTAAAACCGAAACCGGTGAAGAAAAAAAAGTGCTGATTGAACTGCAAAAAGGTAAACAACCCATTGATGTACTGCGTTTCAGGAGGTATTTGGGCGAAAACTACAGCAAACCCGATGAGGTGAACGGAATAAGCCAAAGCTTACCCATAATTACCATTTACATACTTGGGTTTCCTTTGTCGGTAAAATATGCTTTGCTAAAGGTAAACCGGGTGTACCACGACTTACTCAATGGTGAAATTATTACCCAAAAAGATGCATTTATAGAAAAACTTACCCATGATTGCTATATTGTACAAATACCTTTTCTGCCCGGAAAAGCACAAAATAAGGTAGAAAAAATTTTATCGGTATTTAACCAACAGTGGATATTCAGCCCCAAACAGCCGTGGCTGCTCCGTTATCCGCAAGACATAAGCCAAACTGAAGACGAAGACCTGAAAAAAATATTGGAACGCCTTTCCTTTGCTGCTCAAAGCGAGGAAGTACAGGCTCAGATTGTTATTGAAGAGGAAATTGACAACTCTATTGATGAAGTTTTGCGGGTAAAAGATGAACTGATACTTAAAAAAGAAGCAGAACTTGCCGAAGAACGCAAACAAAAAAAGAACGCAAACAAAAAGATGCGTTGCTGAAAGAATTGGAGGAACTGAAGAAAAAAATAAAAGAATAACCTGCTGCTTTAAGTTTTTTACCACCTACAAAAACACATTTTTAATCTTTAAAACCCATATCAGATGACACCTTTAGCACATGCCCTGCAACAGGAAACCCCATCGGGAGTACCCGATTTTTTACCCATTAACGGCACCGACCATGTTGAACTCTTCGTTGGCAACGCCAAACAATCTGCCTACTACTATCAGGCAGCCTTCGGGTATAACCTGGTAGCTTATGCCGGTTTGGAAACCGGACAAAAAGAGTTTGCCTCTTATGTATTGCAACAAGATAAAATACGCCTGGTGTTAACCACCCCGCTAAACCCCGAATCTGCCATAAACCAACACTTAGTGCAACATGGCGACGGGGTAAAAGTGCTCGCCCTTTGGGTAGATGATGCCCGCCGTTCTTTTGAGGAAACGGTAAAACGCGGCGCAAAACCTGCCATGGAACCCACCGTACTGCGCGATGAACATGGTGAAGTAGTTGTATCGGCCATTCACACCTACGGACAAACCATACATAAGTTTGTGGAAAGAAAAAACTACAACGGCGCATTTTTACCCGGCTACCAACCCAAGTCTTCCAATTTTGAAATTAAACCCGTGGGGTTGAAATACATTGACCACTGTGTTGGCAACGTAGAATTGGGCGACATGAACAAATGGGTGCAATTTTACGAAGACGTAATGGGCTTTAAACTGCTTGTTACCTTTGACGACAATGATATTTCTACCGAATACACCGCTTTAATGAGCAAAGTAGTGAGCAACGGCAACGGATACATTAAATTTCCGATAAACGAACCTGCAAAAGGCCGCAAAAAATCGCAAATAGAGGAGTATATTGATTTTTACCGAGGCGCCGGTGTGCAGCATATTGCCGTAGCTACCGATGATATTATTTTTACCGTTTCCGAACTGCGCCGCCGCGGGGTAGAGTTTCTTTATGTGCCCGAAACCTACTACGACGACCTGTTTGAACGCGTAGGAACCATTAACGAAGATGTGGAAACCCTTAAAAAACTGAACATTCTGGTTGACCGCGACGACGAGGGCTACTTGCTTCAACTGTTTACCAAACCGGTGCAAGACCGCCCCACCGTTTTCTTCGAAATTATTCAGCGTTGCGGCGCCAAATCTTTTGGTAAAGGCAACTTTAAAGCATTGTTTGAATCTATTGAGCGTGAACAGGAACTAAGAGGTACTTTATAACCGCCCACCGCATTTTGCAACCTCAACATACAGGATAAAAAATCAAACGAGGCTGTCCGAGCTTTTCGGGCAGCCTCGTTTAGATAGATGCCATATCTACTTAGGCTCAAAAGTAGTAGTAAAGGTGTAAACTACATTGTCAATCGATTCGGAATTGGAAATTACAACCTCGTCTTCTGTAAGGGAACTGATGTTGAAGCTTTGAGGGTCGCTACCGTCGAGTTCAGAAATGGTAATAACCGTTTCGGTACTGTTAAAAGTCCAGTTTTGGGTGGTTGTTTGCGGGTCACCGGCACTACATTTGGTTGCGCCTTCGTCTGAAATTACCTGTCCGTTGTCTTTAAAGGTCATGAAATCATCTTTTGTACAAGCGGGGTAAAAGAAATTGTTGGCATACAAATCAGAAATCAACTCGCCAGTACCAAATATATCAATGGCAGGGTTAATGGTGGCAGCTTTTACCTTCCAACTGTGGTGGGTTAATAACTCGGTTTTGCTTTTATCGTCTTTTTTACAGGAACCCAAGGTTCCGATAAAGAAAAAAGCCAGTGCAATAGTGGCTACTGAGAAAAAAGAGGTTTTCATTTTACAAGATTTTAGTTAGATGAACTAAATCCAATTCTAAGGCAAAGACAATACTTTTTGTCTTAAAATAAACGGCGCCATCCAATTCTTATGAAAATGGTCTGTTGTTAGTAATTTAAGGCTACGTTAATTATCTTAAGGCATAACCGCTTCATTATAGGTGTAAACTTTACTTCAATTGTGTAACCTGCCTCCGCACCTAAAAATTTTATGTCTGATTATCAGGGACTTATAAGTATAGGCAAATTTCTATCGAATTTGTGCCCATCTTTAATATCCTTATAAACAATACAATATATATAATTATTTTCTTTGATTTGAAATTCAGGATGTGAAAATACAGGTAAAATTTTTTGCCCTCTAGATATGCTTTTTAAACAGAAAAAATGTATCTTTACATCAACGTATAAACTATATTTTATAACACTACAATTTCTGTTTATGAAAACCTATTTTGGCCTGCACCCTGCACCCTGCACCCTGCACCCTGCACCCTGCACTCGAAATGCGTACGATCATTCGAAATTATACGGATAGTAGCCTATGCGATGCTAATAACCTTTATGATTTTGCTGCCCCACACCCATTTAAAGGCACAAACCTATACCCCAAACAATTGCCTATCCGGAGATGAAGATATGGAATTCGGGTTGCAAGACCTGCCTTCAGCTTGCCCCGCTGATTGGTTAGACGAATGCATTGTATATATAAAAGTAGGGGTTTATTTTACAAAAGGTGAAACTGATTGGGCATATACGCCTACGGGTAATACCAGCCCCGTACTTCCGCCCGGCTATACCGGCTACGATTTTGCAAACGATTTAATTCAGGCAGTCAACCAAAGCCTTCAATACAATGCCCCTATGAATATATGCAACGGATGGGCTTATTACAACCCGGGTTGGTACAATACCTATTACCCCAATGCGCCCGTTTTTACCGGCTCTCCAGACTATGCAGGCGCTTATGACGGGAGTGTAACGCCCGGCATCATTCCGCCACAGGTAATGTTCAGGTACTATTTGTCGAGAGTGGGGTTTGTGGATACAGACAACTCGGCATACTCAAAATATCCCACCGAAATTGAGTTGTATTTAAGACCGGAGGGAGGTAACGACGGATTTGCAACATCTTGGACCAAGGCAGTAGTGAATGGAGTAGAAAACAGAAAAGGTAATGATGCCCAAAAAGTTTCGCTCGTAGTACATGAGTTGGGGCATACTACAGGACTACAGCATACCTATATAAAACTCGCCTGCGAAACAACTAAATGTGATGAAGATTGTAATGAAACCGAAAATACCTCTTGTTTTAACCACCCGTATTATGGAAGCGACTCACCAGATGATGTAAATAATCGTAATGACGGCGTGTGTACCTGCTGCCCTCCTATTGGGTCATCAACTCCTCCAAAAAATGGTAGCAGTACAGTTCATAAAAGACCTGATCCCTTGGGGCAATGGGGCGATAATAAGGACGGAATAACAGATACCCACGATAACAATGATTGCGGCAGCGGAATAGAAGCACAAACCGGTTACTGGAAACGCACCTACTGCGACGAACCGGTAGAAATAACCAACAATTTTATGGATGACAGATATGCAAACTTACCCGGCGGCTATACAGCAGGGCAATTAGCAAAAGCCAGACAAGGGATATGCTCACATGTGAATTTTAGCTGCACGAAATATGATTTAGCGCTTTGGCATGAAGAGTTTAGCTCTTGTAATTTGCCAACAGATTGGATAGGCGGTTCGGCCCCGGCTCTGCCGGCAGGGTATTTAAATTCTCCGGAAGCCGCCTTTCAGGCTTCGGTTTATACTGCCGGTACTTGTAGAATGGCTTTTATGGAAACTATGAGTCCATCGTTTCAGGTAGCAACGCTAACAACCGGTACAATTGATATTGGCAACTATACCAATATTTGGTTGCGCATTCTATTTTCTCAACAAGACGGCACACTAAGGGTAGGGTACATTGATGTTGATGAAACTATACCCACTTTTCACTCCTTATATACAAAAGTTGGCGACAATACATCACAAAATTATAATGCACCAGAAATTTTTCTGCCATTCAGCAACAAATCAATTAAACTTGTGTTTGCCTATTATAAAGGTAGTTACCCTATACAAGATTATTTGGGATTAGAGGGGTTAATTATAACAGCTACAGGAGACAATCCCGACATTGCCCCCCCGCCCTCCTTAACCATAGCCTGCCTTACCCCTACCTCTGCCACGCTTAACTGGCAGGCTTCTACCCCTGCAAGCAGCTATCTGGTAGCTTACAAAAAAACCAATGAAACTAACTGGACAGAGCTAACAGCGCAAATAAGCGAATCTGTTTTTGGCACACAAGATATTACCACCTTAGTACCAAATACGGACTATGAAGTAACGCTTACCTTGATGCATGATTACTGCAATGGCAATAGCTATGCCCCACAAACAACTTCCATTACCTTCACCACCCCCACCGAAACCATCATCGCCGGCGCTACTGAAGTCTGTGAAGGGCAAACCACCACACTTACGGTCAACAGCCCCTATAACTATTTTCTTTGGTCAAACGGCAGTACCGCCCAAAGCATCAATGTGGGAACAGGTACTTATTCCGTTACCGCAACAGACGGCGTAAATAATTGTTCCTCCGTTCAGGAGATAACAGTATCAGAATATCCGCCGTTTTCAGTATCTTTAGGCGAAGATATAACACTATGTCCCGAATTTACCCCCATAACTTTAACGCTCAACCCATACAGTATTGATTACCAGATTGTTTGGTCAACAGCAGAGGTAAATACTTCATTTATTACTGCCACCCCCGGCACCTACTCCGTTACCGTTACCGATGCCAACGGCTGCACCGCCACCGACGATGTAAGCATATCCCTATACCCCCAACCTCAACCCAATATCACCATGACCCCAAACGAATGTACCGTAACCCTTACAGCAAGTGGCGGCGTTACGTATTTGTGGAACAACGGAAGTTCTGATGAAGCAGTAGAAGTTGCAGCCCCCGATACCTACTCCGTAACAGTTACCGACGCCAACGGCTGCACCGGCACAGCCGCCTACCAAGTGCTGCCTGCCGATGTTGCCCCCACCGATTTTAGCGGCGCCTACATGATAGGCAATCCCGCCAATAATATATCGGGCGTACAGCAAGATGCCAACGGCAACGAACTTTGGGAAAACCTTAGCCTCCGCATTGCCGGTGCTATTACAGTACCCGCCGGTAAAACCCTCACTATCCGCAATTCCAACCTTCAAATGGTAGGGCAAACTGCCAAAATAGAGGTAAAACAAGGCGCTAAACTGCTTATAGACAACAACTCCGTTTTGCGCGCCGACGGCTGCCAAAACAACTACTGGCAAGGCATACAGGCTTACGGCACACCCAACCTGCCGCACCAGATAGACCCCCTTACCGCCGACCCTAATACCATGAACGACCCCAACGCCGGCGTGGTATATGTAGATAATGCCACTATTAAGCAAGCTAAAATTGCCTTTGCCAATGCTCCTGTTGATTTTAGCGCACAACCCATAAGCCACGATTACGGCAATACCGGCGGCATGATTATTACCCGAAATGCTCGTTTTGAAAACAATGAAACAGGTTTGTACTTCTTTGCCTTTAAACCCCGAAACTACAGCCTTGTAAGGGCTTGCCGCTTTGAAACCAACGCCCCGTTTGCCGGCGATTTTGATATATTTGGCGAGCAAATTGGCATTGTACAAATGCAGGGGTTCTTTCAATATCCCTTGTTAGAAAACACCTTTATCCACAATATAGCCGGTACGCCCGCCCACCAACGCGGCATTGGCATACTTAACAATGAGGCGGCAACCGCAATAGGGTTGCCCGAACAAGGCAATACTTTTGAAAACCTGTTTAAAGGCATTGATTATATGGGCGGTCCTTCCTTAGCTTCCCAAATAGCCCTACAAGGTAACTACTTTATAAACACACACAAAAGTGTTACCCTCACCGGCGGTGTGTTTGCAAACATAAACAACAACCAATTCTGGTATATAGCCAACGGACAAGACCCCGATATAAGCAACGCCGGCACCGCTTACGGCATTTTTACAGACGGTGCAACAGGTTTTGTTATCCGAAACAATACCTTTAACTGCAACCAACCCGGCGCTGCCAACCCGCAAAACATAGGGCTGGTGGTGCGAAACAGCGGCAAATATGCCAACACCGTTACCGACAACCTGTTTGGCGGCGCTTTTGGGTTTGCCAACTACTACACCGGTAAAAACGAATACATAGCCATTGATTGCAACCTATACGAAAACACCGTACATACCGATTGGAAAATAGACGGGTTGTTTGCAGACCAAGGGGAATGTGATCTATTTTATCCCGAAAAAGCTCGCCGCAACACCTTCCATACCCCCATAACCGGCATAAACGGGTTAAACATAGATGCCACCGGGGTAATAGAGCCGTTTAACTATGTGCCACAACCCGGGTTTGAACCGTCTAGTGCATCGGGAAATGTTGATATTGACAATGATTGTCCAATTCCCGTATCCCCCACCCATTGCCAATTAAATCCCGAAGACTGTGACCCCGATTGTTTTGCAGGCATGATACAGGCGGCGGGTACAGAAAAACAGTTAGTAGAAGCCTATACCGGTTTATTGCAAAAACGTATAGAGTTGGAACAGTTTGAAGCGGCCAAACAAGATTTAGATGCCGAACAGCGCGATGCTGCGCTAAAAGCCCTTATTGCCACCTACACCAAAGAAGGTAATGCCGATAGTGCCTGGGTTAAGCTAAACCAATTGCCCTTAAATAATGACGAAAACATAGCTTTCTACAACCTGTATGCAGAAATACTGCAAGGTATAGAACCCCCGGCCGGAAGCGGTAAAACCATGAGCATACAAGAGCAATTTATACGCACTACGGCAACAAGCACTAACAATGCCGTAGCAGTACAGGCAGAAGTGGTAATGAATGGATTTTATAGTGTTATTTTTAATAAATCTTTAGATGCACTCAATAAATCTACTATCTCAGCAAACAAAGCAGAACCATTTTGGAAACTGCTGCCTAATCCTGCAACAGATAATGTTATCTTTATAGACACTCGGTACAAAGTTAAGGAAACAATGGATTTGAGCGTATATAGTGCAAATGGCATATTAGTTCGGGTATTTAATGGAATATCGCATGGCAAAAGTATCTCTATTTCAGGCATTCCAACAGGTATCTATTTTTGCCTGCTATCTACTAATGCCCAGTATTCTGGCATTCAGAAATTAGTAATTCTTCCTTAACAATTTTCGGTCACCAATTTTCAGTGGTCATACTTAAAAGCATGACCACTGAAAATCATAAATCATTTAACGCATGAATCATTTGATTTTATGCTTTTTATTTATCTTGATTAGTAGCAAGATATTTTCTCAACAGTCCCCATTTATTTTCAACGCGACTTTTCAGGTAGATACCAATTCACAAGGATTCGAGGCGGTAAGACCAATTCAAAATGGTTATTTAGCTGTCGGCAATCTCAATTCGTATAATGATTACTCCGCGTTTCATATTCGTATAGTCAATCTTAACGGCGGTAGCGATAACTATTATGTGTTTCAGGGTGGTAATTATCACTCGGCTATATATAGCGGATTGGCTATACAAAAAACACATGATGATAATTTTATTTTAGTTGGAGAAAAAGGAATTTCGCCCTATGATACAGATTTAATAATAATTAAGTTTACTGTAAGTGGAGATGTGATTTTTGACAAATTATATCAACTGGAAGGATGGAATTCTTGGGGAAAGATTTTAACAATTTCTGTTGATAGTTATTTATTAGTCAGTGTTTCCCAACCTGTTTACGGAGGATCTGAACCAGCGCACATACATCTAATCAAAACAGATTCTGTTGGCGAGCCTGTTTGGGAACAATACTTGGCCGAGAATGCGATACCCATTCATGCCGAACAAACCCTCGATGGCGGTTTTCTCATATCGGGTTACCAATACAATGATGCCACCGGCTACGATATGTATGTGGTTAAAACCAACGCCAACGGTGAGGTAGAATGGGAAAGAACATACGGAACTCCGCAGAATGACGGCGGAAGTATGGCAATGCAACGCCCCGATGGATTAATCATACTTATAGGGGTTATACGGGGGGAAGTTACAACCGGCAAGTTGTATTACGCCCATTTAAACCCTTCCAATGGCGACGTTCTTTACAGTGTCACGCATCAAAAATACGACAAATACAGTCCCGGCAGTACGCCCTTATTGTTATCCGATGACAGGCTTGCCTTAGCCACTTTAAGTTACGGACCACCCCCAACATGGGAAGTTGCCTTTACCATATTTGACAATGCAGGCAACATCATCCAGGAAACCCCCATCAGCAGCGGCTTACCCGGTGAGGATTACATTCGCGACCTTGAACCAACGCCCGATGGCGGTTTCATATTAGCAGGGTTTAATTACACCGTACCACAAAGCAGTTGGGTAGTAAAGTTAGGACCTAATGGCGAGTACTGCGGCACTGCCCCTTGTTTAGACAGTTTGTTTGTAAACAATATAACTCCCCCACTCATTGAGGGGGGGCAAGGGGGGGAGCAAACCAACCAAGCCACGCTTTACCCCAACCCGGCACGGGGCAGCACCCAAATTACCTGCACCCTGCCCCCGCAGTTACCCTTTGGGGTATTAGAGTTATACAACTTGCAGGGGCAAAAAGTGCGGTATTGGGTGTTGCAACCCTCCCTTTATCCCTCCCAAAGGGAGGGAATTACCCAAACCCTTGATTTAGAGGGCATAGCGCCGGGCATGTACGTATGGCGTTTGGCATTACCG
>MTCR01000122.1 GCA_002212725.1 Sphingobacteriales bacterium TSM_CSM | reverse complement strand
ATTTTTGCAGTTCCAGGTAGGTAGCTTCGTCGGCGGCGGTAAAAGCCCATACATTTTGGGCGCTCATATCGGCAAGGCCGCTCATACCTCCGGCAAGGTTCAGTTGCCCTTCGTAGGTTTTAAACACCATGCCTTTTTTCGATATTTTTACCAGATACCCTGCACGGTTGCCTTCGCTAAAGGTCATGCCCGATATGAAATAATAAGCCACCGATGCCAGAACGGTAAGAATAACCAACACCAGCAACAGGCGTTTAATAAAGCGCATGGTTTTTTGTGCGCCGCTTTGCACAGAAGTTTTTACATTGTCGGTAAAGTTGCTCATGTCAAGAGTTTTATGGGTTTCAGATTTGGAGGGTAAATGTAAAAGAAAACAATTTAATAAAGAAACCTTTTTTTGTTCCTGAAAGGTTTACCCCGATGAAATATTTTTAAATTTCTCACTACATTATTTTACAATCCAGCAGTTTGTGGTTTCCTATAAAACCCTCCAAGTGGTCGCCAATTTGCACTCTGCCCACACCTTCGGGGGTACCGGTAAAGATGAGGTCGCCCTGTTGCAGGGTAAAAAATTTGGAGATATAAGCAATGAGTACATCAAACGCAAACAGCAGGTTGGCGGTATTGCCCTTTTGCACCGGATGTCCGTTTTTGAGCAGGGTAAATTCAATGCTGTTTACGGGCGGCAGGGTGCTAAGTGCTACAAATTGGCCAACGGGCGCCGAGCCGTCAAAGCCTTTGGCAATTTCCCAGGGTTGCCCTTTGGCTTTGAGTTTGCTTTGCAGGTCGCGGGCGGTAAAGTCAATGCCAATGGTAAGATGGTCGTAGTACTTGTGGGCAAATTTCGGGTCAATATGTTTACCGTTTTTAGCCACCCGAAGCACAATTTCGGCCTCATGATGTACATCGGCAGAAAAATCGGGCAGGTAAAACGGGGCGCCGTCTTTAAGTACGGCAGTAGGCGGTTTCGAAAAGATAATCGGCTCATCGGGTACGGCATTGCCTAATTCTTTGGCATGTTCGGCATAATTCCGTCCTACGCAAAATATTTTCATATAAATATGTTAATAGTTGTATGTTCTTCTTCAATATTGGTTAAAAATTGTAAAAATTACATCAAAAACACTTTTTTTTAGAGGTGGTTTGATGCAGTTCCGCAAAAATAGCTAATTTTGGGTTCAATTCTGAAAAAATTTTTTTACCTAAAAAAAACACATAGAAAATGAAAAAACTGTTACTTACTTTTTCTGCTTTTGCCTTATTTACTACCGGCGCTTTTGCGCAAACGCCCAATTGCGATGACGAAGTTCTTGGCGCTGCACCCAACCCCACACCGCCTACCGAATGCGTTTTGCAAGACGGCAGCCAAACCGATTGCTTGCTTATTACCCAATGGAATGACCCCGGCACTTTTTCTGACCGCCGTATTGTAATTACCTTCCCTACCGATACCGGTTCTGCCGTAGTGGACATTGTAAGGGGCGTAAGCACAGACGGCACCTTTAATTTCAGCAATGACGGAACAGGTACCCCCTACCCTACCGGTACTTACAAATTTACCGCTTTTGCCTTCAATCAATCTGAATTAGATGCCCTTGCAGCGCTTATTAACCCGCTGTTGCCCATTTTAAGCTATCCTACCATACCGGTTCCGGCAGAGTTATCTCAGGTATTTGATGTATTGAGCGGCGTTTTAGGCCCCATTACTATTGAAGATGTGGAAGGCGCTATTTGCGATTTCCTTCCCACTTTGTTGCCCACCGCTTCATTGCCTTACTCTGTTTCCGACAACCCCTATGAAGTAGATGTACAAACATCGGGTTGTGTTTGCGGCGTTGGTATTGAAAATCCGTTAGCTGTTAGCGCTCTTAGCGTAAGTGCGTCGCCCGTACCGGCTGTTACCGCCGTTACGCTCAATATTCAAAGCGTTGCCCCGCAAACCAGCGTGGCCGTTTACGATGTTGCCGGCAGATTGGTTGATAATTTTACCACCACCAATAAACAACACACGCTCGACATTAGCCGCTACAACGCAGGCATGTATGTGGTTTCGGTATCTGATGGCAAAAGCACTACCCATACAAAAATTGTAAAAGAATAAGCGCATAAAAAACCCATCATTACTAATCTTTTTAACGGAGCGGCCTGCTAACAACAAGCCGCTCCGTTTTTTTTTAATCTTATTGCAGGAAAAAAGGGGGTAGTATGCTTACTGCCCTGCATTGGCAGTGCAGCGGTTTGCAAGGTTATTTTCCGGTAGCCCGCCAATGGGTAATATCTATGCACGGATGTGGGTACTGTACACCCAGTACCACGCCTACATACCGTTGTTCGGGCGGTTGCAGCAGGTAAGGTTCGTGTATTCTGCCCGATGGCAGTTTGCGCAGTTCGGGGCACCATAATTTTACAAATTCGCCTTTGGCATCGTATTTGGCGGTCTGTGAAAGCACGTTAAAGTACCGGTCCTGACGCGGGTCGTTGCCAATGCCGGCTATGTAGTTCCAGTTGCCGTAGTTGCTGCACACATCATAATCAATAAGTAAATGTTCAAACCATGCAGCGCCGGCCTGCCAGTTTTGTTTCATGTCTTTAACCAAAAAACTGGCCGCATTTTGCCTGCCGCGGTTGCTCATAAAGCCGGTGGCGTTCAGTTCGCGCATGTTGGCATCAATAAAAGGTATGCCTGTTTGCCCTTTTGCCCAGCGTTCAAACAAGGCGGGCTGGTAAGTAGTGTTTGGCGGGAGTTGTTTTAATCCGCCGGGTTTAAACAGGTGGTTGCCATACTTTACCGCCACAAACCTGAAATAATCTCGCCAAAGCAATTCAAAAATAAGCCAGTAGGTTGATTTGTTTTTTACCCGTTCCTGTTCATAGCGCTGCACTTCTTCATATATGGTTCGGGGCGAAATACAACCCAGTGCCAGCCAGGCCGATAGTTTGGAGGAGTAATCGCCTCCAATAAGCCGGTTTCGGGTTTCTTCGTAAGATTTGAGCAGGTCTTTTTCCCAAAGGTAGTATTTTAAGCGGAGCAGGGCGGCAGTTTCGCCGCCGGTAAACGGCATTACGGCGCGCGCATCGGGTGTTGGCGGGGTAAGCCCCAGTTCCTGCAGGGCAGGAATGCTGCCCGTTTGTACGTTTGGCGGCAGGGTTATTGGTGGCGGTACCGGGTAAGTTGGGCGCACTTGCAGGCGGGTTTCGGCAAACTGTCGGAATTGGGTAAAAACATCGGGCAGATTTTCTATGGGCAAAAGTGCGGTAAGGTCGTCGTAATGGTACAAGGTGCTGCCCCAAAACATTTCCAGGGGCACATCAATGGTATCTAAATGGTTTATGAGTGCATCTTCCACGCGGTACTCCTCGTCGGTGGCTTCCTGATGGCAATACACTGCTTTTGCTTTATGGTACTTTGCCAGTGCAAAAATAATTTCTTCGGGTTTGCCGGTTTTTACCACCAAATCGGCGCCCAGGTCTTGCAGGGAATACCGCAAATCGTGCAGGCATTGCAGTAAAAACTGCGCCCTGAAAGGTCCGGTTTTGGTAAATCCAAACGGTGTTTTTGCAAACTGTCGCGGGTCTATACAATAAACCGGTATAACAGTTTGGGCATCTTGCACGGCGCGGTACAAGGCTTCGTTATCGCGTATGCGCAAGTCGTTTCTAAACCAGACAATAATAGTATTGCTCATGCTTCCAATAACAAAACAGGGGGGTAAAAGTTGGCAAAAATTGACGCGAGGAAATAACGTGCCGCAAAAGGCTGTTTTGCATTTGGCAAGTTGTTGTGTTTAATCATGCTTGGGCAAATCTGCTGCATATACCACCAGTTTTTTACCCTGTAAATGTTGCAGGCGCGGAGGTTTAAACAGCAGGTTTTTTATCTGGCAGGGCGGGTACACGGTACAATGGTAATGTTCATTGTTATTGTCGTGGCAGGCTACAAAGCAAACCCATGCATCGGGTTGTTTCAAAACGGGGTCTTTCCGTTTTCCGGATGCCTGAAAAGTCCAGGAGAGGCCATATTTTTTAGCTGCCGAAGTTGGTTGGGTTTTTACGGCCAGCGGGTAGTTGTTAATATAAAGGTCGGCCTCCCACGATTTTTGTTTGGCCTGGTAAATGGAATAATCGGGGCCGGTAACGGTATGCCCCAGGTTTTCGAAGGCGGTTTTTACGGCTTCTTCGCCCAGTTTGCTTATAAAGTGGTCGTTGCTAATTTTTTGCAGGTTATGTTGGTTGCTGTCGGTATAATCTACGGTTTGGATTACCTGGTTGGCAAAGTGTCGGGCTTTTTCCACAATATGTGGCGGCAGCACAACAAGCACGGGTTGGGTTAACTTAGCCATGTCGGGTAGTTCGGGTTACCGGGTGAGGTTAACTTAAGCATTGTTGCAGCAGGGCGGTTGTGTTTGGGCCTTGCGCAAAAAGCAGGTCAATAATACTAAGGTTTGGCAGGAAGCCGTTTTTATGGGCAAACAACTGGTGGTAAATGGGTTGGGTAAAGCCGGCGGGCAGTTGGGCTGCATTTTTACAATTACCGGTTTGGTTGCGCAGGTCGCAAACCAATTGGGGGTTGTATTGCTGTTGGTATTGCCGGGTGGTTTCTATTTGCGTGCCTGTTTTAAGCAGTTGAAAAATGGCGGTATAGAGTTGAATGGTAAAATCGGTAAGAAAGCGGTAATTTTGATGATAGAAGGGAAAAAACACGTCTTCGTAGTACATAAAATACGCCGATGAGCGGTAGGCACTCTGTATGCCGTGCCAGTGGTTTTTTTGCCAGTTATAACTGTAATCTATTTGCACCTCTTTCAGAAAACCTTGTTGCTGCCGTCCGCCGGCAAGCGGTATGCTCAACATTAGTTTGCCGTTTCCTACAGCAATAAAACACCTGTTGCGGCAGGTACTTTTTTCAAAAAAGCCATACTGTTCAAACAATACAACGGGGTGGGCAAGCAATTGCGCAAAGTGGTAAATGCTGCCCAAATAGTGGGGTTCGGTAAGAATTGTGGTGTTTTTTTGGGTTACCATGTTTGGCGGCTTGTGCGGTTGAAGGGGTAAAAATAGCGGTAAAAAACCTTTTTTCGCACCGTTTGGAGTGTTGCTACAACCATTTATGCTGCTTATACCATTGTATAGTTTGGGCAAAGCCGAGGGGTGCGGCAAATTGAGGCTCAAAACCAAGTTGTTTTTTGGCCTTATCTATGCTGCAAGTCCAGGCGGGCTGTACTATTTCCTTAGCTTTTTCGAGGTTAATCAATGGCATATTTCCGCTTATTTTGCCCCACAGGTGGTTAATACCGGCCACCCCATAAAGCAAGGCGTGCGGAATGCGGATATGCCTGTTTTTTTTATGGAGTGCAGCGGCTGTTATATTGCCCAGGTTTACCCATGTCAAAATTTCGCCCGATGCAATAAAGTAGGTTTGCCCGGGCGCATGGGGCGTTTCGGCCGATAAAATGAGGCCGTTTACCAGGTCGGCTATGTACACCAGGCTGATTTGTTTATCGGAAAAGCCGGCCATGGCAAAAAATCCCCGTTCAACAATTTTAAAAAGCAACAGCACTTCGGTATCGCGCTCGCCATACACTATGGGTGGGCGTATAATGGTTACAGGTATTTGTTGTCGGGTAAAATATTCCATACATACCTGTTCCTGTGCTACTTTGCTTCTGCCATACTGGCTAAGGGGGTTGCAGGGCATTAATTCGGTAACAGGTTGGTTGGGCAAGGCCGGGCCGGCAGCCGCCAAACTGCTGGTAACCACCACATTTTTTACACCTTGTCCGTACCGGCTTACGGCTTCCAGCACGTTTCGGGTAAGTTGCACATTGCCGTTTACATAACCCGCTTCATTGGGAGCCTTTACCGTTCCGGCAATATGATATACATAATCTGCGCCGGTTAATGCCGGCTGCAATGCATCGGGGTTGGCAAGCCCTGTATCAAACAGTTTAACCTGTTTACCCTTGAGCCATTGCAGGTTGCTTGTTTTTCGCACTATACAGCGCACGCGGCAGCCGCGCCGCAGCAGTTCATCGGCTAAATGACTGCCCACAAATCCATTGGCGCCGGTTATGAGAACTGTTGTTCTGTTTTGGCTCATAAAAAAACTGCGGTCTTTCTTTTTGTATGTACTCTGGGTAAATAATTGCTAAATTTGCATTTCGGTTTAGTGAACAGGCAGGCATTTAATAAAAAAAAGCGCATGTTCAAACTGCATTTTTTCACCCCTTAAACTCCGGCCAATATGTCTCAGGTTATTGTAAAGCCCATTGCGTTTCATACCAAAGAAGTGATGGAATTTATTAAGTTTCCCTGGAAAATTTATAAGGGAGATGTTAATTGGGTTCCGCCGCTTATTATGGATATGAAAAAACGCATGAATCCCGACAAAGACCCCTTTTTTAAAATTGCCGAAATGCAGTTGTTTATGGCTTACCGCAACGGCGAGGCGGTAGGGCGCATTGCCGCCATAAAAAACAACCTGTCAATGGAATACCAAAACAATAAACTGGGGTATTGGGGGTATTTTGAATGTATAAACGACCAGGAAGTTGCCAATACCCTTTTCAGAACTGCCGAAAACTGGCTTCGGGAACGAGGATTAGACCGGGTTCAAGGGCCGGCAAACCCCAGCAGCAACCACGAATACGGCCTGCTTACCGAAGGTTTTGACGACTCACCCCGCCTGATGATGACCTACAACCCGCCTTACTATGAGCAACTTATTGAAAACGACCATTACGGGGTGGCGCAGGTATTGCTGGCTTATAAATTAGACCGCAATTCGGTTGACGGGAACCCCAAATTTCCGCGCATTGCCCAAATTGCTGCCAAACGCAACAACGTTACCCTGCGGCCGGTAAACCTGAAAAAAATGAAAGAAGACCTGGCTATTATTAAAGATATTTACAACAAGGCATGGGAAAAAAACTGGGGTTTTGTGCCGATGACCAATGACGAAATAGATGCCCTTGCCGAAGACCTAAAACCGCTGGTAGTGCCCGAACTGGCGCTGTTTGCCGAAATTGAGGGCAGGGCCGTGGGCTTTATTTTGGCCGTACCCGATTACAACTTTATTTTCAAACAAATGAACGGGCATTTGTTTCCGTTTAACTTTTTAAAACTTTATACCCAGCGCAAAAAAATAAAATGGCTGCGCATTATTATCATGGGGGTACTGCCCGAATACCGGCAGCGCGGCATTGATGCGGTAATGTATTACGACATTGTGAAACGCGGGCGCGAAATGGGCATGGAATATGGCGAAGCCAGCTGGATTTTGGAAAGCAATACCATGATGACCCGCTCTGCCGAAAGAGTGCTGAACGGCACTGCCTATAAAAAATACCGCGTTTACGAAAAAGCGCTTTAACTGCTTCCATAGCAGCGGCAAACCCTTTTTTACGCCAGCCGCCATGCGGTGCACTGCCAAAATGTACTATGCAGGGGTGTTTGTGCGTTTGTATTTGGTTTAATCACTGCAAAGCGGCAGCCCCAAACCTTTCATTTGCGGGTATAAATGTCTACCTTTGCAACCCCAACACCCCATTACTGTACAAACAAACACTGCAATGCGTTTTTTACTTTTTATTGTTGCGCTATGTTTCGTTTCTGTTATAACCATTGCCCAACCCATGCCCAATGATGTAGGCGTTTCGGGCGTGGTAAAACCCAAAACAAAACCGGTAAAACCGGCAAAAATAAAGTACAAGTTCCACAACGGCACGGCAATTCTTAAAAGCGGGTTGCTGCTTACCGGAAAATTTAAATACCTTCCTCCAAAAGGCGCCGATGTGCCCCAGTTTTCTTTTGTTGATGCCGAAACATCCGAAAAAAAAATGGTTGCCTTGTCCATGATAGACAAATTGGTATTGGAAGGTTCGGAACCCGGCATTACCTTCCGTCCCGATTCTACCGAGTTTGTATGGATTGACAAATACCGCGACCTTTACCGGAAAGTGCGCGGCGGCGTGGTAGAACTGTACGACAACTCCAGGGTGGTAAACGAACCTTACGAATATTTAACCGACTACCTGCTCATTGCCGGCCGGCAGGATTACGGGCACAAACTCATCAGAAAATTGTCTGACATAGAAATTATGATGAGCGACCGGCCTTATTTTATTGAATCGGCTAAAATTACCAACCGCTACGAAACACAGGATTTCAGGGTAATAGTTTATTTGGTTGATTTATACAACGACACCAACCCCATGCGCGTGCTGAAATGGGATGAAGTAACCCTGCAACTTAAAAATAACCAGTTATTGTATGGCAGAGGTTATATACAACCCTTGGATATGCGCAATGAGTATATTGAGTCAACCTCGGCTTATGTTCATTTTTACGACGGTAAAGATTTCAGGCTCATCAGCAGCCGCGATATAAAGGAAATTGTGGTAAACGGCGAGGCATATATTGGCGGCGTTTATACCATTACCAACAAGTTTTTTTACGGTAAAAAGTGGGTTTTCCAGGGTAATGAGTATGCCATTGTTCAGCGGCTTACCAATACCAACAATTATTTTTTTAAAAGCCGCTCTTATAATGAGGGAATTGTAATATTGAAAAAAATGGGAGAGGCTTATATTAAACCGGTAGAAGAAACCGAACTGCGCCGCGCCTACCTCGAAACCCTTAAAACCACCAGTTCGGCACAGTAAGCAATAAAACGCCGGGTTAGCGGCATAACTGCCGGGCTTCGTCGGTAATTTTGTGTATGCGGCTTTTGGTTATGCCTGCTGCGGCAAGTGCATCGGGTTGCTCTGCCAGTTCTCTGCAAAGTACAATTTTGGCATCGAGCAAGTTAGCCTTTTCGCTTTTTGTAAGGGTGGTAAGGCAGGTTATGGGGTGCAGCCCCGTTTGGTCTATTTGTTCTTTGAGGCTGTTGCCTTTTGGGTAATCCCAGCCTACCAGTTCAAGCCCTACACAGCGGCCGTATTGTATGGCATCATCAGAAAAATGGGTATTGGTTACCACCCAACCTTTTAGCTGTTTGTTTTTGTTTGCAGGTAGTTGTGCCTGTACAAACTTCACATCTTCAAAACGCGAGTTAATGTAAAGCGGGGTTTTAACATCGGTTAAAGTGCCGCGCCCGTTGTGGTATTTGCATTCTATAAAAAAAACATCATGGTCAAACCGGGCAATTATGTCAATTTCGTGCGTAACGCACCGGCCTTGCAATATTTGCGAAATTTGCACAGTGTACCCTTGGAAGCGGAGTATTTCGGAAAAATATTTTTCAAACGGATAGCCCGATGGCCCCAGTTCCATAATAGCGCTTTTTAGCTTGTAGCGGGCGGCAAAAGAAGCGGTGTGTTTGTCGCGCAGCATGGTAAAAGCCATGGTGTAAATTTCTTTGGTGCTTATGCCTTCATACAGGCGGCCAACTACACTGTTTACAATGGTATCAATGGTATGGTTATCGGCGCCCGATTTTTTGAGGGAGCGGCGCAGTTTTTCCATATCAAAAGAAACCCTTTCGCCCGAGGCTTTGGTTATGAGCTGGTCTTTAGCCATTTGTTTGCATTGTGGTAGTATGTGTACAAAAATTTATTTATAGAGGTAATGCGCCCCTGCCTGTGCCAGAGGGGTAAGGGTTATTTCGTTTATATTTACATGCAGCGGCCGGGTAACGGCATAATAGATGGTATCGGCCACATCGGAGGCGGTAAGCGGTTCAAAGCCTTCGTAAACAGCTTTTGCCTTTTGTTCGTCGCCTTTAAACCGCACCACCGAAAATTCGGTTTCAACCAATCCCGGGTTTATGGCGGTTACTTTTATGCGCTGTTTCAGCAAATCAATGCGCATACCGCGGCTAAGCGCATCAACGGCAAACTTGGTGGCGCAATACACGCTGCCTTGTGCATATACTTCTTTACCGGCTATAGAACCCAAATTTACAATATGCCCGGTACCGTTTTGCGGCATAAAGGGCAATACGGCGCGCGTAAGGTATAACAAGCCGTTTATATTGGTACTAATCATGGTTTCCCAGTCTTCTATATCGGCTTCCGCAAAATAATCGCGTCCGGCGGCCAAGCCGGCGTTGTTTACCAGCACCCTTACCGGTTTCCATGCATCGGGCAGTTGGTTTATTTGTTCTGTTATGGCTTCTTTGTTGCGCACATCAACGGTAACAGGCAGCACTTTAGTGCCATATTCCATTTCCAGGTGAACCTGCAATTGCAACAACCGTTCGTGGCGGCGGCCAAGGGCAATAACCTGCCAGCCGTTTTTGGCAAACAACTCGGCGGTGGCTTTGCCAATGCCCGCCGTAGCACCCGATATAAGAATAATAGGCTGATTTTGCATGACTGTATAAAAAAGCGCCGGTAAATGAAAGCAAGTGTCGGAAAAATCTTTAAACTTGCCCAAAGATATTACTATTCCACAATTTTAGTATGAAAAACGTCATTTTACCTATCTTTATCTTGTTTTTTATGGGCAGTGGCTTTGCCGGCTGTAAACCAGCGCCGCCAATTGCAAGCCCAAAGGCAGACAACACTGCCCAAACTATTACCGTTAACCAATTGCTGCAACGGTTTGCAGCCAATACCGATACGGTGTATGTGTACAATTTTTGGGCTACCTGGTGTAAACCCTGCGTGGCAGAACTGCCCTGGTTTGAAAAACTGGGACAACAATATGCCGGCAAAAAACTGAAAATTACCCTTATAAGCCTCGATTTTCTGGAGCAAACCCAAACGCGGGTAAACCCTTTTATTAAAGACAAAGGGCTGCAATCTGAAGTGTTTGTGTTAGACGGCGGCAACGACCCCAATGCCTGGATTAACCAAATTGACCCGGCATGGTCGGGCGCAATTCCGGCTACCTTAATTATTCATGCGCCTTCGGGTTTCCGGAAATTTTATGAGCGAGAGTTCACTTTTGACGCCCTGGAAGCCATTGTTAAACCCCATTTGTAAAAAAACAGCTTTTTTCTGCTTTTTTTTGCATTTTGGGACTTAAACACGGTATGGCCAATGAAATTTTTACCTATTTTCAAACCCGATTAATCAAGTTTTTTTAAAAAAATATCAATATGAGAAAAGCGTTACTCTTAACATTATTGGTGAGTATAGCCTGCCTGCAGGTTTTAAAGGCACAGCCCTATTACTACAGTCCCGATGTGCAAAACTTTGCCGCCGCTAACGGTTGCAACGGTTGCCATGGCGGCAGCAGCGGCTTTTTTATAACCACCTATGCCGGCATACTTCAGGGCGGAAACGATTGCGGCGATGCCGTAGTTCCTTTTGATGCCGATGCCAGCCCGCTGGTTTGGCAAATTGACCCCAGTGTAACCAATTGCCCGGGTAAACCCGATATGCCCCTTGGCGGCCCGGCAGTTAGCCCGGCAGATATTGCCCTCATTAGAGAATGGATTAACACCGGAGCCTTGGAAAACGCCGCCTCGGCCTGTGCCGATTTGGTTATTTCGGCCTATGTGGAAGGTTCTTCGTTTAACAAATGTGTGGAAATTTACAACGGCACCGGCACCGATGTGGATTTATCGGGCTATTCCCTTGATATTTACAATAACGGAAACGCCACGCCCAACGAAAGTATTCCGCTATCGGGAATTTTGACCAACGGCGATTACTATCTTGTTTGCCATACCGAATTTACCCTTGCCGGACTTGCCCCCGACCAAACCTCTACACAACTGCTCTATAACGGAAACGACGCCATTGCCATTAACAACGGCAGCGCCAATGTTGATGTGCTGGGGCAAATTGGTGTTGACCCCGGCGATGCATGGGTAAACGGCGATTGCAGCACCGAAAACGCCACCCTGGTTAAAATTGACAACGGAACCGGTTGCAGGTACGGCGTATTTTCGGGCAATTCCGATTTTTCGCCGGTTTTGGGCGGCTTTTATGCCTGTTTTGCCGCCGACGACGTTACCGCCCTTAACACCTACGAACCGGGCTGCCCCACCATTCCCAACCCGGTAGTGGCAGATGTTAATGTGTGTCAGGAAGCGCCGATTACGCCTTTTGTTGCCGAAGTAGCCACCCCCGACCTCAACGTTAACTGGTTTGACGAAAGCGGCAACCTGCTGGCAACCGGCCTTGAATTTACCGCCCCCGAACCGGGCAACTACGCGGCACAGGCCTTTGATGCCAACGGCTGCAACAGCGAAAAAATACCCGTTGCGGTAAATACCCTGCCCCTGCCGTTTATTGAAAGCATTTCCTACAACTGCTCGCCCGATGGCACTACTTTTGATGTTGTTTTAATTTGTGGCGGTACCGGCCCGTTTCTGGTGGAAACCGTATCGGGCATTGGCAGTATCTCGCAAACAGATTTCAACGCTTTTCTGCTCTCTTCCATACCTTCCGGCGATTTGGGGTATGCCATCAATTTAACCGACGGAAGCGGCTGCTCCACCTCCTTTTTTGATGCGTTTACCTGCCCCACTATTGTGGAATGCCCCCAATTAACCGCCGTTGGCGATACCGCACTGCTGTTTTGCCCCGCAACAGCCGAAGGAGCCGTACTTAAAGTAAACGTGGTCAATGCAAACGAAACCGATGTACAATGGTCAACCGGCGAAACAGGCATATCTATTACCCTGCCCAATTTGGTTGCCGACAAC
Source organism: Sphingobacteriales bacterium TSM_CSM (assembly GCA_002212725.1). Lineage (GTDB taxonomy): Bacteria > Bacteroidota > Bacteroidia > Chitinophagales > UBA2359 > UBA2359. Next base: position 10,365 of record MTCR01000122.1, on the reverse strand, counting down.
TGCGACGGAACCGTGTTTACCTATACCGCCACCATACCCGCCGGCATAGATTGCCCCGAAGTTTCGGTTACCTTTACGCTTAACGTACTGCCCGACCCCTCGCTGAACGTGCAACTGCTGTATGATGAGGCAAACTGCGTAGTATCTGTAGAAGGTGCTTGCCCGCAGTTTATGACCGAAACCAGCGTAAACGGCGGCCCCAATCTGCCCGGTGTAGCCTATAACCTGGCGCCCGGCGAAACCGCCGACGTACTGTTTACCATTTACGACCCCACCGACCTATGTGCAACTTTGCCTTATATTATTGGCGGCACTTATGCCTGTATTCAGGATTTTGCCTTTTCGGGCGGCGCAGTTTGGAACGATGCCAACTTTGACGGACTGTTTGACGAAACTACCGAAACCGGTATAGCAGGTGTTGCTGCTTACCTTATTGATGCCGGCACCGGCGATACCATTGCTGCCGATGTAAGCAATGTTTTCGGGTATTTTTATTTTGAGTTTATTCCCACCGGCAGTTACTATATTCAAATTGACCCGGCCACCCTGCCTGCCGATGCCTTGGTTATGGGCGGTATTAATGAACTGGGGCAATCAGAAACATTTACCTTGGGCAGCGGCGAAAGTTTCAGCCTTGCCATTCCGCTGCAGCTGGTAATTTTTAACCCCTGTCTGACGCAACCCATAATTATTAATACACAGGAAATTAACAGTTGTTCCGATGGAACGTATGTGGTGCGGCTGTTGGTAACCGGCGGCGATGAAAGTGTTAACTATTTTGTTCTCATAAACGATACCGCATCGCTTAGCCTGCCGGCAGGCGAAGTAGCAGAACTTGGGCCCTTTACACTCGGAACCAACTACAACATAGCCGTTACCGATGTGCAGGGCTGTACTGCCAATACAGCCGGCTTCTCCATTTGCGCCGTACCTGTAACTTATCTGGCGTTTACCGGTTCTGTAACCGAAGAGGGCAACCTGCTGCGCTGGGTTACCGCCGCCGAAGTAAACAACCACTACTTTACCCTGCTGCGCAGCAGCAACGGCGTAAACTACACACAAATTGCCCAAATTAACGGCGCCGGAACCAGCAGCACCACCCATACTTATACCTTTACCGATACAAAAGTGTCAAACGGCATTTACTACTACCGCTTACAACAAACCGATTACAACGGCAATATAAGCCCATGGGGCGTAGTTTCGCTGGAACGAAATGCAGATAACAGTTGGGTGGCAGTAAGTCCGGTTCCGGCACAGCAAACAGTTTATGTACAGTATCATGCACCCGAAGCAGGTACAGTTGCCGTACTGCAATTGTTTGATACATCGGGCAAACTTATTCGCACCGAAGAGGCAGAGGCAAACTGGATGGGAAAAAACACTTATCCCCTCGATATTGCATCATTACCCAACGGCTTGTATTACCTCACTGTGCAAATGCCCGGCAGCCTGCAAACGGTAAAATTGGTTAAAAACTAAAACAAAAACGGCAACACAAAACCATTTCACAATTTAAGTATTATTAGCTCTTGTCATAGTCAGACAGCGCCGGAATCAGATTCTGGTTTCGGGCTGTCTGCTTTTTTATGAGCAAGAACCACCAACCTTCTGTTTTAACTAAATGCCTGTTTTATGCACCATCATCGGCTTGTTACGGTTATTTTACTGCTTGCATACAGTATGGCGCAGGCACAAAGCGCATACCTTCCCCTGCAAATGCCGGCCTATCATTTGCTCGACCGTGTTGAAATAAAATCGGGTACACTGGATACCAACTATATTCATACTTCGGTAAAACCTTATGTTCGTTTTAATGCGGTGCTGCTGGCAGAAAGCACCGATAACATGGAAGGTGTACACTTTAGCCCAACCGACCGCTATAACCAATACTATATTTACAAAGACAACAATGAATGGTCTTACTGGGGGTTAATACCCAGCAAAAAGCCTTTTCTGAAACACTTTTATAAATACCCTTCCGATTTTTTGCGCCTGAAATACCACGATGAACTGCTGCTGAAAGCAAGTCCTGTTTTGCACATGCAACTGGGCAAGGAACAAGGGGTAAAAGGCATACGCTATATCAACACGCGCGGCGCCGAAATAAGAGGCATGATAAATGAGCAGATAGGTTTTTATACCCTGCTTACCGATAATCAGGTAAGCTACCCCGATTATGCACAGCAATTTACCCAAACCTATAATGCCGTGCCGGGCGAGGGCAGGGTAAAAGAATTTACCAGCATGCTGGGCGACAGCATTTTTGCCCCCGGACAAGACTTTTTTCATGCGCGCGGTTATGTTTCCTTTCAGCCCGCAGAACGGGTGCGGCTGCAGTTTGGACACGATAAAAACTTTATCGGAAACGGCGTTCGCTCGCTGTTTTTGTCCGATTTTTCAAACAACTACCTGTTTCTTAAAATAAACACACAGGTTTGGCGGCTCAACTACCAAAACCTGTTTATGCAACTTACCGGCCAATTTAACAACAATGCCGATGGCGCACTGCCCCGCAAATATGCCGCCATGCACCACCTCAGCCTTAATGTTACCAAAAGGTTTAACATTGGCTTATTTGAAAGTGTAATTTACGGACGCGAAAACGGCGGTTTTGAACTCAGCTACCTGAACCCCATTATTTTTTACCGCGCCATAGAATACCACTTAGGCAGTCCCGATAATGTGCTGTTGGGTATGGATGTGAAGTACAATTTCCTCAAACATTTCTCCTTTTACGGGCAGTTTCTGCTCGATGAGTTTAAGTTTGGCGAAATTAAAGACCGCACCGGCTGGTGGGGCAACAAATATGGCCTGCAGGCAGGATTAAAGTATATTGATGTTGCCGGCATCAGCAATTTAGATGCGCAGGTAGAGTTTAACACCGTGCGCCCCTATACCTATACCCACAATACCGAAAGCGGCAATTATACCCATTTTAACCAACCGCTTGCCCACCCGCTGGGCGCCAATTTTCGCGAAACGCTGGCCGTTTTGCGCTACAAACCCCATAAACAGGTAGATGTAAAACTCAACCTGCTGTATGCACAATATGGTGCCGATGCCGACTCGGTAAACTGGGGGGGTAACATTTTTCTGCTCAATACCACCCGCCCGCAGGAGTATAACAACCATTTGCTGCAAGGCAACAAAACCAATGTCATACTGGCCGATTTTCTGCTTAGTTATATGTGGAAGCACAATTTCTGGCTCGATTTTACCTATACCTACCGCCGCCAAAAAGCCGAAAACCCCGCCCACACCAACACCGGCCAACTGTTTGGCTTGGGCATAAGGCTTAATATGGCAAGGAAAGAACTGCTGTTTTAACCGCAGGCTTAGTATTTGCGTTTCCAGATGGTTTCATACAAAATGGCGTCGCGGGGGTTAAATGCAAATGGTTTGCTTAAATCGGGCGGCAGTTTTTTGGCAATGCGTTTCCGATTTTGGGGTTTTCGGCGGCGCGGAAGGACGCCCGCATCTTCATAGGTAAAGTACCCGGGTTCTGCCGGCGGCGGGGGTGGCGGGGTTTCGGGTACCGTTTCTGCAACCGGCGGCGGGGCAACCGCAGCGGGGGCAATCTGAATGGGGGCAGCCGCAGCGGCCGGGTTATACTGCTGCAAGGCCTGTTCAATGGTCAGTTCTTCCCACGATACTTCTTCGGCAATGGTAGGGCGTTTCTTTTTACCTTTGCGCAAGGCATAGTAAAAAAACACCACCACCGCCATTAGCAGGAAAAAAAATGCTTCCACATCTATTTGCATACGCAAAAAGGGTTTATACCGGCAGCAAGCCGGCACTATCAGGCTGCAAAGTAAGTAAGCAGTTCAGACAATGTGTTTTTTAAATCGCGCCGGTGAACAATTAAATCAACAAAACCATGCTCCATTAAAAATTCAGACGTTTGAAAATCTTCGGGTAGTTCTTTTTTAATGGTTTCTTTAATAACCCTTGGGCCGGCAAATCCAATAAGCGCTTTGGGTTCGGCAATGTTTAAATCTCCCAGCATGGCAAATGAGGCTGTAACGCCGCCGGTGGTGGGGTCGGTAAGCAAAGAAAGGTAGGGAACCGCTGCGTCAGACAATTGTGTGAGTTTTGCCGATGTTTTGGCCATTTGCATGAGCGAAAAAGCAGACTCCATCATGCGTGCGCCGCCCGATTTGGAAATGATGAGCAGCGGGGTTTTGTGTACAATGCAGTAATCTATGGCACGGGCAATTTTTTCGCCCACTACCGAACCCATAGAACCGCCAATGAAGTTAAAATCCATGGCGGCTATTACCAGCGGGCGGTTGTTTACCTTGCCGTGCGCTACCTGCATGGCATCATCAAGGTTTACCTTTTTTTGGGTTTGTTTAAGGCGCTGCTCGTAGCTTTTGGTATCGGTAAAGCCCAGAATATCTACCGGTTTAAGGTTGGTAAACAGTTTTTCGTACTGTTTGTTATCAAACAAAATCTGGAAATAGGTTTCCGAGTCAATGCGGTCGTGGTAATCGCAGTTAGAACAAACATACAGGTTCATGCGGTGTTCGCGGGCAGGCAGGGTAACTTTACACTGCTCGCACCGGTGCCATACGCCATCGGGGGCTTCCCGTTTTTCGGTGGTTTTGGTAAATATGCCCTTAATATTTCGTTGAAACCAGTTCATAGGAATTGAATTTTGGTTGGTCCGGAGTTTTACAAGTACGAAGGTACACCAATTGCCCGAAACTGCAAAATGTATTTTACCCTGCACTTGCAACAGGGCAGTTTGCAGCATATTGTACGGATGTTGTCCTGTATAACAAATGCACCCGGGCTTGGGTAGTAAGGCAGGTAAAGGCGAGTTCAATTGCAGATTTACCCCGGTTCTGTACACAAATGTGCTTTGTGTGGTTGCTACCTAAGTAATAACTCGTATTTTTGCGTTTTTATTCACAAAATGCCATCGGGGCATCGGGAAAAATTTCAATTATTTGCTTTCAACATTTGTTTTTATTGTATGATCAAACTATCAAACCGCATTGTTAATTTAAATGAATCGGATACGCTGAAAATGGCAGCACTGGCACGGCAATTGCAAAGCCAGGGGGTAAAAGTAATTAACCTTAGCCTTGGTGAACCCGATTTTGATACACCCGACCACATAAAGGAAGCCGCCAAACAAGCTATAGACCAAAACTACTCGCATTACACACCGGTATCGGGGTATTTAGATGTGCGGCAAGCAGTGGCGCATAAACTAAAGCGCGATAACGGGCTGGATTATACGCCCGAACAAATAATACTTTCTACCGGCGCCAAGCAATCTATTGCCAATGTGGTACTGTGTTTGGTAAATCCCGGCGAGGAAGTGCTGCTGCCCAGCCCCTATTGGGTTAGCTATGCCGCACAGGTAGAACTTGCCGAAGGTATAGCTACCGAAGTGCCCGCAAGTATGGAAAACGGGTTTAAAATTACTGCCCAACAACTGGAAGCCGCCATTAAACCCAATACCCGCCTTATTATTTTTTCATCGCCCTGCAACCCCACCGGAGCAGTATATAACAAAGAAGAACTAAGACAACTGGCCGAGGTTATTGTAGAACACAAGGACCTGTATGTGGTTTCTGATGAAATTTATGAATACATCAACTATGTGGGCAAGCATGAAAGCATGGCACAGTTTGAGTTTGCCAAACACCGCGTAATTACCGTAAATGGACTCTCAAAAGGGTTTGCCATGACCGGCTGGCGCCTGGGATACATTGCCGCACCATTGGCCATTGCCAAAGCTTGTGATAAAATGCAGGGGCAGTTTACCAGCGCCACCTGCTCCATTACCCAACGCGCCGCAATTGCAGCCCTTACCGGAACCATGGAACCGGTTTACGCCATGCAACAGGCTTTCAGACACCGCCGCGATGTAATGTTGGATTTGCTGAACGATATACCCGGCTTTATCACCAATATACCCGACGGCGCTTTCTATGTGTTTCCGGATGTTAGCTACTACTTAGGTAAAACCGATGGAGATACCATAATTAACAACGTGGACGACCTGAGCATGTACCTGCTGAACCATGCACACGTTTCTACCGTTAACGGGCAGGCATTTGGCAACAATAAGTGCATACGCATTTCCTACGCCGCATCGGAAGATAACATACGCGAAGCTTGTGCCCGAATGAAAAAATATCTGGCATTGCTGTACTGAAAGCAGCAGCCAAAACTGCTGTGCATAAAAATAAAGCGTTTTCTGATAAATTTATCGCATTTTATTAAAACTCAGGGGTATTTAGCTTAAATTTACCGTATCAAAAAAAGTTTAACCCTACTTTTGTGCGTTATGGCAGAACAAAACACCATTTCCGAAATTTTTGAGTCTTTCCGCAACCTGAAAGCGCTGGTAATTGGCGATGTAATGTTAGACCACTACCTGTTTGGACATGTAAACCGCATATCGCCCGAAGCGCCCATTCCTATTGTGGATATTTACAAACACGAAAACCGCTTGGGCGGCGCTGCCAATGTAGCACAAAATATTAAAGAACTGGGCGCTAAAGTTTTCCTGGCTTCGGTAGTGGGCGACGACCCCGATGGCTATACCTTTAAAGATGAACTGCAACAGGCAGGCATATCCTCGCGCTATATCGTTCTTGACCAGGAACGGAAAACCACCGTCAAAAACCGCATAGTAAGCCGCAACCAGCAAATGATCCGCTTTGACTCTGAACAGCGAAACCCGCTGGAAGAAAACACCGAACTGCTGCTGCTCGACAATATTATTGACATAATCTACACCGAAGCCCCGCATGTAGTTATTCTGCAAGATTACAACAAAGGCGTACTTACCCCCAAACTCATTGCCAACGTTATTCATAACGCCCGGCAGGCCAAAATACCCGTGGCAGTTGACCCTAAATACGACAATTTTTTTGAATATCGCGGCTGTACCCTCATTAAACCCAACCTGGCCGAAGCTACCAATGCACTGGAAATAGACATTAACCCACTTAAAATAGATACCCTCATTGCGGCCGACAGCCAATTAAGGGCTATTCTGCAAAATTCTATTTCGGTAATTACTCTTGGCAGCAAAGGTATTTTTGTAGCCACCGAAGACGACCATGAAATTTGCCCCGCCTACCAGCGCAATATTACAGATGTTTCGGGCGCCGGCGATACCGTGTTGGCTTTGCTCTCACTGGGCCTTGCACTTGACCTGGATATTTTTGCCACCGTAGAACTGGCAAATATTGCCGCAGGGCAAGTTTGTGAACAAGTTGGCGTGGTGCCTGTTGATAAAGAAAAATTGTACAAAGAAGCCATCACCCTGCTTGGCGAATAAAACCCCGAAACATGAAAACCGCCAAAACCGCCCTTCACCTTGCCGGCTTGCTGCTGGCTATGCTCACCGCCGGCTGTTTTTCTGAAAATAACCGCCTGCTTTTTGACTATGCCGATGTAGAACCGCTGGTAAACCCCGCCACCGCAGCCCTGACTACCGGCGATAAAATTTACGGCTGGATGAGCGACGACTCTACCATTGTAGGGTTTGGCGGAGGTTATGCCTACTATACACCCAACTTGTTTGATTCTATTTATGCCGTAGCCAATGGCGTTGCTTACGAACGCATTGTGTATAACGACTTTGAAAATATTATCATTTACCCCGAAGCCTATACCGACCTGCAATTAGAGGAAAGCAACAATTTTGGCGAAACCTACGCCAATAAACTCTATGTGCCGAAGTTTGAAAACAGGGTAGAAAATGGTACCACCATTACCGGCACGCACAGCTTTGACGTGGTGCATTTTATTAACAAAGACCTGGGTTGGGTTTTTACCTCCTATACTGCCGCCCAAGGGGCATCGGTTTTTGCATCGGGACTAAAAGTTTATCAGGTGGTAAAAGATGCCTTCAACAACCAAAACCTTTTCAGCCTTCTGGCAGAACTTAGCCCTCTTTACCAACCTGCCGATGCTTACTTTCTGAACACTTTTACCGGCTACCTGCTGGTAAATGACAGCGCAAACAATGCCTACCTGCTGGTAACAAACGACGGCGGACTAACCTGGCCCAACGTGTACCCCATTTCAAACGGTGTGCCGCTTAACAAACTGGAGGTGGTTTATACCACGCCAAATTACCTCTATGCCTACTCCAAAACCGGTAAGCAAATTTTTTATTCTTCAGACAGCGGGCAAAACTGGCAAAGTTATAACCTCCTTATTGCCAACGGCGGCATGTCTGATTTGTATGCCGTTGATACGCAATATGCTTATGCCGTTTCGGTGGCTTATGCCGATGATATTGCTTCGGTAGCCGATGTATATCAAACCACCAACGGCGGGCAAAACTGGCAAAAGGTGAACCAAAACCGAATTTATGCCGATGCCATTGACTTTTACAGCCAACTGAAAGGGGTAGCTACCAGCGGAAACGTGCTGCAACTTACCACCGATGGCGGCAAAACATGGAAAGTACTGGTGTACCCGCTTGAATAACCTGTGTTTTGCACCTAAAACCCTCCCTAAATGACCGCATCCAATAATAAACGCCACTGGGAAACGGTTTATCAAACCAAAAAACCCAATGAAAGAAGCTGGACACAAACAGTTCCCGAAATGTCGCTGCAACTGATACGCCGGCTAAATCTACCCAAAACTGCTCCCATTATTGATATTGGCGGTGGCGACAGCCTGCTGGCCGACTTTCTGCTGGAAGATGGTTATACCAACATTACCATACTCGATATTTCGGAAACCGCCCTCCTTGCCGCACAACAACGCCTGGGCATCAAGGCCGGCAGCATCACCTGGATTGCCACCGATGTTACCCTTTTTGAACCGCCCCAAAACTACTGCCTCTGGCACGACCGTGCCACTTTCCATTTCCTTACCACCCCGCAACAGATTGACCAATATGTTGAGGTAGTAAATAAAACTGCTGCCCAATACCTTATTGTTGGCACTTTTTCTGAAACCGGCCCCAAAAAATGTAGCGGCTTAGATATTACCCAATACAACGAAACTTCTTTACCTGCCGTGTTTGCCCGCAATTACGCCTTAACCGAATGCCGCACACAGGTACACACCACGCCGTTCAATACCGGCCAAGATTTTATTTTCTGCACACTGCAAAGGCGTAAAACAACACAGGCCAACCAATAAATACTACCTGAAATTTTAACTACTCTTAAACCCGGGCTACCCTGATAAAATGGCCCGATTTTGGCTGACTATCCATAATAGCCCTGCAATAAGCTACGTTACAGTAATTGTAAAACCTCAAAAATGAGATGAGATGCGGAAAATAATACTCTATGTGGTAGTAGCAGCTACCGTTATGTGGGGCGGATGCAAGCATGGTAAAAAAGCACAAGTTGCGCCGCAGCCCCCCGCTACCGAAATTATTACCCCCCTGCCCCCCGAACAACCGCCCGTATTGATTGGCGGCTATACCAAAGAGCAGATTTATTTTAAGGTGCAGATAGGCGCTTTTGTGGTGCCGGTGGCAGAAAATGATGTTTTTTTCACTCACGTATCCGGCGAAGAAATTCGCATTGATGTATCGCCGCAGGGCTTGTACCGCTATACGGTAGGACACTACAACAGCTATGAACAGGCCGAGTTGATAAAAACAGAACTAAAACGGCGCGGATATGCCGATGCCTTTGTAGTGGCTTACGGCTACGATGATAAACGCATTGAAATGCCTATGCCGGAACTCCTTAAATTGTATAACGGCACAAAATAACCTCCTGCACCACCCCATAAACCAAAATAAAACGGGTTGTGCTTTTGGCGGCGGTGAGTGCTTGCCCTGTAAGTTATTTTATGGTATAGCCGGTAATTACAAATTCGGTACGGCGGTTTTTCTGATGTTTTTCTTCGGGGCAGTTTACCCCGTCGGTACACTCGTTTACCGGTTGTGTTTCGCCCAGCCCCATGGCGGTAAGGCGGTTTCGGGCAACACCCTTGCTTACTATATAATCTACGGCAGCCTGCGCCCTTTTGGCAGAAAGGGTTTGGTTGTATTCTTTGGTTCCGCGCGAGTCGGTATGTGATTTAAGCTGAATAACCACGCCGGGGTTTTCTTTCATAAAGGCTACAATTTTGTCGAGTTCTACTTTGGCGTCGTCGCGAATGTAGTACTGGTCTAAATCGTAGTAAATGAAATTAATTTTGGGCAATGGCAAATCGGGGTGCGAGGTTTCGCCGCCTGCCACAATGGTAATAGGTTCAGAAAGCTGGCCGGTAGTGGGGTCAACGGGTATTCCTGCCAGCAAAATATCGGCATTAAGTTCTTTTTGGTCAGGGTTGTTGCAATCGCGGTCGCGGGTAGAAAGGTGTTTTACTTCGGTAAAAAAGAAGTTTTTGGTGGCATAGAGGGTAAAATCG
>MTCR01000170.1 GCA_002212725.1 Sphingobacteriales bacterium TSM_CSM | reverse complement strand
AAGTAGCAACATAGCGGCAGGGGTGTTGCGCCTGATAGCAACGGCGTTGGTCGAACGGATACTTCCATACCGCATTACATAACCCCAAGTTCGGGGTTAAACTACTGCGATGCGCTTAACTTTAAGTTTAAAAAGGAATAGCCAATAGCGGTAATAAACCCATGCAAAAAAATTGCACTAAAATTTGGTGAATTGTAACAAGTAATGTAGATTTGAGGCTGTGCTTAAATACAACTTTGTTTTGTAACATCTAAAACCCGAACCTTTAACCATCCGTAAGTAAACGTACCAATGGACAGTCATTACTGAAAAAAACGAACAAAAGGTGCGTGTAGATAGTAGTTATGGCTCATACGCCAAGACGAGTAGATGAAAATTATGAAATATTAACACAGCGACAACAAAATAATTTATGAATATTAACCGGGACAACTCTTCACTGACCATCCTTACACCGTTAATCTACTTTGTAACATTGTTCTATTCTTTTGGTGTATTGCTTATGACGTATTTTGTTGGCTTTCCAACATTTGACAGAATTCATGAAAATGTAGAAGCTGCAATGACCATTTTCAGCCACAGAATGATTGTTATTTCAACTATTCCAATGTTTCTTAATGCGATTTCTGGAGTTCTGCTATTGAAATTTAATGATAGATATTTTCCTAAGATCGCAATATGGATTTCAATCCTACTTTGCTCAGTTAGTCTTATTTCAAACCTGCTACTTATATCGAGTTATTCTGACCTTCATACTACTGGTTTCACTGGGGAAGCGAAAAGTTGGATTATTTTTATGAGCGCGAACTTTCAAATTATTCCTTTAATCATTCAAATTTTTCTTGCTTTCTGGCTATTAAATAATCACTTGCAGTATACAATGTGGTTTGGTCGATGGCTTTTTATCCTACTGTTCTCATTTACATTCTTCACAATGGGGACAGACTTCGTTGAGAAATATGTTAACTACCCGATTTGGGCAGCAGTTGGTGAGAAGGACTGGATTGAATTTCGGCACGCGACAGTATCTCAGGCATTTATTGGAGTATATCTATTACCAGCCATTTTGCCACTTTTATTTGTTTTACCAATGTTCTGGCGGAGGCCTCTTGGAGTTTCTAAATTGTTAATGACAATTTTCATCTTGATTATGATTTGGGTATCGGTAATAACGGGTAACTATTTTATGCCAAAACTGCAAGCTCCTTTGTGGTCAGCTTACTCTAAGCCATTAATTGAAGAACTTATGAGAAATGATTTACCCCTGAGAGTACTACCTCTGCTCATAATGCAGACTATAACAGCAATTATGTTTTTCAAAATTGGACTACATAAGATTGATAGGACTTAAAATAGATTGGTTGATGCGTACGAAGCCATAACAAAATGTTTGCGCAATGGTGGGGTGACGTGTAAGTTCAAAGTGTTATCTTCGTTCAACGTTTGCCCACGCGGACAGTGGCGGCTTCGAAAGCCCACCACTGCGCAAACACAAACGTTCGGGCAATCAAAATCAATTGTAGCCGCAATCATCTACTTTGCTTTTGTCAGAAACCCAAATGATACTGACGAACAAGCAATAAAAAAAAGATTGTACGAATGGCTTTGGTCTGTGTCGTACTCTGGTTGATTGCCGCTTATGGAATTTTCAAGAGGGGGTGGCTTAGTTATGTCGAAAAAATTGACGGAAATAAAATCCGAGGGCAAAGTGATTTTCGTATTTTTACACCAAATTGTTTGATATGAAATTCGCAAACGTAAAAAACGACATCGCTTTCCGAAAAATCTTCGGCAACGAAAACAAAAAGGATGTGCTCATCTCCTTTTTGAACGCCATCCTCGACTTTGAAGAGAAACATAAAATCATAGATGTGACCATCCTGAACCCTTACCAACTACCGAAATTTCGAGACGGCAAGGCGACTATTATAGATGTGAAGGCAAAAGACCAAAGTGGTCGAGAGTTCATCGTAGAGATGCAGGTGGCAGACGCTTTGGGTTTCAGCAAGCGAGTATTGTACTACACCTCGCAGGGCTATATCAGCCAGATTGACCGAGGCGAGTTTTACGACAGGCTGAACCCAACAATTTTTGTGGGTATCTTGGATTTCGAGTTGTCCCAAAATCCAAAGTACATCAGTCGGCATCGGATTTTAGATGTCGAAACTGGCGAAAGAATTATGGAAGACATGGAGTTCAATTTCATCGAATTGCCGAAATTCAAACTTGAAAGAAGAAACCTGAAAACGCTTGTTGAAAAGTGGGTATTTTTCATCAAGGAAGCGGAAAATCTTGAAGTAATCCCAGAGGGCATGGATGACCCCGGACTAATAGCGGCATTTGAGGAAGCGAATATTCAAACATGGTCGCCGGAAGAATTGGAGGCTTATGACTATGCGGGTTTGAGAGAGACCGAAGAAAAGTTGCGGCTCGCCAAAGCCGTAAAAGATAAACAAATGAAAATAGCAAAGCAAATGAAACAAGATAAAATAGATAAAGAAATAATAAAAAAATACACCGAGTTGACGGACAAAGAAATAGATGAAATATAAAATGCCACGAACACTGCATGGTCGTCAATATTACCCAATCCCAACGCTCGAAGCCAACGCAGGGCAGCACAGGCGCAAATACAACCGTTACCCATACTACCGCAAAATAACCAACCCATTACCAGCCGTCGCCGGTTTCCATACCGCGTCACATAACCCCAAGTTCGGGGTTAAACTACTGCGATGCCCTCATCTTTAAGTTTAAAAAGGAATTGCCAATAGCGGCAATAAACCCATGCAAAAAAAAATGCACTAAAATTTGGTGAATTGTAACAAGTAATGTAGATTTGTGGTCGTGCTTAAATACAGATTTGTTTTGCAACATTTAAAACCCGAACCTTTAGCCATCTGTAAGTAAGTGTGCCATTAAATGGGTAAAAAGCGAACAAAAGATGTATATAGATTTAAGCCTTAAATAACTAAATAAAATATATTTATATGTGGTTTAGAAATTTAACAGGATTTAACGAAGAAAATCCGCAACAAGTAAGAAACAATTTAGAAATTTTTGAAAACAAATTGATTTCAAAAATTAACAGGGCAGAATATACATTTGGTAAACTTGAAGTTCCTAAATTGGAAGAATTAAGAAACAAAACTTCAATACCTAATTTCAACTCGAAAATAAAAGTTTCCGAAGTAGTTGGTAATATTCAAAATTTCCATAAAGACTATTTGAACAAAGGTGCTTTTTTTCAGGCTGCATCGCAATTTAATCTTTTGGAAATGGTTGGACCAAGTGTTACTCCTGAAAGCGGTGTTGATATTTATGAACATGACAAAACGCAAGGACCTGCCTGCGCTATTGCGTGTGGTGCCGGAACCATTTATAGAAATTATTTTGCCAAGGTTGGCAATCAAGTTGGACAAACCGAAAATAACCAAATAGATTGCTTAACGGAAATTGGAATTGAACTTAAAAATGATGAATTAAACCTTTGGAAAATGAAAAATGGCTATGCTCTTGCAAATAGCATTGAAGCGCTAAATTATATATCAGAGCAAATAAAAAACAAATCAGAAAGCGAATATGAAAAATTAAAGGGTAAGTTACGTATAGGTATTCAGTGGGATACAGAGGTTACAATAAGTGAAAAAAAACAATTAGTTACACAAGCATATTGTTCTGCACTACCTGTTGCATATTCACATATTCCATCAAACCATTGGGCAGATTTTGCTTGTTTGATTTTGGAGGCAACATACGAAGCAACCTTTTGGGCAGCGCTCATAAATTATGAAAACACAAATAATAACGATGTATTTTTAACATTAGTTGGTGGCGGTGCATTTGGAAATAAAACAGAATGGATTTTTAATTCACTAAAAAAATCCATTGATAAATTTTCCAACACACCGCTAAACATTAAAATAGTTAGCTATGGAAGTTCAAATCCAAATGTTGCAGCGTTTTTAAAAACCATAAATTAAACTTATCTCAAACATAATATAACCGATAATTGCCGGCTTTCGTGCCAACCGGATACTTTGATGCTTTTTATACTCCGAAGTGCTATATTGTAATGAAAACACTGTTCATAAGGCAACTTCTGCCGGTATTCTCCGCTACCCTTACTACCGCAAAATAACCAACCCATTACCCGCTGCTGCCGGTTTCCATACTGTGTACTGCCCACCCGAAACAAAAGATAGCAATCCCCCCGCCCGCGCAAAATTTATTTGCATTTTTCAATAAATTGCCGTATATTCGCCTCTTGAAAGTAAAACAAGAGGGGTAATAACCTGTTACCCCGTTTTACAATTGCTTCCCGTATGCAGGCAGCAGTAAGCACACTCCACATACACTATAAAAAAGATAACCTTAAACCCGTTGTCTATGAAAGCTATAATAGCAAGCGTTGTGTGGGCGCTTATTTTCCTCCTCTTTACGGGCTGTTCCGACACCAATAACAATGACAACCCCTGCGGTATAGATACAAAATGGACAGGCAACCTGAAATACAATTTCGGGTTCAGTGAAACGCAATCGGGTTTTAAGCGCATAGTTTACGAAGATACCAACACCCCCGAAGACATTTGTACCGAAAAACATGTTACCGCCACCTTTCTGGTTCGGCCAACCAACAACATCAGCACAGCCAACATACTGGAAATAGTGGGCAAGGCTTATTGGGGCGGCTTTTACGAAAAAGAAACAGAGCTTGCCTATCAACAGTCCAACAATACCTGGTATGGCACTATCAGCAATTTCGGGCTAAAAGATGCATTTCCCAATGAAACGGGGTGGATAGGATTGCAAGTTATATTTAACACCACACCCGAAATGGATGAAAACTACATCAACAATGCCATACAAAGCATGGAAGTGGAGTTTTTCTATACGCAGGAACCGTTGTAAACCAAACATGGGGCTATTGCCTGTCCCAATACTGTGCGCTGCCGCCCGAAGGGGTTAAAATAAGTGTGTTGTTACCATTTACCCGGCAATCATAGTCAATAAAGGTGCGGTTTTGCGGAAACGCTAAATAAAAATCGTCAAAAGAATTGCCCCAATACCCTTCTTCCCAATCGCCTTCGGCCGAAGTAGAGGCGCTTCCTCTGAATTGCCCGTCGGAATAGCGGTAAGAATCCGAAGCATAACTGCTGCTGCCTTTCTTGAAATAGCCATTGCTGTACAACAGCAGTTTTTTAAACGAATTATAGCTAAAACTTCCCGACCGGTAATTTTCCGAACTGCCCCAGGTTCCCGTAAGGCGTGCCGTGCGCAAAGCCGATGCAGGATAGTCCAACAATTCGGGTACTGCATAATGCGATAACCGCCAGGCGCGCAAACCGGTGTACAAAGCCATTACCTTTCGCATATTATCGGCATAAAACTGGTACGTTTGGGCACTCATGCGGTGCCGGTACAAATGAAACGAAGCAATAACGGCCATAGCCTGATTTCGGGTTGCCGGCTGCGAAACATTCATGTACCCGTCCATAGATAACTTGGCTACGCCAAGCAAACTAATTTCGGCGGTGGGCGAAATAATATTGAACTGCCGCTCAACAGCCGCCATAATGGCTTCAAAACTGAGCATGATGTAATGATTTTGATGACCAAAAAATGAAATATGCAGGCGCTTTCGGGTGTGGTTGACTATTTTTTCTTACTGTCATCGGGTTCTTGCTTTTTCAGTATAATTACGTCAGCCGCTTTCTCTTTTACCAGTTGGTTAAAAGCGGGCACATCGGTTTCAAATACTTTCTTCAACAGCGCAAGTTGTTCATCAATGGCTTTAACAAGTTCATCTCTTACGGCTATTGCCTGCCCGGTTGGTGCATCGTCGCCAATGCCGGTAAGGGCGTTTAAATGCGCCAGTTTGTTGTTTAGCCTTATGGGAAAATTCAGAGGGTCTTGCCCGCTGCGGTTTTTGGTTTGGTACAGGGTTTCTTCTGCCTTGGTCATAACCGAATCTATGGCGGCGGCCATTTTTACCACGTCTTTCATGTTTTCATCGGGCTTTATGCGCTCTTTATAATCGTTCAGTTGATTTCGCACATCGCGTATTTTAATAATTGCTTCGTGCGTTTCGGTCAGTTTATCGGTTACCGATTTCATAAAATCAAACTGCGCCTTCATTTGCTCCGGTGTTGCGGGCGAGCGCGGGTCTTTTAAAATGGCAAAATCTTGTGTTTGTGCTTTTCCGTTTACCGTAAGCCTTACCTTGTAGTTGCCCGGCAGCGCGGCAGGGCCGCCAACACCTGCCCACCATAAAATCATACCGTCAAAGCGTTTTGCGCCCGGGTAATTCAAATCCCAAACAAACAGGTTGCAACTGTCTTTGGGTTCCAGCATATCGCGTTTTTCTTTAGCCTTGTTAGAAAATTTGCGTATTACCACGGTATCTCTTTCCAAAAATTCAAGTGTTACGGTGGTTGCGGTATCGGGTTCTTGTTTCAGGTAATAATACACCATCAGCCCGTTCCGGCGGTTTTCGCCGCTGTAGGCTGCCTCACCGGTGCCAATTCCGCCAAAGCGGTAGGTAGGTATGGGTTGGTAGAGGTAAAAATCGCTTTGAGCTACTTTATCGGTAAGTTGGTGCAGGGGTGTAAGGTCGTCAATAATCCACAAACTGCGGCCTTGTGTGGCGGCTATCAGGTTATTATCCTTTACTGCCAGGTCGGTAACGGGCACAATGGGCAAGTTCAGTTGAAAGGGTTGCCAGTTGGCGCCGTCATTAAAAGAAATATACATGCCTTTTTCGGTACCGCAGTAGAGCAATCCTTTGCGGGCGGGGTCTGTGCGCAGTACGCGGGTAAAATCTTCGGCAGCAATGCCGTTGGTAATTTTGGTCCATGTTTTACCATAATCCTTGCTTTTGTACAGATACGGCGCAAAATCGCCCGATTTGTACCGCGTACCGGCCACATATACCACTCCTTTTTCTTGCGGGTGAGGTTCTATGGAGTTTATCATCATCCACTCGGGCATATCTTTCGGGGTTACGTTTTGCCAGTCTTTACCGCCGTTGCGGGTAATATAAATCAGTCCGTCATCGGAACCTGTCCAAATTACGCCTTCTTCTGCCGGCGATTCAGCGGCGGCAAAAATAGTACAATAATACTCTACCGATGTGTTATCCTGTGTAATAGGTCCACCCGATGATTGCAGTTTGGTACTATCGTTTCGGGTAAGGTCGGGGCTTATGGTTTGCCAACTTTGCCCTTCATTATAGGTAACATGCAGCTGGTTAGAGCAGGCATAGAGTTTTTTGGGGTTGTGGGGCGAAAAAAAGATGGGAAAATTCCACTGAAACCGGTATTTAAAGTCAATGGCGCCATGTCCCATAGGGTTATCCGGCCAAACGTTAATGGCCCGTTCCTGCCGGTTTTTGTGGTCAATACGGGTTAAATAGCCGTCGTAGCTGCCGCCGTACACAATGTCGTTGTTAAGCGGGTCAACGGCAATATGAGCGCTTTCGCCGCCGGCGGTTTCTTCCCAGTCGCGCTCCGAAATATACCAGCCCGATGAACGGTGTGCAACCCGTATGGTGCTGTTGTCTTGTTGTGCGGCATAAATGCGGTACGGAAAAGCGTTGTCGGTTGTAACGCGGTAAAACTGGGCAGTAGGTTGGTTGTGATAAGTACTCCATTTAGTGCCGCCGTCGTAGGTTACCTGTGCGCCGCCGTCGTCGCCAATAATCATGCGGTCGGGGTCTTCGGGCGCAATCCACAGGTCGTGGTGGTCGCCGTGAGGGGTATTAATGGTGGTAAAGGTTTTCCCTCCGTCTTGCGATTTGTGAAATTCCACATTCAGCACAAACACCACATCGGGGTTGGTGGGGTGCGCGTAAATTCGGGTATAGTACCAGGCGCGTTGCCGCAAACTCCGGTCGTCGTTCATTTTTTTCCACGTCTTTCCTGCATCGTCCGACCTGAACAGGCCACCCTCCTTTGCCTCTACCATAGCCCAAACCCTGTCGGGGTTGGCAGGAGACGGGGCAACGCCAATTATTCCCAAAGTGCCGGCGGGTAAGCCTTCGTTTTTTGAAATATCTTTCCACGTATCGCCCCCGTCGGTACTTTTCCAAATGCCCGAACCCTCGCCGCCGCTCGAAAAACTGTATGGAGTTCGTCTGAACCGCCACATGGTGGCATACAATACACGTGGGTTTTGGGGGTCTAAAATTAAATCAACTGCGCCGGCGTCGGGGTTTACCTTCAACACCTGCTGCCAGGTTTTTCCGCCGTCTTTGCTGCGGTAAACACCCCTGTCGGAACTGCTTTTATAAGCATTACCCATTACCGCCACATACACCAAATCGGGGTTTTTGGGGTGAATGCGAATGCGCGAAATGTGGCGCGACTGTTCCAATCCCGAAAATTTCCAGGTTGTGCCGCCGTCTTCGCTTTTCCAAAGGCCATAACCCGATGATACGTTGCCCCGGATGGTTTGCTCGCCGCCACCGGCAAAAACCACGTTGTTATCGGCTTCGCTCACCGCCACTGCACCAATGGAGCCGCCAAAAAAGCCGTCAGATATGTTTTCCCAGTTGGAACCCCCGTCTTTGCTGCGCCAAACGCCGCCGCCGGTGCCGCCAAAGTAAAACAAACCGGGTTTACCGGGTACACCCGCAACCGCGGTTGACCTTCCGCCGCGCGAAGGCCCTATGCACCGCCATTTTACGGAGGAATACAATTTTTCGGAATAGCCCGAAGTTGCACCGGTAGTTACCGCTTTGTTTTGCGCTATGGCACTTTCAACAACAACAAACCACAACAGCAACAAGTAAAACAATGGTAACCAATACGCCTTAGCAGCACTTACAGTTTGCATGAATGTTATTTTTCTGAATCCTGATTAATTTATTATATTGCAGCATACCAAATGCTGCGGGGCAAATTGCAAATTTAATTGGTTTTAAGCAAATTTTACAGCTACAATGTCATTGGTAAAAAAACAAAACCGGCTTGCTGATGAAAGAACTGCGCCAATCCGGCTTTTTACCGCCTGCCAAAGGCACCTGTACGGGTAAAACAGCGCATAAATTTCCCGGCTTGCCAAACTTTCAAAACTTTTTGAAAATTGCAAGCGTTATTGAACAGAAGCAATTAAACGCTTTCCAAAAATGGCAAACAAAATCAAAATTTCGTCGGTATCTTATTTAAACACCAAACCGTTTATTTACGGGTTAGAGAAAACCGGGCTGCTATCTGAAATTGACCTTCAGTTGGAAATGCCTTCAAAAACAGCCGAAAAACTGCTGAACGGCGAAGCGCAAATAGGGTTGGTTCCGGTGGCCATTATTCCGCAATTGCCCAACGCCCGCATACTCACCAACTATTGCATTGGCGCAGTGGGAGCGGTAAAAACAGTATCGTTGTTTGGGCAACAACCATTAGAGCAAATGCGCACCATTCTGCTCGATTACCAGTCATGCACCTCGGTTCAATTGGTGCAAATTTTGTGCGCGCACTACTGGAAACAGCCGCATATTCATTTTGCCCCCGCTTATAAGCACTATGAGCAAGCCATTGAAGGCGCTACCGGAGGCGTAATTATTGGCGACAGAACCATTGACCTTGCCCCGCGTTTTGCCTATAACTACGACCTTAGCGAGGCGTGGCACCGGTTTACCAACCTGCCCTTTGTATTTGCCGCATGGGTTACTACCCAACCAATAGACCCTGAACTGGAAGAACGCCTGAACCATGCCTTTGAAACGGGTTTGCAATTGCTTGATGAAGTGGTGCAGCTATACCAGCCGCAATACGGAAACCGTTTTAATGTGCAGGAATATTTTACCCGATACATCAGCTACCGCCTGGATACCCCCAAAAGAAACGGGCTGGAGTTGTTTTTAAGCTATGTAAAGCAAAATACCGAAGTGGCCGTTGTGTAATTTTGTTTTTTTTCCGGTTTTGCGTGTTACCTTTGCTTTTGGTTTTTTTGGTAATTTGCAAATTGCCAGGTGTAACACTAAAAACATTTCACTTTGACACTCATAAAATCTATTTCGGGCATCAGGGGTACTATAGGCGGACAGGAAGGGCAAAACCTTACACCGTTTGATTTGGTAAAATACACCGCCGCATTTGCCGCCTGGGTAAAAACCAAGCATCAGCTAACAAGCGGTAATCTCAAAGTGGTATTGGGCCGCGATGCCCGTATTTCGGGCGACATGGTTTCCCGGATAGTAAGCGGTACACTAATGAGCGCAGGAATTGATGTTACCGACATTGGCATGGCTACCACACCTACCGTAGAAATTGCCGTAACCACAGAAAAAGCGGCCGGGGGCATAATTTTATCGGCCAGTCATAACCCCGCCCAATGGAACGCACTGAAACTGCTGAATCATTTGGGCGAGTTTATTTCTGAAGAAGACGGAAAAACTGTGCTGGAAATTGCCGAAAACGGCACCTACAGCTTTACCGATGTTATGCAACTGGGCACTTGCCATAAAAAATACAACTACCTTAAAACGCATATAACCAAAATTACCGAGTTGCCGCTGGTAAATACCAAGGCTATTGCAAAACGCAATTTTACCGTTTTGGTAGATGGGGTAAACTCGGTGGGCGGTGTGGCTATACCCGCGCTGCTTCATGCCCTGGGGGTAAAAAATATTGTGGAAGTAAACTGCCAGCCTACCGGGCATTTTGCGCATAACCCCGAACCCCTGCCCGAACACCTGGCTACTACCGCCCTTGAAGTAACCAGAAGCAAAGCCGACCTGGGCATTGTGGTAGATCCGGATGCCGACCGCCTTGCCCTGATTTGCGAAGACGGCTCTATGTTTGGCGAGGAATATACGCTTGTGGCTGTGGCAGATTATGTGTTGCAGCACGAAAAAGGCAATACGGTATCTAACCTTTCTTCTACCAGAGCGCTGCAGGATATTACCGAAAAAATGGGCGGCAAATACTTGGCCTCGGCAGTGGGCGAAGTGCATGTAGTTGCCAAAATGAAAGCGTGCAATGCCGTAATTGGCGGCGAAGGCAACGGCGGCATTATTTACCCCCCGCTGCACTACGGCCGCGATGCCTTGGTTGGGGTGGCTTTGTTTTTGTCGCATCTGGCGCTATCGGGAAAAACGTGCAGCGCATTGCGCTACAAATACCCCGATTATCACCTGTTGAAAAACAAAATTGACCTTGGGCAATTTAAAGGCGTTGACCCCGATGATGTGCTGAAAGAACTTAAAAAACGCTACGAGCGCTACCATATTATTGACATTGACGGCTTGCGCATTAATTTTGACCAGGGTTGGGTACACCTGCGCAAATCTAATACCGAACCCATCATTCGCATTTATGCCGAAAGCAGTTCGGAAAGTATAGCCGGCACAATGTCTAAACATTTTCTCAGCCAGATTAAAGAAATTGTAACCCGGTAAGCAAATTGCATGGTGCAACAAAACAGCTACCAGTTTTGCATCTGAAAATTGGTAAATTCATAACCCGCTTGTAACTCGGCGGCAAGCAGTTCCAGTTTTTCCATTTGCAACAGGTAGGCATCTGTGCCGGGCAAGGCATACACAGGAGCATTGCCCGACAGCAGCAGCATATCGGGCACATCGGCTTTTGGGGGGGTAAAATAGTACAGGCTGTTAAGGTATGCCCAAAGATAGGTAAAGTTGCTGTTTAGTTTGCCGGTATCTTCACCGGGTGTACCCAGCAAGGACATATCGGTTTTCAGGGCATTCAGGTAGTGTACGGCAGTTGCGGCAATTAACCGTTCCCATTCATCTAAAATGGTTTGCCGCGCTTCAGAACGCAAAACTTCTGTTTGGTTGGTAATGGCGGTTCGCCCACCGGCCCAGGCAGCAAACAGGGTTTGCGAAAAATTGGTTTGCCCGTCGTTTATCAAATCGCGTCGGGCAGCCTCACCGGCATATAAAAAGTTGTATTCCGAAGCAAAGTTTATGGTGTCATTAACATCATAATCCATAAAATTCTGTTCGCTCCATACTGTAGTTTCAAATGCCGGCCAACAGGCAGCAGCGCCAAAAAAGCCCCAGGCTTTATCCCATGCATGTTCCATAGGAGTGTAGTTATGCGTACCGCTGAGCAGGTTATTGGCATTTGCGCTGATGTTTTTTATTATATTTACCCCGTTTGCACAGGAAACCGACGCCTGTAATGTTGTTTGCACCGCAGCCAGCATATTAAACCCCGATGTAGTGGTATAAACCGCCGGCGACCCCAAATACATACCGTTTTGCGAGCGCACGGCAATAGAATCGAACCATGTGAGCAACATAGAATCTGCCTTAAAGGTATTTACCACATTTGCCGATAATCTCTGGCCTGTTGCAATTTGGGTAAAAGTTTCTGCCAAAGGGGCATAACCACCAGTGCTGCTTAGTATAGCGCCGTTGTAAGATGAACTTTGGTATATTTGTGTTAAAATTGCTGCATCAATAGGTTGTGCGCCCGGTTCTGCCAGATTTTTTATGGTGGTACAAATGGTTTCTATTAGCAGATTCAACACTACCTGTTCCTTATAGTCAACAGAGGTAGAGTCGCCCCGTTTAAAGCGGTAAGTATCGGGCACGGGCAGGGCATAGAGGCAACTGCCATTGTCAGACATGGCATTGGGGTTATAGTTCAGGGCTGTAATGTCGGTACACCCTTTCTCCTGATAAACACAGGCAGGCAAAAACAGGAAAATTGGTACAAGCAGTAAAAAAGCAGATACCGGTGCAATTCGCATATTACTCAACCATTATTTGCCGGGCGCTCTCTGAGTATGCAGCCCTTTTTTCATTGAAGTTATACAATTAACAGCAAGATACCGGTATTTTACCAGTTAACAACGCCTCCGGGTTTAAGCATATCTTTTACCTCTGTCCATGGAATTGAAATAAGTTGCTCGCCCATGGCATAAGGCGCAATCTCGTAGGGATTAAAAAGAAAGGCAATTGCGGTTTTGGAAACAGAAAAATTGTCGTTCAGTGCAAATTTTTCTTCAAAAAAGCCGGCTTCGGTAAGGGGTGTTTTTGCCCCGATGGCGTATAATTTGCGCAGTTTTTGTTCTGCCAGAGAGGTAAGGCGTTTTTCGTAGCCCGAACTAAAAATGTCGGTCAGTTCTATTTCTTTTCCGGTAAGGAGGTTAAAGTTATAAAAAGCTTCGGCATGGTTGGGGTGTGCGCCGCCGGTAAAGGTGTAGGTAGAAAAGCCAAGGCTCAGCAGGTTGTTGGAGTTGTGGTAAATGTTGGTCATTACCTCGTGTTCCCAACTCATTTTGTAAGAGGCATCCTGCTCTTTAAAATCGGTTATAAACTGCTCTGCGGCCTGTTGTGGTGGTGTAGGTTCTTCGGTAGGCATAGATTCGGCAAGCGCTTTGGCAATGGTATTGTTTATGCTGTTGAGCGCCTGCCCGTTTCCGCCGGGCAATTTGGCTAATACGGGGTAAATAATTTCAATATGGGCGCAGGGTTCTTCGGTTTGGCAGTTACCTTCCTGCTTGTTAATGTTTACCATTTGCAATTCTGCCGAGTTACTCAAGGGTACGGCATTAAGGGTAAAATTGAATATTTTTGTGGCATCGGGGCTGCTCCATGCACCGGTAACAGTGCCATCGGGTTTTATTTGCCCTTTGAGTGTGCCGGTTTGTGCATACCCTTCGTTTTTTGTGGCGGTAAATTCGGCAAGGGTAAAATTGCCGTTTTCATCAATATTGGCAGAATTTTCGGGTGCGGTAAGGTCAATCAATTCGCCTATTTTCAGGTAGTTGTAATTACCATACAATTTATTGCCGGTTTTTACCAGGTTCATTTGCACTTCTTGCGCCCCAATTTTGCCTTTCAGTTGCTTGTAATAACCGTTTGCAACAGGTATTGGGGTGCTGCTTTGCACTGGGGTGGCATCTGCCGGTTGCGGAGCGCCGGTAATGGCAGGTTCTGTTTGTGTGGTTCCGTCTGTAGTGGCATTATTTGTTTTGCAGCCTGCCAAAAAGACAACCAACAACATAAAAGCAAAAACACGTTTCATAACTGCTGAATTTCAGGAGGTTTAATAATTAACAATAACACGGCGGCACCCGGTTGTATTGCAATTTTGGGCGCACCGATGCATTTTTTACATCATTGCCTGCCATAGGGCACACCATTACAACTGGTAGCCCAATATTTTTAACATGACCGCAGCATCTTGTTCGGGGGCAAACAATTGAGTGCTTATTTCGCCGGTTTCGGGGTTTCGCTGCACCAAAACATGTTTGGGGCTGGGCAACAGGCAGTGTTTTATTCCGCCATAGCCCGACAACGACTCCTGGTAAGCGCCCACATGAAAGAAACCGAGGTACAATTTTTCATCATCATCTTGTACCGGTGCGCCTTTGCCGCCCACATTAAGGCAGGGCAGGTACAGGTTGTTGCGGTGCAGTTTGGAACTGTAAAAATCATTGCCGTCGCAGCTTAATCCGCCAATAGTAACGGTTTGGTAGGGGTTTTTCCACTTGTTTACCGGAAGCAGTATAAACCGCTGTTTAATGCCGTAAATATCGGGCAGGGTGGTCATGAGCGAACCGTCGAGCATATACCACGATTCGCGGTCGTTCTGATGTTTTTCGGCCAGCACCGAAAAAACAATGGCGCCGCTTTCGCCAACGGTAAAATTGCCAAATTCGGTAAAAATATCGGGTGTATCAACTCCTTCGCGCTGGCAGGTTTCTTTAATCTGGTTAACAATTTCGCTTATGAGGTATTCGTAGTCAATATTTGAGTCAAAAGCATAGCGAATGGGCAGCCCGCCGCCAATATTGAGCATAGTCAGTTCGGGGCAAACTTTTTTTAAGTCGCAATACATTTGCAGCAGTTTTACCAGCTCATTCCAGTAATACGTATCGTCTTTTATACCCGTGTTAATGAAAAAATGCAGCATTTTTAGCTGAAACCTGGTATTTTTCTTCACCACGTTCTCGTAAAACGGAATAATGTCTTTATAGCGCACGCCAAGCCGGGAAGTGTAAAACTCAAAGGTAGGTTCTTCTTCGGCGGCTACCCTTATGCCAATTTTACACTCTACATCGGGCTGAAGGTATTTGGAGTAAAAATGTAACTCCTCCATGTTGTCAATAACCGGAATTACATTATGATGCCCTTCATTAATAAGCCCGCTGATGCGCCGGATGTACTCGCGGGGCTTGAAACCGTTGCATATAATAAAGGTGTCTTTATTTATTTTGCCGCTCCGGTACAGGTTATAAAGCAGGTCAATATCGTAGTTGGAAGAGGTTTCTATGTGAATATTGTTTTTGAGCGCTTCTTCCAGCACAAAGGAAAAATGCGAACTTTTGGTGCAGAAACAATAACGGTACTGTTTATCATACTGATGCTTTTCAAAAGCCAGTTGAAACAACCGCTTGGCCTTTTGAATTTGTGAACTGATTTTGGGAAGGTAGGTAATGCGCAGGGGCGTACCATACTGGTCAATAAGTGCTTTTAAGGATACATCGTGAAAATAAAGGCAACCGTCAATAACTTTAAAACCTTCTGCGGGGTCAAAGGTTTGTTCAATTAAGTCAATATACCTGTTTGTCATTGGCTAATTGGCAGACTTTTGTATGTTAAAAGATGATTAAGTGTTTTTTAAGAAAAATAAAAAAAAGAGCCTAAAAGTAAGTTACTGCGGTAAACTTTATGAGCAAATAAGCAGTTTAATTCAAAATTGTTGTAAATTTGTGGTGCAAAGCTACAAATGCTGCCCTATTTTAGTACAGTTGCAGGCATATTAATATTGCAAAAGAGGGTAAACGCATCAATTTGTATTAAGTTGCACCTACAATTTACCTGCATGAAAGGTTTTGGCAAAAGAATAATAGAGCATTTTGAGCCGCCCGACGTTTGAACCGGGTGTAACCGCATGGCTTTTGCTGGCTGTGCAGGTTTATCTTTTGTAAAAAATCTGGTCTCCCCTGTTTTACATTCACCCATTTTTTGTGTTGCCACCTTGCTGCCTGCTTCGGGGCAATTTTTGCATTTTTACCACCGGTATTCCCTTTAAGCAACTCATTGCTTTTGCCTGCTTATCTCAATTTTCATAACACATTTGCTATCTGCTATATAAAATACGTTTATAAATATGGAAACGAACAAACTAACCAGCAAAAAAAAGAAAACCGAAGAAAACGGATTTGACAACGAAGGTATTGTTACCCAACAAGAAACGCCGCTTACCCATTTTCCCGAAACAAACCCGATGTCTGAAACGGCACAACTCCCGCTTAAGCAAATACATGTATCCTCTGAAATAGGACAACTGCACCGGCTGATTGTGCACAGCCCCGATGCCGGCATTGGCAAGGTAGTACCCCGAAAATCGCAAGACTGGCTCTATGACGATATTGTGGACATTGACAAAATGCGCGCCGAATATAACGAATACCTGCAGGTGTTGCTATGGGTACTTGACCCCGATAAAATTCGGGGTAAGGAAATTAACCCCGCTTTTTTTAAACCTGCCCACAAAGATTCCTATTTCAACTCCGATAAGGTAATTGATGTTGAACACCTGCTCATCAAAATCCTCGAAATGCATGAAGTACGCATAAGGTTGGTAACCCATGTTTGCGCCGCCGAAAAATGCAGCCTGCGGGTTATTAACCGCCTGCTCGATTTAGATACCGAACTGCTTGCAAGGGTACTTATTACCGGGGTAATTTCTACCGAAAAAGGCGATGAGTTTATTTTTCCGCCCATACCCAACCTTATTTTTACCCGCGATATTGGCATTGTAGTAAACAACCACCTGCTGCTTACCAAACCTGCCGAAGATGCCCGTATAAGAGAAGCCATTATTACCAAATACATTGCCTGTTATGCGCTGTTTCCGGAAAACGGAGCGTTTGAAAACCATGTAATGGAAATAAACGGCGATAAAAGTTTTTTGCTGCATGACACCGACAACACCGACTTATCTACCGTTGAAGGGGGCGATGTAATGATGATTAGCCCCAGCCACCTGCTCATCGGCTGTAGCGAGCGCACCTCGCCCAAAGGTATTGAAAAGGTAATAAGGCAGGTGTTCAGGCGAAATGTGGTGCAAAAAGTAACCGTGGTTAAAATTCCTTACAAACGGGATTATATGCACATTGACACCGTTTTTACACAGGTAAAACGCAATATGTGGGTGGTTTTCGGGCAGTTTCTCGACAGTTCGCACGATTTTAAGGGTAAATACATTTCAGATGTCATAACCCGAAAAAAAGATGAACGGCTGGGCAACCGCGTAACTATTACGCAGTTTATTCGAAAACCCACCTTAAAAGGGTATGGTATAAAGGCAAACAAGGTAAAATCGCTCAAAAAATTGTTCCAGCAAATCAGTTTTAAAGATTTTGGCTCGCGCGAATGCATTATTATACGATGCGCCGGTGGCCGGTTTCCTTATGATGAGCGCGAACAGTGGACAGATGCCTGCAACCTGCTGGCGCTGCGCGAAGGCGTGGTAATTGGGTACGACAGAAACAAGGAAACCGAAAAAGAATTTATAAAACATGGTTTCAAAATTTTGAAATCGGCCGATTTCATAGCGCAAATGCAAGCCGGTACACCACTTGAAGAGGTACTGAAAGGCGATACGCTCATTTTGCTCCCTTCGTCCGAATTGTCGAGAGCACGCGGCGGCTCGCATTGTATGAGCATGCCCTTGCTGCGCAGCAACTGGCAACAACCCTGATGCACGGCAACAATAGGTAAAGCCCGCAAAGGCCTTACCTATTGTTGTTTTACCTTGGTCCACAATTCCTGAAATTTGAGAATTTGGTCGTGATTTCCCAATACAAACAATTGCATACCCCGCTTTAAAACGGTTTCGGGCGAGGGATTGACAATATAATCGCCCGATAAAGTCTTAAGCCCGATAACGCTTGCCCCCGAATTTTCGCGGATATTCAACTGCCTTATGGTAAGTGGGCTGTTGTCATCGGGTAAATGCTCAAAGCCAATTTCCTCCAAACTTACACTGGCCGAGGTTTCATAGGATAATATGCGGAAAAAGGTTACCAAATCTGGTTTGCCAATGAGGGTGGCCATAAAAAAGCCGCCCATTTCTTCAAGGGTAATTACCTCATTGGCGCCTGCCAGTTTCAACTTTGCTTCCGATTTTTGGCTTAACGCGCGGCTGATAATGCGCAGCGACGGGTTCATTTGCCTGGCCGTTAACGATACATACACGTTTTCGGCGTCATCGGGCAAGGTAGTAATGAGCGATTTTGCCTGCCGTATGCCGGCCATTTCCAACACTTCGTCATGTGTGGCATCGCCGTGCAGGTACAGCAAATCTCCTTTTTCCTGAATTTTATCTGCCACTGCCGCCGAAGCCTCAATAATTACAAATGGCACTTTATGCAGTTTAAAATGCTTTACCACTTCGGCTCCGTACCTGCCAAAACCGCATAAAATTACATGCCCTTTTAGCTTGTCAATATTGCTTTGCAATGAATATTCCTGTATCATGCGTTTCAGGTTTCCGTCTATAATATAAGTAGTGAGGTTAGAAATGGCATAGGCAAAAGTGCCCAAATTGGCTATAATCAAAAAGGAGGTAAAAATACGGCCCGTATCGGTTAGTGGTTTTACTTCGGTATAACCCACCGTAGAAAGCGTAATAACAGTCATGTAAAAAGCCTCTACCAAACTGTAGTCCTCTATCAGCATAAAGCCAACCACCCCCAGCAAGGTTACAAATAAAATAAGGACAAAGCTCAGGTAAAATCCCCGCAGGTACCTTTGAAGTATAATATATTTTTTCTTTCTGAGTTTAGCCCTTATTCTGGCCCTCATGCCATTTTGCCCGTTATTTTGTGTGGCGCTCATGTATAAGGCACTAATTTTAGTGCAAAATTAATATTTGTAGTTGGGCGAGGTATAAAAAGTCTTTGTTTTTTTACTGTTGCCCATTATCATTGGTTTGGCAAAAAATGTATTAAATCCAAACAATATACAACATTTAACTCCCCCCCTACCCCACAACCCCGGAAACGGTTAATTCAACTATAAGGTTACCCACGGCAGATATTGCAACAAGCAACCCGGAACTCCCTCTCCTTCGCTTGCGTGGGAGACGGGCGGAATAGGGTTTTCCAGTAATAACTTGCTGCCAGCGGAGGTTGCACACATGGTTGCGTTCAATAACAGGTCAGCTATGGTTGCGGGGTAAATAGTGAAGGGAGCAGGTTTTTTCTGCTATTTTGCAAACGCAGGTTTAACCCATACAATGGCTGTAAAATAAAAACCGGCCTTTGTTGCGCAACACCGGTTTATTGCTACATTTGTAACCACAAACCGCTCGCTATGGAAACACTACTGGTAATTTTAGTTGTGGTATTGCTGTTTATGCCGCTTGCGGTCATTTACCTGTTGTTTAAAGTAAACAGTTTATCGGGCAAACTACATGAGGCAGAGCAGTTGACGCAGGAATTGAGCAACCGTTTGAGCAAACTGGAATTTAACTTTAAGCACCTTTCGGCGGGTAAAAAGGAAGTTGCCGAAACAGAAGTGCAACCTGCCGTTGAATTGCCCGAACGCCAGTTATATAAACATCCCGAAACGCAAAAAGAGCTAACCCCCGGCGAGGAATTGATGCCGCCTGTACCACAAGAGGAACTTACCCTGCAGCCGGGCAAAGAAGAAGATAAAAAAACAGAAGAAAAACAGCAGGAAAGTATTTTGGTGGTTGATGTGTTAGACTACAACCAATCAATGCCCGATGCCAATACCGTAAGGGTAGCGCCTGCCGAAAAGGGCGAAACCCCGCATAGGTCACCGGTTTGGAGTTGGTTGGGCAGCTTGGGCAGCGAAAACTGGATTGGCGTGGTGGGTTCTGTATTGCTGGTAATTGGCGCTGTTTTTTTAATTACCTATGCTGCGCTTAAAGTGCCCCCTGTTTACCGGTTTATAATTATCAGCGGTTTTTCGGCGGTGGTAGGTTCTTTGGGGTTTGTCTTGCAGCGCTACCGGCAATGGGAGGCGCTGGCAGCCTGGCTTCGCAGCATTGGCGGCGCATTGTTTTTGTTTGGCTGCCTTGGTTCGGGTTCCATACCCGGCCTGCAATGGATAGATAACCCTGCCGCTGCATTGGGTTTGTTATCGGGTGGTATTTTGGTAAATTTGGTATTGGGCTACCTGGGCGGCAGACAAATCTTTGCCTCTTTGCATGTAATATTAAGCCTTACCGCTTTAAGCATGGCGCCGCACAGCATTACCACCCTGCTGATAGGGGCGGTGGTTACCTTGTTTGGCATAGCGCTGGTTTTTCGCGAAAAATGGGATGCACACTTGCTGGTTACGCTTACCGCTTTTTTTGTTTTCCATTTTATATGGTATGTTTCTT
The DNA here is from genome assembly GCA_002212725.1 of Sphingobacteriales bacterium TSM_CSM. Classification (GTDB taxonomy): domain Bacteria; phylum Bacteroidota; class Bacteroidia; order Chitinophagales; family UBA2359; genus UBA2359. The sequence continues at coordinate 3,041 of MTCR01000170.1, read as the reverse complement.
TGGGTACAACTTTTAATGATTTACAACCTCAACAACACTACACTGCTATTGCCGTTTATTTGGTTATTGGCATTTGCGGTGCGGTAGTGCATTACCGCCAAACCTACGCCGACAGGCGGTTTGAAGCCCTGCCTTTTATAGCGCACTTGCTCAACTGGTTGTATATGTCGGCTGCCATTGCCGCACACTCAATGGGTACACAATGGAAAACCGTGTATATTGCAATTGGCGCTTTTGCTGCCTTTTTTCTTGCCCGAAAAGCCAAAAAAGCAGGCATTCTTTGGTTGTATTATACCGATACGCTGCTGGCACAAATTGCCATGTTGCTGGCCTTGCTCTCTCTTACCGATTGGAAATGGTCGGCCGACCATGAAATTACCATTCTCAGCCTTATGTATCTTGAAGCGCTGGTATTTATTGCCATTATGCTGCTGGAGCAGGAACAATGGCTGTATAGAACCGGCACGTTGCTTACCCACCTTCTTGGTGCCGGTTTACTGGTTTTTGGCCTTACAGAAACCATAAACGGCAATGAAACCGGCAATTTGCTGCACGCCGGCATGATGTTGGTATCGCTGGCGGCATCGGCAGGTTTTCTGGTCTTTATGATGCAACGCTTTGAGGACACGCCTTTCAATTCTATTGATTCATGGCATCATATCAAACAAAAAAGACCCGATAGCATTTCGGTAACAGGCATTGTTGCAGGGTTGCTGCCTTTTGTGGTATTTGCCTATTTGCACAACCAACTTTGGGCTGTATATGCTGTTGCCTTGCTGTTTATGTTGTTGCTGTACCTGCGCAACCGCGTTCAGGTAAACGGGTTGGGCATTGGCTTGCTGGCCGGCGTATTGCTGTTGCATTATGCCGTATGGCAAAATGTATATGACTATCCGCAGTGGTCGCGTTGGTACCAATTTACCTACACATTACCCCTGTTGCCGGTTTCGGTGGCGGCGCTGGTATGGAGTTATGTGCAAACAGGTAAAACCTATATGCGCTGGCCGGGTTTGTACCTGTTGGTTTTGGGGCTTGCGTTTACTGCTTACTATTTTCTGGAGCCGTTGTGGGCATTTGCACCTGCATTGGTTTGGCTGGCTTTGTCCCTGGCAACGCTGGAAACAGCCAAATGGCTGCAACGCCACTTTGCCGGCGATACAACAGCACAGGGCCAACCCGACCGCTATTTGCTGCAACTGGGTTACTGGTTGCTGCTGGCTTTTATGATCAGGCATTTTAATGTACATGCCTTTTTGCAGCAGGAAGCGGCAGCAGGCATTAAGGTGCGCTGGCTGGCAGAGGTAGCCGGTTTTGGCGCACTGCTTTATTGGGCCTTGCAACAGCCGCCTCAAAGCGGCAAGGTATATCCGTTGTGGAGTTTTGCCCAACCCCTTATGCCCGAAATGCTGCTGGCCTTTTCAATCGGTGTTGCGCTGACAGAGGTGCAGGAAATCTGGTATCCTGCTGTTTGGGCGGGGCTTTCGCTGGTGGCGCTGCTTATTTCAGTAAAGCAGCAACAACCCGAAACCTCGCGGCTTCGGCTCTATGCACTGGGATTAAGCTGGGCGGCGGCGGTCAATATTATTTTCCACAGCATAAACCAAATTAATTCCGGTATGGGCTGGCTGGAACCGGCCTGGGTTTCGGGCTTTACAGCTATTGTGTTGCTGTTTGTATTTGTGGCGCTGTTTTACCCTTACCGGCAATTGCAGGGGCTGTATTTTCCGCCGCTCATAAGCAGTTTTTTACAAATGGCAACCAACCTTATTCTCCGCCAAAGTATGTGGTGGATTTTTTACCCCCTGTTTGTGGCAGTAGCAGTTTTTTTGTATTACTCTTTCCACAAATCGGTTCTTACCTTATGGTGGGTGGCAGAATGTTTCCTCATTTTCAGCCTGGCTATTTACACTCGTCAAAACCATTTCAGGCATGTGGCTTTTGCCGGTATTGTGGTTTGCCTCATAAGGCTGGTAGTGTACGACCTTGCTCAAACCGGAACGCTGGCACGCGCGCTGGCATTTTTGGGCATGGGCGGCATTTTGCTGGCTATGTATGTGGTAGGCAACCGCTTTAAAAACCGTATGGAAGAGCAAACCGGCAATGCCAATACCCAAACGTAGGGCAACACCTATTCCTTATCAGCTGCTAACCCGAAAGACACAACGCTTGTGGGATGGTAAATAGGGCAAACGCACCAAAATTAGAAGTCTATGATTTTTTGGAGATAGTCCAAATTCATAGAAGCCCGGAATCGCCTTTTCTTTAGGCTCAACTTATCCTTCATTCTTGAAATCCGGTGCAGAGCCATTTTTCTTAAGATGTTCAAATTTTGTGGAGCATTCCCTGCTCTGCTTCTGTTACCATCTTCATTGAACGTTACATCTAAATGCCAGTGCAAGTGATTTTCTATACTCCAATGCTCCCGCACAGCGGCATTATAAAAAGCAGCCTCTTTCCCGGTACTGCTTATATAATATCTTGATTGTGTGCTGGTTAGCTCACCAACGGTTCGTTTTGCAGTAATTTTGATGATGGTTTTTATCTTACTCCAATTAGCCAATAAAGCAGGTGATAAACACTCCGATGCGCTTACCAACCGACAGGTGCGCACTTCATACCGTCCGTGGTCATACTCCCAGGTTTCATCAAAGAGGGGAGCGCCACTCCACAAATGCGGCGCAGACACTTCTTCATATAACCCCCGTTGGTTCTCTTTGACTGCTAAAATATAATCTGCCCCCGCATCTGTCAGCTTGCCGGCAATGTTACTCTGGCAACCCATCGCATCTATGGTGACAATACTGCCTCGCAAATCTAAGGTTGCTATCAGTTCCGGAATGGCGGTAATTTCATTGCTTTTATTCCCCACCTTTTGCTGACCGATACATAAGCGATAATCACTTACCCATGCACTCAAAATATACAATCCATGATTGTTGCCCCCACCTTTGGAAGAAGCACCCCGAATCTTCTTACCGTCAAAATGAATCAACTTATCCTGTACACTTTCTATCAGATGTTGACCATCCTCCGATAAACAA
>MTCR01000169.1 GCA_002212725.1 Sphingobacteriales bacterium TSM_CSM | reverse complement strand
GCATCTTTTGTCTTTCTTTGTAATTCAATTCCTAATTTAATAGCGAGAATTGCTGAATTCATAACTCATAACTTGCAAAAACGCTCATAACCCATAATTCATAACTCATAACTTGCAAAAAAAACGCTCATAACTCATAATTCATAACTAATGAAGGCTTACATAAACAACATCCCCTACGAAATAGCCGAAGGCGAAACCATTTTAAGTTTTATCAAACGGCATTTGGGCAACAAAACGGTGCCAACCCTGTGCGATGCCCCCAACCTTGAACCCTTTGGCTCTTGCCGCGTATGCAGCGTAGATGTGGCGCTAACACCGGGTGGCGCAGTTAAAACGCAGGCATCGTGCCATACGCCGGTAATGCCGGGCAGCTATATTTACCCCAATTCAGAGCGCATACAAAAACTGCGCAAAAATATTATTGAATTGGTATTAACCGACCACCCCTTAGACTGCCTTACCTGCGAGGTAAACAACAACTGCGAGTTGCAAGAAGTGGCCGCCCGCGTGGGCATACGGCAGGTGCGCTACCCCGAAGGCAAAAACCACCTGCACTACCAAAAAGATTTGAGCCACCCGTACATGACCTCCGATTTTAGCAAGTGCATTAACTGCTACCGCTGTGTGCGCGCCTGCGATGAGGTGCAGGGCGAATTTGTGCTCAGCATGGCCGGACGCGGTTTTAACAGCCACATCATTAAAAGTTTTGACAGCAATTTTCTCAAATCCGACTGTGTGAGTTGCGGTGCCTGCGCACAAGCCTGCCCAACATCGGCAATTTCCGATGTTTTTGAATCAAAATCGGTGGTAGGTATTCAAAAAACGCGCACCATTTGCACCTACTGCGGCGTAGGCTGCAATTTGGATGTAGCCACTATAAACGGCACCATAAAAAGCATACAGGCGCCCTACAATGCCGAGGTAAACCAGGGCCATACCTGCCTCAAAGGACGTTTTGCCTTTTCGTTCTATAACCACCCCGACCGGCTTCGCACCCCACTCATAAGGCAAAACGGTAAACTTGTGCCTGCCACGTGGGAGGAAGCCTATGATTTTATTGCCAAAGAACTAAACCGCATTAAACAACAATACGGCCCCGATGCCATTGCCGGCGTGTCATCGGCAAGGTGTACCAACGAGGAAAACTACCTTATGCAAAAATTTATCAGGGCGGTAATAGGCACCAACAACATTGACAGTTGCGCCCGCGTATGCCACTCGCCCACCGCATTGGGTATGCAGAAAACCTTTGGCACAGGCGCCGCCACCAACTCTATTATTGACCTTAAATATACCAATTGTATTTTGGTAATTGGCGCCAACCCCACCGATGCACACCCCGTTACAGGCGCTAAAATGAAACAGGCCGCCATGAAAGGCAAAACGGTTATTGTAATAGACCCGCGCCGAACCGAACTTGCCCGTTATGCCACCTACCACCTGCAACTGCGCCCCGGCACCAACGTGGCCGTGCTGAACATGATGTTGTACTACATTATTAACAACCAACTGGAAGACCAACAATTTATTGAATCCCGCACCGAAGGTTACGATGAATTTAAACAGCAAATTTTAAACCTGAACATAGATGAACTGGAACGGGTGAGCGGCGTTGACCGCCATTTGGTTCAGCAAGCCGCCATTGCCTATGCCACTGCCGGAAATGCCATGTCGTTTCATGGATTGGGCGTTACAGAGCATACGCAAGGCACCTACGCCGTTATGCTCATTGCCGATTTAGCCATGATAACCGGCAATATAGGGCGCCGCGGGGTGGGGGTAAACCCGCTAAGAGGACAAAACAACGTGCAGGGTGCCGCCGATATGGGCTGTCAACCACATCAGGGCGCCGGCTACCTTGATGTTACCAACCCCGAAATTCACCGCCAATACGAAGAATTTTACCACGCCAAACTGCCCATGCACATAGGTTACAAAATACCCCAAATGTACGATGCCTCGTTAGACGGTAAACTGAAAGCCCTTTGGATAATGGGCGAAGATTTGGTACAAACCGACCCCAACACGCAAAAGGTAATGACCGCCCTTAATGAACTGGAACTGCTGGTAGTGCAGGAAATTTTTATGACCGAAACCGCCAACATGGCTACCGTAGTGCTGCCCGCAGCCTCTTTTCTGGAAAAAAGCGGCACCTTTACCAACGGCGAGCGCCGCGTTCAACGGGTAAATCAGGTAATTGCCCCACTGCCCGGTACCAAACCCGACGGACAAATTATGGTGGACATCATGAACCACATGGGTTACCAACAACCCGATTACCACCCCGCCACCTTATTGCAGGAAATTGCGCAAATAGTGCCGTTTTTTAAAGGCATTAAATGGGAAGAATTGGGCGAAAACGGCAAACAATGGCCGGTAAACCCCGATGGAACTGATACCGAAATTTTACATACCCAAACCTTTAAGCGCGGAAAAGGTAAATTTCATTATACCGATTTTAAAGAAACCGAAGAACTGATTGCCAACGGTAAAACCTTTCCGTATATCATTACCACCAACCGCGAACTGGAACATTACAACTCCGGCACCATGACGCGGCGAACCAAAAACGCCCAACTGCTTTCCGAAGATGTACTGCTCATTCACCCCGATGATGCCCTGAAAAACCATATTTCCGACGGCGATTTGGTTTGCGTAGAATCGGCAAGAGGTAAAATTGACATTAAAGCCTGCATTACCGATGAGGTAAAACCCGGCATTTTAAGCACCACGTTCCATTTTCCCGAATTAATGATTAACCAGATTACCTCCGATATTCACGACACCGAAGCACTTTGCCCCGAATACAAAGTGGTGGCGGTAAATATTCGCAAAAGCAGGGGTAAAAAGCCGCGTCAGTCGGCCGGATTTAACCAGTTGTTTTAAGCGGTAATTATTGACACACAAAAAACGCTGTGCCCTGCCCGTTAACCACAGCATGAAGCCACAGCCAACAAACTCCGGTGTGTGGGTGCAGCCTCAATTTGATGTAAATCGAGGCTGCTTGCATCGCATTACAGCAGCAGCTACAAGCAAAATAAGAGCCACGCCTCACTGACACCGGCGTTAAGAAAACCGGAAAGGAGGGCAACCGGCATGCACCACGGGTACTCCGAAAAATCGGGGAAGAAAACCCGCAGTGCAGATTTTCAGCTCATTTTCAGGAAAGTTTGACTTTTGGGTGCTTTTGGGTTCATGACAAGCAGCCGTTTTACCCCCGGAATATTTACACAATATCCGATTTTAAACTACCCTGCTTTAACCGGCACCACCCCTTTAGGTATGGCGGCAATAAGTTTTTGGGTATAGGCGTGTTGCGGGTTGTTGTAAATATCATCGGCAAAGCCCATTTCTTCAATTTTACCTCGGTTCATTACTACCATGCGGTCGCTCATAAATTTTACCACACTCAGGTCGTGCGAAATAAAAATGTAGGTAAAACCAAACCGCCTGCGAAGGTCAATGAGCAAGTTGAGCACCTGCGCTTGTATAGAAACATCGAGTGCAGAAACCGACTCGTCGCAAATAATAAATTGCGGGTTTAATGCCAGCGCGCGCGCCACGCAGATGCGTTGCCGCTGTCCGCCCGAAAACTCGTGCGGGTAGCGGTTAAAATGGTTGGCCTGCATGTTGCAGGTTTCCAGCAGTTCTATTACTTTATCTTTGCGTTCTTTGTCATTGGCATAAATACCGTGTACCTGCATGGGTTCCATAATGGCATTGCCAATGGTAAGCCTCGGGTTGAGCGATGAGTAAGGGTCCTGAAAAATTATTTGCATTTCTTTGCGCAATTCTTTCAGGTCGGCTTCGGGCATATCTAAAACCGATTTGCCTTTGTATAGAATGCGGCCTTCGTAAGCCGGCGCCAGGCGCAAAATGGTGCGCCCCAAAGTGGTTTTTCCGCAGCCCGACTCGCCTACCAAACCCAAGGTTTCGCCCGGGTAAACGTTAAAGCTCACATCGTCAACGGCTTTAACCCAATCAAGCGTTTTGCCAAACATATTTTTGCGCGCCGGAAACCATGTTTTCAGGTTGTGTACTTCCAGCAGCGGGGTTTGTTTTTGCAGTTCTTGTTGCCGTTTGGCGGTTTCATCGGGTTTAATTTCTACACTGCTGATGATATCGGCAACCGACGCCGCTTTTTCTATAATATTTCCTTGCTCATCGGTTCCCATAAAATCGTCAACAATGGGCAGTTTGCGCAGGCGCTTGCCCAATGGCGGGCGGCAGGCCAGTAAACCCTTGGTATAAGGGTGTTGGGGGTTGGTAAAAATATCGGAAACCGGACCTTGCTCTACAATTTTACCTTTGAGCATAACCACCACGCGGTCGGCAATTTCGGCAATAACGCCAAGGTCGTGGGTAATAAACATAATAGAGGAGTCAATCTCCTGTTTCAGGTGTTCCATTAACTCCAAAATGGTTTTTTGCACCGTAACATCAAGGGCGGTGGTAGGCTCGTCGGCAATGAGGATGCTGGGGTTGCACGACATGGCCATGGCTATCATAACCCGTTGTTTTTGCCCGCCCGAAAGCTGGTGCGGGTAGGCATTAAAAATGCGCTCGGGAGTGGGCAGTTTTACCTTGTTATACAGTTCAAGGGTTAATGCTTTGGCGGCTTGTTTGCTTACCTTCTGGTGCAGCAAAATAGCTTCGGTTACCTGATCGCCGCAGGTAAAAACTGGGTTTAAAGAAGTCATGGGTTCCTGAAAAATCATGGCAATTTCGTTGCCCCTGTATTTGCGCAATTCCTGTTCGGGCAGTTGTGCAAGGTCAACCACCTGGTTTTGTTTGTTGTGAAACAAAATTTGTCCGCCCACAACTTTTCCGGGCGGGTTGGGAATTAACCCCATAACCGATAAAGCCGTTACCGATTTACCCGACCCCGACTCGCCCACTATGCCTATGGTTTCGCCGCGCATAAGGTTAAAACTTACCTTGTCAACGGCTTTTACCAATCCTTCTTCGGTTTTAAAATGGGTTTCCAGGTTATTGACTTCCAGCAAAAGGCTCATATTGTGTGTTTTTTATGCAATGTTTTTTCAAGCGGTTAAAATTAGCCTATTTATGCGGTAATTTGGTAGTATCTTTCTAATATTTGACAAAAAAACGGGTTTTTTAAATGTGTATGGACTTTCTTTTCCAACAATTGGGTTTGCCGTGTGTTATTGCATAAACAATTAACTTTATGAAATTATTGTGCTTGCCCGGGGCTGCTTTGTGTATGCTGCTGCTGTTAACAACCTGCGGTAAAGATGAAACAGAGGGCGCGAACCACACCCCCACCCTGCCGCCCGATACGCTTACCTATCTTGCTTTGGGCGATTCTTATACCATTGGGCAAAGTGTGCCCGAAGCAGACCGTTTTCCGAACCAACTTGCCGATAACCTGTACCAAAACGGGTTGCCCATGAAAAAACCGGTTATTATTGCCAAAACCGGCTGGACAACCGCCAACCTGCTGAACGCCCTGAACACCGAACCGGTTACCGATACCTTTAGCCTGGTTACGCTGCTCATTGGGGTAAACAACCTGTACTTAGCCAAACCGGTAGAGGAGTACCGCACAGAGTTCGAAATATTGCTTCAAAAAGCCATTCAATTTACCGGCGGACGCAAAAACCGCGTTTGGGTGCTTTCTATACCCGATTACGGATATACGCCGTTTGGGCAATACAACCAACCGGTTATTACCCAACGAACCAACCTGTTTAATGAAGCCAATTATGAAATTGCCCAACAGTATGGGGTACAATATGCCAATATTACCGAAATTTCGAGGCTTGCCGCAGAACAACCCAACCTGCTTGCCCCCGATGGACTGCACCCAGGCGGCAGCATGTACCGCATGTGGGTTGACCTGCTGCTTGACCCTGTATGGCAGGCTTTGCAAACGCCATAACCAAACCGGCTAACAAAAAACAGCCTTTAAGTGCCCAAAATTTGCCCGCCAGACCATTTATTACACAAAATCAAAAAGCGTAAGCAACTGTAAAACAGCAACTTACGCTTCAGGTTGTGACCCCAGAAGGATTCGAACCCTCAACCCTCAGATCCGAAGTCTGATGCTCTATCCAGTTGAGCTATGGAGCCTGCGCTGCAAAATTAGGCTAAATTTACAACAAACAAAAATTTAAAAGAGTTCCGCCTAAAAAAAAGTACCCCGTTGGTTGGTATTATATGGCAGGGGCAGCGGTTTTTGGTGGTTGGCCGGTGGTGGTAAACCAAAACAGGTAAGCCGTTACCAGTGCGGTGGCTACAGCGGTAAGCAAAAAGGTGGCCGGCGCACCAAAGGCATACCATACCAAACCAGCCAAGGAACTGGCCAACATGGCAAATATGCTCTGAAACCCGGCATAAGTGCCAATAGCCGTAGCAGTATCTTGCTTGCCGGCAATATTGCTTATCCAGGCTTTGGCTACACCTTCGGTGGCGGCGGCATAGCAACCGTAGAGGAAAAACAACAGCAGAAAAACGGTAAAAGATGCGGTAAAAGCCATACCGGCATAAACGGCGGTAAAAATGCCCAATCCCAGCAAAAACATGTTTTTTAACCCCAGCCTGTCGGCCAATATGCCGGCGGGGTAAGCGCTCAGGGCATATATGAGGTTGTAAAAAATATACAGCCCTATAACCATGCTGTCGGTAAGGCCGCTTTGTTTGGCTTTGAGCAATATAAACGCATCGGAACTGTTAAACAGGGCAAAAGCCAGCAGGCCGGCCACTACTTTCCGGTATTGGGGCGGACTTTCTTTCCAGTAATGCAAAAAACCGAAAAAGGAGGTGCCGGCGCTGCGCTTAATTTCGGGTCGGTTTTTTTGTTTGAGTAATAAAGAGGCAAAAACGGCTGCCATGCCGGGTAAAAAAGCCAGCAAAAACAGCGTGCCATAATCATTTGGATAATACCACAGATACAGCAAGGCGAGGCTGGGTCCTAAAACTGCCCCCAGCGTATCCATAGACCGGTGAAACCCGAAAACTTTACCCTTTGTGGCAGGGGTTGCTTCATCAGACAGCAGGGCATCTCGGGCGCCGGTGCGTATGCCTTTACCTATGCGGTCGGTGGTGCGGGCAATAAAAATCCAGGCGGGGTACACAAACATGGCCATCATGGGTTTTGAAATGGCGCTCAGGGCATATCCCAACTGCACAAAAGGCACGCGCTTGCCCGAATTATCGGATAATTTGCCGAAATATCCTTTGCTCAAACCGGCAACTGCTTCGGCCACCCCTTCCAACACCCCTATAAGCAGCACCGAAAACCCGATGGCTTTTAAGTAAACAGGCATAATGGGATACAGCATTTCGCTGGCCATATCGGTAAACAAACTTACTGCCGACAGAATCCAAACGGTTTTTGTTATTTGCATCGGATATATTAATTAAGGACGTCTTACGGCGTATATCAGTTCATCTAAAAACTCGCCGTATTTAAACAAGGTTTTTTCAAGGCGGGCTTCCAGTACAAAGCCTGCTTTTTCAAGGGCTTTTTGCGAGGCGATATTGGTGCCAAAAGGCCGGGCAAAAATTCGGGTAATGTCAAAGTTTTCAAAACCGTATTGCACCATTTGCCCAATGGCGCGGGTAATAATGCCCTGCCCCCAAAATGGTTCGGCCAGCCAGTAACCCAGTTCCATGTTTTTGCAGTGAATATCGGGTTGGGTATGAAGCCCTATGCCGCCCGATGCCTGTCCGTTAATGTCTATGGTAAAAATGCAGGTGGGGTTGTGGCTTTGTGCGTATAGAATAAATGCTATACCGGCCTCCCGCGTATAAGGGTGCGGAAATTGGTTGGTAAGGTTTTTGGCAATGTTGTAATTGTTGGCATATAGTACCAAACTATCTATATCGGTTATTGCCCAGGGACGGAGGGTGAATTGCATCTTCCTGCTTTCGGATTTTATAAAACAAAAAACGTTAATTTCACCCTGCTTCCACAATATCTTTAAGCGTTTTGAGAACCATTGCCCAGTTATTTTGCGAGTGCTCAAGGGTTTGCGGGGAGGTAAAACCCTGCTGAGTCAGGGTAAGCAAAGTGGTATTACCGGGTTGCGGCTGCAGTTGGTACATTACCATCGAATAATTTTCGGGCAAATCTTCTAATCCCGAAAAACTGCTCCAATAGGTGTATTGCAATAGTTGTAATGGTTCAATTTGTTGTATTACGCCTTTATCCCTGTATTGATACCCCTGGTATTCGCCCTGAAATATGATTTCGGCGCCGGCTGCCCAATTGGTAACGGTTTCGGTACCAAACAGGTACTGCTTAATAATGGCGGGGTTGGTAAGGGCATTCCACACTTTTTGTGGTGTGGCATTCAGCAGCACGGTTTGCTGCATGGTTAGGCTGTGGTTCATGGCAACTGTTTTAAAACAAATGTTTTGGGCATTATTGATAAAGGCAGACTGTTTTTATTTGGGGGATATAGTTGCTACAACCAGCCCTGTTTTCGCATCCAGTCGTCGTTGTATAATTTGGCAACATAGCGGCTTCCGTGGTCATGAAAGATAATTACCGCCAAATCGGTATCTTTGAGGCGGTCTTTGAGTTGTATTAACCCCATAAGCGCCGAGCCGGCCGAGTAGCCGGCAAAAATGCCTTCTTCGCGGGCAATTCTTCGGGCCATAAGCGCGCCGTCTTTGTCGGTTACTTTTTCAAAATGGTCAATTACCGACATATCGTAATTGGCCGGCACAAAATCTTCGCCAAACCCTTCGGAAATGTACGGATATACCTCGGTGTAATCAATTTCGCCGGTTTCGTAGTATTTTTTGAGCAGCGAGCCGTAGGTGTCAATAGCCCAAACCTGTATGGCGGGGTTTTGTTCTTTAAGGTACATGGCAGTGCCGGTTACGGTTCCGCCGGTGCCGGCTGCCACTACAAAATGGGTAATTTTACCTTCGGTTTGGCGCCATATTTCGGGTCCGGTGCTTTCGTAGTGTGCCAGCCGGTTTGCCAGGTTGTCGTACTGGTTCATGTGTATGGAGTTGGGTATTTCCTGGCTCAGCCTTCGGGCAACGGAGTAGTACGATTGTGGGTCGTCGGGTTCTACGTTGGTGGGGCAAACAATTACTTCGGCGCCCATGGCTCGCAGAATGTCCATTTTTTCTTTCGATTGTTTGTCGGTGGTGGTAAAAATACATTTGTAGCCTTTTACCACTGCTGCTATGGCCAGCCCCATGCCGGTATTGCCCGATGTACATTCTATAATGGTACCGCCGGGTTGTATGCGCCCCTCCTGTTCTGCCACTTCCAGCATTTTAAGCGCCATGCGGTCTTTTACCGAGTTGCCGGGGTTTACCGATTCAACCTTGGCCAATACCGTTGCCTGTATGCCGTATGATTGGGGTATTTTGTTGAGTTTTACCAATGGCGTGTTGCCTATGGTTTCTAAAATGTTGTTATAATACATACGGGTTTGTTTGCGGCAAAGATAGGTAAAAAAAGGTAACCGGGGGCAAAAAAACGGTTTTGCCGCTTGTTTGTATAGTAAAATGAGGCATTACCGCCAAAACAGGCTGCTTACAAGCAAAACAGGGCAGCGTTACCGGTAACGGCGCTGCCCTGTACATGGTATTTATTGGGTTGTTGGGTTATTTACTGAGAAACCCCAACCGTATGCCGCTTTGTGCGGTAACAGGGAAATTTTCGTTAATTTCATCTTTAACATCCTCCAGAAAATCGCCTTCCCCTTCATAGTTGCGGTAGGCATAGCCAACGCCGGTGTACAGTTCAAACACAAAATTGTTGCTAATCCACTGTTTACCAAAATTAAACACCAGCCGGGCGGCGGTAGATTTCACATCGCTGCTGCCGTCGGAACTATAAACAATGTGCCTTACACCTACTTCGGGTTTAAAATACCAGCCAAACATGGGGTGTGTGCGCACCATGCCGGGTATGTAAAACTCTTGTTTTCCGAAATAAATTTTAGGGCCGGCATTTACATAAAAACCACTCATGCCTGCACCGGCATCGTTCAGCCAACCGCCAAACAGCAACGGAGCAGATTTATAACCCAAATTAACTTCGAGCGAAATATGGTCTTTAAAAACCTGACCGCGCTCATAGGTGATGCCCCAATTACCTACCATTGGCCCCAGCGGCGCCGTTTTAAAAGCATTTAAACGGGGTTTTTCCTGCACATTGGCAGAACTAACAGCCTTGGTTTGCGCAAACAGCGTTGCTTCTGTAACTCCTATCAACACAACAACTGAAAACAATAATAATTTAATGCTGTTTAACATGGTTATACTGTTTAAGGGTTAATAATTGCTTACATGTAACAATAGCCTTCACATCCGGTTTAGGGTTTGACTTGTTAAACATGGCAAAGTTACATGAACCAATGAACTATATTAACATTAAGGTAAACATTTGTTTGGATATGGGTGTTTTAAATGGTAAACAAACCAAAAAGCAGTAGTAAGGGCTTGTAAAACTTACCGTTCTTTTATATTTTGTTGTTCTTCTTACAGAAGGTTGCCCTGCACAATTGCATTAAAGGAGAGTAACAACTGCCATTTACCAGCCAAATTGTTTATTTTTACCGCTTCATTAAACCAATGGCTATATATGCACTATGTTGAACTACCACCCTTTTTTACTGCCGCAAAGCGGTTGGCGGGCGGCATAAGCCTTTGCCTGCCTTGCCTGTGCCTGCTGTTGCTTATGCTAACCACACCGCAGCAGGCATTTGCCCAAAAAAAACAGGTGTATGATTACACCACCGGCGAACCCGTTTTGCAGGAAACAGATACCATTTACCCCGATGAACCCAGGCGCAGCCAACCCGGTGAGCGCAATTTTCCGTTTATGGTTTTTGAAGCGGGGTTAAATGCCGGACTTTCTACCGGCTACGAGTTAAAAGAAGTGTTTCCGTTTGGAAACGGTGTTGAATTTATGCTCAACTTTAACCCCTTTTACAACAATAAATTGTTTGTGGCTCCGATAATGAGTTTTTATTATTTTACCAACTATTACGATTACGCCACGCAAGACAACTTAATTTGGTGGGGATTTGGTGCACAGGCAAAATACTACATAAAAGACCGAAGCAAAACCCGATGGAATGCATACCCGGCAGTTTCGGTTAAATACAACCGGGTAACCAATTTTTTAAGTCCAAGGCCGGGTTATGCGGGCAATACCTTAGATGTTTTGAACGGCGGCGGATTGTCTTTTTCATTGGGGGCAGGTGTAACCCGGAATTTGACTTATTTGCAGGTAGATTACCATGCATTTAACCCCATGACCAAAATAGACAAAGATTTGCAGGCGCAATTTAACGTTAATTCGGGTGGGCTGTATGAACCTTACCGTTTTAACAAAACCCGAATGGGGTTTGGCTTTCTGAACTTTACCTTGGGTATTCAGTTGCCGGTAGGCCGCAGGTAAAAAATGCGGTTTTGTCACCGCAGCGCATTGCGCTTGCTGCTTTTTGCCACCAGGGCACAAAGTTTTGCTAAACCCGCAAAGTTGGTTTGCTCATTTTTACCCCTCCCTGCTTTATGAGCAACCTTGTGTAACTTTGAGCTTTCGTTTTTTGTGGCAGCGTTTAAGCCCCCTCTGCATGGGCAATTAATAACAAAGGCGGCAATTCTTTGCAGAACTGCCGCCTTGTCATATACGGGATTTATTTGCATAGCAAGATTACCCGCAAAAACTACTTCGAACTTTTCATTTTAGCTTCTTTCTTTACAGGTTCCTGCGTTTTTTGCGATTTTTTGCTTTTTGAGCAACTAACACTGCCAAACAACATAGCTGCAGCAAGCAACAAGGTAAATACGTTTTTGAAGTTCACTTTTTTCATGGAACAGATTTTGTTTAAGTGTTTTATGAATTTGTTTAGTAATTGTAACACATGTTCATTTTGCCGGCAAAATACTAACGCATTTCTATAAGCTGGCAGTATTTGCAGGAAAATATTTTACTCGCCACTTTTAACCCCCAGCAATTCCACATCAAAGCGCAGTACCGAGTTTGCCGGTATAACGCCCAAATCTCTGCCGCCATAAGCCAGCCCTGATGGAATAATGAGTACCCCCTTACCGCCTTCTTTCAGTTTGGGTATGCCTTCCTGCCAGCCCTGTATTACCCCGCTTAACGGAAAACTAAGGGGTTCTTTGCGGTCGTATGAAGAGTCGAATACTGTGCCGTTGAGCAGGCTTCCTTTGTAGTGTACGGTTACCTGCGCATTTATATCGGGTTGCTTGCCGGTACCTTCGGTTTCCACAATATAATACAAACCCGATTCGGTTTTTTGTGCCTTATCGGTCAGCCCTTCTTTTTTAAGGTAATTTTGTATGGCATCATCGTCAATTTTAGCCTGATTGGGTTTGGGTGCGTTTACGGGCGTTTGCGGTACTGCGGTTTCTTTTACCTCCAGCAGTTCCATATCAAAGCGCAAAATAGAATTGGCAGCAATCTTGTCGCCCATGGCGCGGTTGCCATAAGCCAACCCCGACGGAATAATGAGCGTGCCCTTGGCGCCCTGGGTAAAGAGAGCCAACCCCTCTTGCCAGCCTTTTATAACCATGTTGGGCATAAACTCAATAGGGGTTCCCCGGTCATACGAGGAGTCGAATACTGTACCATCAAGCAAGGTGCCTTTGTAATGCACTTTCAGTTTGGTATTGGGTTTTACGGGTGTACCATCGCCTTCTTTTTCAATGTGGTAGTAAACGCCCGAATCGGTTTTTTTAAATTTCTTGTTCAGTTTTTGCGCTTTCAGGTACTTGCGTATGGCTTCATCATCGGTTTGTGCCTGCGTGTTTTGTTCGGGTTTGTCTTTGTTGTTGTTCTTTTGCGCCCAAACAGCGGCGGGTTGCCCTGCCAGCAACAACAACAGCAATAAAAAACCGCCGGTGTGCCGTGCTTTAAGAAAAAGGTTGTTTTTTTTCATGCAATAAGGTGGTTATTTTAATAAAAGAATGATTTTAACAGATTGCCCCGGTTTGCTTTGCGGCAGTATATTAACGCAAATCGTAGATAAAACTGTACTTTTGGCGGGCATACTCCATAAAATATTTAAAGTTCAGTTTTTCTCCGGTAATGCGTTTGCAAAGTTCTTCGGCGGGGTAAAGTTGCCCGTGCTGGTGTATGTTGGTGCGCAGCCATTGCAGCAGGGGTTGCAGGTTGCCGTGTTCAATAAGCGTTTGCAGGTACGGAATATCTTGAGAAGCGCGGTGAAAAAACTGCGCTGCATAAAAACTGCCCAACGAGTAGGTGGCAAAATACCCGAAACTGCCGTGCGACCAATGAATATCTTGCAAAATGCCTTTGCGGTCGTTAGGCACGGTTACATCAAGGTATTCTTTATATTTCTGGTTCCAAATTTCGCGCAGGTCGTTTACCTCAATACTGCCTTCTATAAGGGCTTTTTCAATTTCAAAGCGCACTAATATATGAAAATGGTAGGTTAGTTCATCGGCATTGGTGCGAATGAGCGAGGGGTTTACCTTATTCATTGACTTGTAAAACGCTTCTAATGGTACGTTGCCCAATCTTTCGGGAAACTGTGCCTGCAATTGGGCGTAGTTAGCTTTCCAATACGGCAATGAGCGCCCCACGTTGTTTTCCCACAGGCGCGATTGCGACTCGTGAATGCCCAGCGACACATAAGAACCCGATGGCAGGCCATAGTTTTCGGGCAGCAGGCCTTGTTCATACAGGGCGTGGCCGCCTTCGTGCAGGCAGCCCCAAATCATTTCGTGCAGGTCGTGTTCATTAATTCGGGTAGTAACGCGCACATCTTGCATGCCGAAACTGGTGGTAAACGGGTGTGCCGAAATATCTTGCCGGCCTGCTTTAAAGTCGTACCCCATTTGTTTCAGCAATTCCAACCCGAAATGCCATTGTTTGTCTTTATCGTAGTGTTCAAACATCCAGTGGTCATCTACCTGCGGTTGGTGGTGTATTTCTTTCACAAAATCCACCAGTTGGCGGCGCACATCGGCAAATAAAACGGTAAGGTCGGCGGTTTTCTCACCCGGTTCAAACTCATCAATGAGGGCGTCGTAGGGGTGGTCGGCGTAGCCTATGCAGGTGGTTTCTTCGCGTTTAAGGTCCACCAATTGTTTCAGTTGCGGGGCAAAAAGGGTAAAATCGCCGTTGCCGTGGTTGGCGCTCCGGGCTTTCATCCAGGCTTGGTAGGTTGCCGATACTGCTTTGGTAAGCTGCACTACAAAGTTGGTAGGCAGTTTTTTACGGCGGTCAATATGTTTTTGGGTTTCGGCAATATTTCTCTGTTGTTCAAAGGTAAGATTTCCTTCTTCCAATAGTTTGCCCAGCAGGTCTTCCAGTTCGGCCGATACTGCCATTTCGTGTGCCACACCTGCCAGGGTGGCTATTTGCTGGGCGCGGTGGTGTGCCCCTTTATCGGGCAAATACACCTCCTGGTCCCAGCCCAAAACAGCTATGGCGTGGTTTACATCGGCAATTTTGTGCATTTTAGCAACGTAAGTCTGGTATAAATTCATAACCCGGCGTGTGTGTTGGTGGTTATTATAATGGTAAATGACAGATGGAGTCAGGCTTTATTTTGGCGCTTTCAGTTTCGCCAAACGCCTGCTGCAAGCAGCAGCCAGCCGGCAATAAAAGACAAACCGCCCAGCGGTGTTACCGGCCCCAGCCAGCGCCAGCCCTCTATGCCCAGCAATGTTTTGTTTGCCAGCAAATACAACGAACCCGAAAACAACAATATGCCGGCCATAAAAGCATATCCGGCATAAACCAACAACGGGTTGCTGTGGTGTTGAAACATGAGTAAACCCAGTAAAAACAAGCCAAGTGCATGGTAAAACTGGTACTTTACCCCGGTTTCAAAAACCTGCAACTGGTCGGGGGTAAGTTTTGCCTTTAACCCGTGTGCGCCAAAAGCGCCCAGCATTACGGCAGCAGCGGCCAGCAGGGCAGCAATAACAATAAAGTTCTTTTGCATAAAAAATATAAATGAGTATGGTTTTCCACAAATAAACAGGCTTTACCTTTTGAGGGTTTACCGGGTAAAAATTATACAAAAACAATTTGCTGCGAAGCCAACTAAAAGTGGTTAAGTTTGCTATATTTGCCCAAAAAAACCGGCCGGCATACAATAGTATGACAAAAGCGCCGCTTCATTGCGGTAAAAACAGCTACACTTTACCTGTTTGTAAAAGCAGAATTACCAGCTAAAAGAATGGCACTTGCTGCCCGCCTGCAAAGGTAATAAAACACCCCACAATGCGCAAAAACACTATTCTTATTCTTACTTTGGCGCTTTCATTTGCAGCTTTATATCTGTATGTTTCAGCAGACGGGCGGCGTTTATTGTTTTCGGCCATACCCGAAAGCGCCATTGTGGTATTTGAAACCCATGATGCCCGCCAACTGCACCGGCAACTCAGGCAAAATGCCGCTTTTGCCGATTGGCGCCAATTTGCCGCAGTGGGTAAACTGGAAAATGCTTTTGGCCTGCTGGACTCGCTCTTTCTGAACCCGGCATTGCCCGATGCGCCAAACCTGCTGGCTTCTTTGCATGTTACCAAAGCCGATGATTATGATTTTGTGCTGTTTACCTCGCCCGATGCCCTGCGCATGCCGCTGCCCGATTTAATTGACAGCCTCAGCCGCCGGGGCATTCCGTCTGAACTGCGTACCTTTAAAAACACCACTATTTACGAACTTGCCCTGCCGCAAAAACAGGTGTTTACCATTGCGCAAGACGGTAAAATAGTGGTTGCCTCTGCCGTGCCTATTCTGGTTGATGAAGCACTTACAGAGTACCACCGCTGGTTTTCGGGTAATTATGTGCAGTTTATTAAAAGTCTGCCATCAGACAACGGCGGCTTTACCCTACACAGTAACTTCAGTAACCTGCATCTGCTCGAAACCATTTTTCTTAAATCGGGCATCCGGCAATCGGTTTTTTCTGCCTTGCAACAAAATTTCAGCCAGGCATCTTTTAATGTTATTCCAAAGCAAAACGGCTTTGAGTTAAGCGGCAAACTAAGCGCCACCGAACAATTGTTTGTGCTGCCCGTGTTGCAGCAAAGCTGCCCTACAAGGGTAACCATAGCCAACGTGCTGCCCTACAACACCGGCTTTCTTTTTTACAACCGCGCCAACGATGTGCAAAAAATTGCCCGGCAAAAAAAAGACAACCTGTTTAACAATACCAATAGCCCAAAACTTAACTGGGCCGGCAAAGAATGGGCTTTCGGAATTACCGAACCCGCATCGGGCAATATTGCCGATATTGCTTTTGCCGCCGTTGCCCTTGCCGACTCGGCTCAGGCTGCCGCAGCACTGCGCCAACTGCAACCCAAAAATGCAAAACCAATTACATACAAAGGCTACACCCTGCAACCCGCAGCCGCCCAAAATATGCTGCAACCGCTGCTGGGCAACAGCACCGCGGCGCTGTTTAACAACGCCTGGTGTACTATTATTAACGGTTTTGTGTTGTTTGCCCCCACTGCCGAGCATTTGCAGGTGCTTATTGAAAACTATACAGTCCGGCAAACGCTGGCAACCGATAAACACTACCAACAGTTTGAAAACGGATTACACCCGGAAAGCAACACCTTTGTCTATTTTTTGCCCGAAAGGCTTACCCAACTCATAAAAGCTACCGCATCGCAAACCTTTTTGCACGATTTTACCCAAAAAAACAACTATTACCGCCGCTTTACCCCGGTAGCATTTCAACTGCAAAAATCAGGAACCGAAATTGAGGCAACCGGACTCATTGGTTACGCTGCCCAAACCCAACAACCCGAAACCACGGCCGAAGCCGAAAACACCCCGGCCACCCTGCTCTGGAGCGTAACCTTGCAAGACCAAGCCGCCCAAGTACCGCAAATTGCTGCCAATTTTCTTAATGGCGAAAAAGAACTGCTGGCGCTTGATAAAAGCAATAACCTTTACCTCATTAGCCGCACCGGTAAAATTTTGTGGAAACGGCAGTTCGAAAAACCGGTGCTGGGGCAAATTCAGCAAATAGATTTTTACAATAACGGCAATTTATACTTCCTTTTTAATACGGCCAACCGCATTTATCTCTTAGACCGCACCGGACAAGACGTGCAAAACTACCCCATAAAACTCAGTTCGGCGGCGGTAAAGGGGCTGCTGGCAGTAGATTTTGAAGGCAAAAAAGAATATACCTACTTTGTTCCGTGCGGCAACAACAACATTTACGGCTACGAACAAAGCGGTAAACCCGTGCCCGGCTGGAACCCCCGGCAATACCTGTCGCTCATGGCTTTTGATTTACAGTATTTTACCCACCTCAACAAACAATACCTGCTGGCTGCCAACACCAATGGCAATATTTACCTGCTCTCGCCCAACGGGCAACTGGAACAGAAAATTGTTACGGGCAGCCCGCTCATTGGCCCGCCACAAATTACCCTGCGCGATGATAAACCCAAAATTGCAGCCACCGCCCGAAACAGCCAAACCTATATTATTGCCCCCGATGGCACTAAATGGAGTAAAAAATACATAAACATTAGCCCCACCGCCGGCTTTTTTACCGCCAACCTGCAGGGAAACAACACCGGTGAATTTGTTTTTATGAGCAACAATAAAGTGTATGCTTTTTCAGATAAAAAGAAACTGTTTGAATATGCCTTTACAGATGCCCCACACCCCACGGCCATTTTTCCGGCAACAATTGCAGGCGAAAAATATGCCTATACCGGCGTTTTTTGCGAAAACAGCCGCCAAATTTACCTGCTAAATCCCAAGGGCGAAAACCATAGCGGCTTTCCGCTGCCGGCCTCAACGCCTTTTATTACCTCTGATTTGCTCGATGACAACGGAACCATTTTAATTGCCGGCGGTGCAGAAAATAACCTGTTTGCCTACAAACTGAAATAAACGCCCTTTTAAAGGGCTAACCGGCATTTTGAAGGGTATATTTTGCCCGAAAAACAAAAACCATAAGACGCGGTTTACGCTCATGCTCCTTAACATAATACCATGATTACACTCTTACATACCCTGCCCTTTGCCTTTTCTGCCTTTTTTAAACGCAATTGCCGGTATATAATGCCTGTCATGTTGCTGTTTGCCTGCTCTTGCCGGCTACAGGCACAAAACCCCGTAACAGGGTGGGTGTTAAATGCCCAAACCCTTGAACCGCTGCCCGGGGCAACTGTTACAGTCTTGCCATCAAAACTTGGTACGGTTACCAACGCATCGGGACAATTTACCCTGGAAGCGCAAACTTCCAGCCAAAGGTTATCGGTTTCTTTCATAGGGTTTGAAAAACTGGAAACAGAAATTCCGGCCAACGGCCGCCCGGTGCGCCTGCTGCTAAACCCTGCTACAGAACAACTGGCAGCCGTTACCGTAAGCGCCTACGGCAGAACCAAACTGCTGCATACACCCGCAGCCATTGCACAACTAAAAACTGCCGACCTGCAACAGTGGGACAACACCTCGGCAATACCGGCCATAAACCGCATACCGGGTGTTAAAATGGAGCAGCGCTCTATGGGCAGCTATCGCATTTCTATAAGGGGCAGTTTGCTGCGCTCGCCATTTGGTATGCGCAATATTAAAATGTATCTGAACGATATGCCCATAACCGATGCCGGAGGCGAAAACCCCATAAACAACCTCGACCTTACCCTGTTAAGCAACTTAGAGGTAATAAAAGGCCCCGCCGGCAGTCTGTACGGAGCCGGAACCGGCGGTGCCTTGCTGTTTACCGCCGCCCCTGCCACGCCCCTGCAAACAACCGTGCAAACAACCGCCCTTTGGGGCAGCTACGGGTTGCAGCAGTACAATGCCGCCCTGCACACAGGCAGCAATACGGCAACCCTTAGCGCTGCCTATACCCGCCGCAACTGGAACGGCTACCGGCAACACGAAACCCACCGGTTTAACGGCATTAATGCCATTGCCCGTTTTTTTCCCGATGACAAGCGCACCATTACCCTTATGGCGCTATATGCCGATGTGCGCTTTGACATTGCCGGCAATATTGACAGCACCGCCGCAGCCCTTAACCCCCGGCAGTACGGCGGCATGGCCAAAGAACTAAACGCCCATGTTGATAAACAAAGACTCATTGCCGGTGTATCGCAACATTACCGCGCCAACAGCCGGTGGAGCAATATATCATCGGCAACGGCTTTTTATGAGGTAAAAGATAACCCCTTTGGCACCAGCAATTTTAACAGCGGCTTTAAGCGCGAAAGTGGCAGCGGTTTTAACCTTAGAACTCAAACCAACTGCAACACCCCGCAAAACAAGTACCTGAACGCCCGTTTTAGTGCCGGCGCCGAGTGGCTGCACAGTTTTTTGGCTTCAAAAAATTATCAGAACCTGCAAGGAATACCGGGTAATATAACCGAAGACAATGAATTGTTCCAATCGCAGGTTTCGGTGTTTGGGCAGGTAAATTTGCAACTGCCTGCACAATTTTTTCTGGATTTGGGCGGAAGCTATAACCTGAACCTCTACCGAATTGACCAACTGCTGGCAACAAGGCCCGATTCAATTAATTTTTCGGCAACCAACAACCTGAAACCGGTATTTTCGCCCCGTGCCGGGCTTACAAAAGTATTTACGCCCAACCTGTCGGCCTATGCCTCGGTAAGCCGGGGGTTTGCGCCACCCGCCGTTGAAGAAATTATTTTGCCCGATGGAAAGGTGAATACCGGCCTTGCCGCCGAAAACGGAACCAACTACGAACTGGGCTTGCGCGGGAGCGCCCTTGCCGGCCGCCTGAGCGCCGATATAAGTGCCTACCGCCTGCACCTTACCAATGAAATTCTTGCCCAGGGGCAGCCTGCCGTTTACTACAATGCCGGTAAAACCCTGCACAGCGGCATAGAAACTGCCTTATACGCCGGACTGGTAAACAGCACCTCAAAAGTATTGCAACAATTTAACCTTTGGGCTGCCTATGCCCTGCAAAAGTTTACCTTTGAGCAATACACCCCCGATGCGCCCGACCAATATAAAAACAACCAAATACCCGGAGTACCCAAACATACCTTTTCGGCCGGGGCAACCCTTGCCCTGCAACCCGGCCTCTACCTGAACGCAGCCCATTATTACTACGCCAAAATGCCCCTTAACAACGCCAATACCGATTTTGCACCGGCAAGTCATCTGCTTAATATGCGGGCTGGCATTAAGCGCACTTTTGCCAAACACTGGCAGACCGAAGCATTTTTTGGAATAAACAATCTGTTAAACACTCAATACAGTTCGTTTCATAACCTCAATGCCCCGGGCAGGCGCTATTTTAACCCATCGCCGGGTATAAACTACTACGGCGGGGTAAGTATTGGGGCAACATGGTAAGGTTGGGGCGGCTAAAAACGGGCAAAGGTCATTTTTTGCGTTCTATGGTAAACCATATTAATTGTTCCAATCCGGTTCTGCCCTCGCCGGGCGGAAACTCTGCCAACAAGGCAAGGGCCTCCTTGCGGTAACGGTGCATGGCTTCCTGCGCATACTCAATACCACCGCTTTTCCAAACAAAATCAATTACTTCGGCTACTTTTTGCTTGTTGTTGTGTTGGTTTTTAATGGTATAAATAACCCGGCGCCTGTCGGCGGCAGAGGCGTTGTTAATGGCATAAATTACCGGAAGGGTAAGTTTTTTTTCTTTAATATCAATGCCTTTAGGTTTACCGGCATCTTCGGCGCCAAAATCAAACAGGTCATCGCGTATTTGGAAAGCGATGCCTATTTTTTCGCCAATGTCCCATACCATTTGTTGCCGGTCTGCATGGGTTACCGAAGAAGCAAACCCTACGGCACAAGCAGAGGCAATGAGCGAAGCTGTTTTTTTGCGTATAATATCAAAATAAACCGGCTCATCGAGGTTGAGGCTGCGGCTGCGCTCCATTTGCAACAGTTCTCCCTCGCTCATGTCTTTAACCGCCCTCGATACTACCTGCAGCAGGTTAAAATCCTGGTTGTCAATGGCCAGCAACAACCCTTTTGAGAGCAGGTAATCGCCTACCAACACCGCCACTTTGTTTTTCCAAAGCGCATTTACCGAAAAAAAACCCCTGCGCTCATTGGCATCATCTACTACATCATCATGAATCAGGGTGGCGGTGTGCAACAGTTCTATCAGGGCGGCGCCGCGGTAGGTGGCATCGGTAATGCCGCCTATTAGCTTTGCTGAAAAAAACACAAACATGGGGCGCATTTGTTTGCCTTTTCGCTGCACAATATAGTACATAATGCGGTCGAGCAAGGGCACTTTACTGCGCACCGATTCTTTAAACTTGCTTTCAAACAGTTGTATCTGGGGTTCTATTGTTTTTTGTATATCGTTGAGCGTAATGCCTGCTGCCATAAGGGGTGGGGTAATAATTGCCTTGCCTGTTTATACAAGGGTTAAAGATACAAATTGTTTGCCTACACAGAGCATTTTTTTGCGGCAATACCTCCTGCTTTCAAAAAAAGTTGAAAATTAACCGGCAAGACAATTGTAAATTTGAGCAGCCAAGGTTGTATTGCCGCATTGTTACAGGCAAGCGTAAAAAGACAACGCAACCCTGACAATGACACCTGAAAAACGGAAACCTTGCAACCTGACAATTAAACAGACTTTAATTGGACAGTTCTTTTACAACTTGACACAAACCAATGAGCCGACACTCAAAGCCGACTCTTCACAAAACGAAAAGAGATAAACTTTTACCAATGCAAATAAATTTACTTGAAAGAGAACTTCTTTCACTGAATTATACATATTTTTGCGTAAAACACAAAGAAATTGACTACAAAAGAGCTAAATAGGATTAGGGGTGTGTTGGCGGAGCAAAACAAGAAAAACAAATGGCTCGCGGACGAGTTCGGAAAAAATCAGGCGACTGTTTCGCAATGGTGTAACAACGTAAGACAACCTTCTATTGAAACACTTGCCGAAATCACCCATGTTCTTGATGTTGACATACGACAACTGCTTAATCCTACAAGAGAGAAATAATTTATGCCGACAAAAAACACATACATTGATTTGTTTGCCGGTTGTGGAGGCCTTTCTCTTGGCTTAAATCAATCAGGATGGAAAGGTTTATTCGCTATTGAAAAAAGCCCTTATGCTTTTGCAACTTTGAAACACAACTTAATCGACAAGCTTAATCATTTTGACTGGCCTGAGTGGTTAGAAAAAACTCAGCACGACATAGACGAAGTGCTAAAAAGAAAAACCAAAGAGCTTAAAGAATTAAGAGGTAATGTTGATTTGGTTGCTGGAGGACCACCTTGTCAAGGTTTTTCTACTGCGGGGCGTAGAGAAGAGAGTGACCACAGAAATGAATTAATTAATTCTTACATTCAATTCATTCGGCTTGTCCAGCCAAAAATTATATTCTTTGAAAACGTAAAAGGATTTACACAACGCTTTGAGAAGAACCGCAGCAAAGGGATTAAATATTCCGAGTTTGTTCAGAAAGCTTTGAGGCATTCAGGAAAAGATTTTAAAGGATATCAAGTTTACGGAGAACTGATTGACTTTTCAGAATTTGGAGTACCTCAAAAAAGAACACGCTTCATATTGGTTGGTATTAGAAAAGACATTTTTGAAAAATCACACTTTAAACCAAGTCATTTCTTTGAGCTGATAAAAAGCAAAAGAGAATCCTTTTTGGTAAGCAAAGGTTTAGGACTAACCCAGAGTTTGCAGGATGCCATTTCTGATTTGTTAGAGAAAAACGGAACGGCTGATTGCCCTGATTCAATAGGATTTCTATCATCTGTTTACAGCAAAGTGCAAAGCCCGTATCAAAAATTGATGCGTTTAAAAGTTTCGTCAAAATCTGTTCCTGACAGCCACCGACTCGCTAATCACAGAAAGGAAACAATATCACTGTTTCAAACGCTTATCTCGAGAGCACCAAAGGGGAAAAAGATTGAAGGAAAAGAAAGAGAAAAATACAACATAAAAAAAAGAGGCATTGTAGTATTAGACCCTGACAAGCCCGCTCCAACACTTACATCACACCCTGACGATTATGTTCACTATTGTGAGCCAAGAATTTTAAGTGTTAGAGAATATGCCCGAATTCAGACATTTCCAGACTGGTTTGAATTCAAAGAGAAATATACAACCGGAGGGAAATTGCGTATTGTTGAAGTTCCAAGATATACACAGGTTGGCAATGCAATTCCACCTCTGTTTGGCGAACAGGCCGGTTTAGCTTTAAAACAAATTCTTAATGGCTAATACAGAAACATTCAAAATAAGTGCAGCATTAAAAGACCTTATCGGTAAAGAGTTGATTACCGATGAGTTTGTTGCTGTTTTTGAATTAGTCAAAAACTCTTTTGATGCAAACGCTTCAAAAGTTGAAGTAATTTTTGAAAACAACTATGAACCCGACAACGCAAGAATAGTTATTAAAGACAACGGTAAAGGAATGAACTATGACGACCTTAAAAATAAGTGGTTGTTTGTGGCTTATTCTGCCAAGCGTTTGGGTAAAGAGAATAGACTTGCTGCGAGTGGATAATGCGTTTTTTATGTGTTAGCTATTGTAAAAT
>MTCR01000167.1 GCA_002212725.1 Sphingobacteriales bacterium TSM_CSM | reverse complement strand
GGTGAGTGGCAATACCACGCCGCCCACCGCAGGTATTACCAACAACACGGGTACTACCACACTTACCTGTGCCACCACCGACATCAGCCTTACGGCTACCGGCGGCGGCACGTATGCGTGGAGCGGCGGATTGGGTACTTCGGCTGATGCTACGGTTACCACAGCAGGCACTTATACCGTAACGGTAACGGGCACCAACGGCTGTACGGCCACGGCATCGGTTACCATTGGCAGCAATACCACTGCCCCCACCGCAGGTATTACCAACAACACGGGCACTACTACACTTACCTGTGCCACCACCGGCATCAGCCTTACTGCTACCGGCGGTGGCACGTATGCGTGGAGCGGCGGTTTGGGCAGTTTGGCGAATGCTACTGTTACGGCAGCAGGCACTTATACGGTAACGGTAACGGGCACCAACGGCTGTACGGCTACGGCATCGGTTACCATTGGCAGCAATACCACTGCTCCCATTGCGGGTATTACCAACAATACAGGTACTTTTACGCTTAACTGCGCAGTTACCGGCATCAGCCTTACGGCTACCGGCGGCGACACCTATTCATGGAGTGGCGGATTGGGTACTTTGGCGAATGCCACTGCTACTGCAGCAGGCACTTATACGGTAACGGTAACGGGTACCAACGGCTGTACGGCTACGGCATCGGTTACTATTTCACAGGATTTGACACCGCCCACTGCGGGCATTACCAACAACACGGGTGCCACCACGCTTACCTGTAACACCACCGGCATCAGCCTTACCGCTACGGGCGGCGGCACGTATGCGTGGAGCGGCGGATTGGGTACTTTGGCGAATGCCACTGCTACTGCAGCAGGCACTTATACGGTAACGGTAACGGGCAGCAACGGCTGTACGGCTACGGCATCGGTTACTATTGGCAGCAATACCACGCCGCCCACCGCAGGTATCACAAACAACACGGGTACTACCACACTTACCTGTGCCACCACCGGCATCAGCCTTACCGCCACCGGCGGCGGCACCTATTCATGGAGCGGCGGATTGGGCAGTTTGGCGAATGCTACTGCTACTGCAGCAGGCACTTATACGGTAACAGTAACGGGCACCAACGGCTGTACGGCTACGGCATCGGTAGTGATTACAGCAGTTGCCGATACACAGCCGCCAACAGCAGTTTGTCCGCTTGGTATTACACAATCCTCGGCAAGCGGGCAGTGCAATGCGGCGGTGAGCTTTACAGTACCCCCGCCCACGGACAATTGTTTTGCCACTTCGGTTGCCAGCCCTGTTTCAGGCAGTACGTTTACTGTTGGAACGACTACGGTAATAGTAACGGCTACCGATGGCGCGGGCAATACGGGTACTTGTTCGTTTACGGTAACGGTAAACGATACGGAACTGCCTACGGCACATTGCCAAAACATATCGGTTTCGTTGGGAAGCGGCGGTACGGTGAGCATTACCCCCGCACAAATCAACAACGGCAGTCATGACAATTGCGGTACGGTGAACCTGTTGTCTGTAGCTCCCGGTTCATTCAACTGTAGTACGACAGGCGCTAATACGGTTGTATTAACCGTGAGTGACGCCAGCAACAATACAGCCACCTGCTCGGCTACGGTAACAGTAGGCCCTGCTGCATCGGCAACTGCCGGCAACAGCGGTCCTGCTTGCATAGGCGGAACCATTAATTTAAATTCATCGGGAGGCTCTTCGTATTTGTGGAGCGGGCCGCTTGGTTTCAGTTCTACGACACAGAACCCTGTCATTACGGGCGCTACGCTTGCTATGTCGGGCACATATTCTGTAACAGTAACCAATGTTGCGGGCTGCACTGCATCGGCTTCTACCATTGTATCGGTAACCAGTTCTGCTACTGCAACCGTAACAGGCAACACGGTTTACTGTGCAGGCAGCACTATCAGCATCACTGCTTCGGGCGGCATTGCGTACCAATGGAGCGGTCCGGGAGGTTATACACAAAACGGCGGCACGCTTACCCGGTTAAACGCCACTACGGCCATGTCGGGTACTTATACGGTAACGGTTAGCACATCGGGCGGTTGTGTTGCTACTGCCAGCGTTTCGGTGCTGGTAAATCCCACGCCGGTAGCCAGTATTACTTCTTCGGGTCCAACATCATTCTGTTCCGGAGGTTCGGTAACGCTTACGGCCGGTGGTGGTGTATCGTATCTGTGGAATAATGGATTAACGACCGCTTCCATTACGGTAACTTCGGGCGCTACCTATTTTGTAACGGTAACAGACAGCAATGGCTGTACGGCCAGCACCAACCTGAAGGTAACGGTAAATCCGGTGCCTTCGGCAAGCATATCGGCATCGGGTGCTACGACGTTCTGTACGGGCGGCTCGGTAAGTTTAACGGTGAGTGGAAGCGGCACCTACCTATGGAGCAACGGAAGTACGGCTTCCACCATTACGGTCAATACATCGGGTACTTATGTGGTAACGGTTACCAACGGTTTTGGTTGTACCAACACCGCCAGCCGCACGGTAACGGTTAATCCGTTGCCTACTGCCGGCATTACCACATCGGGTTCCACCTCATTTTGTGCGGGCGGCTCGGTAACACTGACCGCCACCGGCGGGGGTACTTACAACTGGAGTACAGGCACTACCAATTCCTCAATAGTAGTAACTGCTTCGGGCACCTACGTGGTAACCGTAACGAGTTCGGCAGGATGTACGGCCACGGCCAGCCGCACAGTTACGGTAAGTCCGGCGCCGTCAGCATCTATCACAACATCTGGGCCTACTACCCTTTGTCCGGGCGGCAGCGTAACGCTTACAGCCGGCGGTGGCGGCACCTACCAATGGAGTACTGGCGCTGGGGTTGCCTCTATAACGGTGAGTACCAGCGGCACTTATGTGGTAACGGTAACAAGCTCGTCTGGTGGTTGTACGGCTACGGCCAGCCGCACGGTAACCGTATCGGGTGCTACGGCCAGCATAACGGCATCGGGTGCTACGACGTTCTGTGCGGGCGGCTCGGTAACGCTTACAGCCAGCGGCGGCGGCACCTACCAATGGAGTACTGGCAGCACGGCAACAACCATTGTTGTCACTTCATCGGGCAATTATACGGTAACGGTAACGAGTTCGGGCGGATGCACGGCCAGCGCCAACCGCACGGTAACGGTTAATACGCTTCCAACGGCTACAGCGGGCAACAACGGCCCGATATGTGCAGGAAGTGCGTTGCAGTTAACCGCATCGGGTGGTACGTCATACACGTGGAGCGGCCCCGGCGGGTTTACCTCTACGGCACAGAATCCGTTGCGCAGCAATGCTACTACTGCCATGAGCGGCACCTATACCGTAACAGTAAGCAATGGTTTGTGTACGGCTACTGCCATTACATCTGCGGCGGTAAACGCCAAACCTGTGGTATCTATCAGCGGCAATGCTGCCAACTGTGCCAACGGAACCATAACGCTTACGGCAAGCGGCGGAACCGGTTATTCATGGAGTGGTCCGGGCGGTTATACGGCAACCGGCGCTACCATAACCCGCTCGCCGGCAACTTCTGCCATGGCGGGTACTTACACGGTAACGGTCAGCAATGCATCGGGTTGTACGTCAACGGGCAACATATCTGTAACGGTAAACTCGGCACCTGTGGGCAGCATATCCGGTACAGGTACGGTTTGCGCGGGCGATAATATTACACTTACGGCCTTTGGCGGTTCAACTTATGTGTGGAGCGGTCCCGGAGGCTATACAACTACTGGTTCATCTATTACCCGTACTGCGGTAACTACTGCCATGGGCGGCGTTTATACGGTAACGGTTACCAATACGGCAGGCTGTACAGCAACTGCCAGTACAACAGTAACGGTAAATCCGGCACCTTTGGCAACGGCCGGTAGCAACAGTCCGGTATGTGTCAACGGCATTATAAACCTTACTTCATCGGGCGGTGTGTCGTATTCGTGGTCAGGACCCTCAGTATTTAGCTCTACGCTGCAAAACCCCAGCCGGGCAAAGGCCAGCTACCTGATGGGCGGCACCTATACGGTTACTGTTACGGGCAGCAACGGCTGTACGGCTACTGCGGGTACAACGGTATCTATTGTGAGTTGCAAAACGGGTGCGGCAACGGGTGGCGTAGCATTGAGCGCATATCCGAACCCGACAGGTGCAGAAACAACGGTGACCTTTACCAGCAATGCTGCTGAAAAAACCAGACTTTCGGTATATGATGTGGTGGGCAAGGAAGTAGCAGTATTGTTTAATGGGCAAACCGAGGAGAATACCGTATATGAACTGCCTTTAGATATGACCATGTTGCCATCGGGCACTTACTACGCCGTGCTGCAAACCGAAAGCGGCGAGCAGCAGCAGATTAGGCTGATGGTGGTGAGGTAGGTTGTTTGTAAACGGCATACCTGCTGTTAAGCATGAGCAAAGAGAGGCTGTCCGAAACATTTCGGGCGGCCTCTTTAGTTTTGCACCTTCGAAGCAGGCAGTAACGGCTCTTGTAGCGCCAAGCTGAAAATGGTTGCTTACGCATTGTTGTTGGTAACCGCCTACCTTACATTCAACCTCTTCGAGGTTGTGGCTATCGTTGGGTTGTTTTTTTCCGTATGTTGCACATACGGCTATTCATGTTTGACACTTTCAGTGTCTTTTTCACCTTTTGGGCAGTATTTGGCTGTTCAAATCCCGACCCAGTGTTACTCATACTTCGTATTGGAGCAGGTAACCTTCGGGTATTTGCTGAATTGTTATGGGGTGTTTACCCATAAGTTGCATTCCGGGGTGGTTTCCAAACAGCCATACGAGCGAGGGCAGGTTTTGAATTTTTCGGGTTTCAAAAGTAACCTCAGTTTCATTTATTTGCAGGTTTACCACATCGGCACAGGGAAACAGGTGGGCGTTTCCTCCGGCCAAAGCGCCGTTTTGACCGGTATTTACCGCCAACAGGCAAACCGTTTGATAAGGTTGCAGGGTTATCGGTTCATTTGCCGGAACAATGGTTTGCAGGCGGTTGTGGTAAAAATACGGATACGGCAGCGGGTGATGGCTTTTGAGCAGGTTAATGGCGGTTGATTTTCCGGAAAGATTGCTAAAGGCTAAGTAGTGCAGGTTGTCTATGGTGAAATAGATGCTGTACACATTATTTTGCTCAAAAACCGCCTGTATTTGTTTTTGCCTTAACGGAAACTGCGACAGGTACAAGTGCATGGTTTGGGCGTTATACTGCCCGATGTTGTCTGACACAAACTGCAGCGACCCGAAAAGCTGGTTAATGAAAAACAAGGTATAGCGTTGCTCTGCTGTCAGTTGGTTGTTTTGAAGCCGAAGAATGCTCACATCGGGGTCGTTGTAAAATGCACGGCCATTGAGTTGGCGGCGGTGAATGGTGTTTTTGATTGCCCCGAAGGTGGAAACGCCTTCGCGACTGCCGAGCCACTTCAACAGGGGCATTTCCCAGCCAAGATGCACATCGGGCCCAATGCGGCAAAAATCGGTATGTCCAAAAGCAGCACCCAAGGGTACACCGCAGCCCAAAATCAATTTATCGCCTGCCACCTGTCGCAACCATTTCATGACATCGTACATGACCTCTCCCCGGGTTTTACCCCGGGGCGGGCAAAGCGCTGCGGCATACAAAAAATCTAGTTTCAGCAGGTCAAAGTTCCATTGATTCAATAAGGTGTCAAATACTTCTTTGAGATAATTCTGCACTTGCGGCAGGTAAAAATTGAGTGGGTACATATAGCTTTTCCACACTACATTGAAGCTGGCGGTTACCGGTTTTCCGTTTGCATGGCGCAGCAGAAACTGCGGGAAATTCTTATAAATGCTTGATTGTTTCTGGCAAATAAACGGTGCCAGCCACAATCCGGCAAGGTAACCCGAAGCCTGTATTTTTCGGGATATGTGTGCCAAACCGTTTGGGAACTTAGCATTTACTTTTGTCCAGTCGCCTACTGCCTGCTGCCAGCCATCGTCAATCTGAAAAATAGAAACCGGAATTTTATGGGCTTCAAAATTTTGCAAATTTTCGAGAACAATGCTTTCCGATATATTTTGGTAATAGTTATACCAGCTTGTCCAACCGGCGGTTTCTGTAAAAGGTAAACGCTTTTTGTACGTAAATGAAAGGTTTTTATCGGTTGACCGATTTTGGGCAGCCTGTTTAAGTTTTTCAAAATAGGTGTTGAAAACAAAATTTTCATCTCCGCAGGCAAGCAGCAGATTTATTGCCGAAAACTGTTTTCCGGGTTTGAGCAATAATCCTTCACAATCGGCCGAAACAGCAACTGCCGGCTGTTGGGCGTTGGGTGTAAACTCAATGAGCGTATAGGCGTGCTGTTCGTTGAGCGAACCGAGAAAAGTAAACAAGAGCGGCATCTGCTGCTTCGGTGCATGTTTCAGGTAGGCATAGGTCCAGCCATGTAAGCGCCCTTTTTTTTGGGAGTAGGGGTAGTATTGGTAATCTCCAAAGGCATTGGCAAGGGGTTTGGCAAACCACTTAACAGGCAGCATACGGCTGCGGTTGGTAAATTCATCGGTAAAAGTCCAGGATTGAAAACCGTTGCAGAAAAACCGGTCATTGGGCAAAAAATTTGCGGGCATACGCAGAGTAATCTGCCTCAGTTGAACCGTTTCGGTTGCAAGTAATTGCAATTGCAGCCGGCGGGTCTGGATATCGTGCTCTGATACGGTAAAAGACAGGGTTAGACCGGGTGTTGGTTGATGTTCAATTTGCTGCAACGGAATTTGGAGCGCAATGTTTTTTCCCTGACACAGGTAGCTTATATGCAGGATTGCTTGTTGCAGCAGATACATGTGGGGAAAATGTGGTTTTGGATAAGATGAAAGCAGGAAGCAGGTGCCGGCAGGGCTTTATGGGGTAAAGCCCGAATGGGGGATAAAGGTAAACAATTAACCCAAACATAACAAATAATTTACGCAAAGGTTATACCTGCGGGCTTATTTTGCCCTTGTTTGGAATGCCTGCACAGTGTTAGCAGCAATATTGATTGCTGCTTTTAGGCCGAAAGGCGCAACTGCTGTTTCGTACTTCGATAAGACACCCATTTTTGCGCTGTAAGACTTCCGGATTATTGGCTTTTGCTAATGCCGGGAGTCTTTTTTTTCGGGTGCATCATTCGGCGCGGGCAATATATTTTCGGTATACAACAAAGAGTGTGGGAAATTGCAGAAAAAACAAAACGCGAAACAAGGGTATAACCTGTGTTTCGCGTGCTATTTGGTGCGGAGAGAGAGGGATTCGAACCCCCGGAGGTTTCACCCTCAACGGTTTTCAAGACCGCCGCATTAAACCGCTCTGCCATCTCTCCGGTGCAAAGATAGGGCTAATTGGTTAATATCCAATTGTTGCGACCTAAAATTATACACAAAAAATTATGGTGCGGTTAAGGCGGCAGGTTGCCCTAAGAGGAGGCATGTGAATTATTACTGTTGAGGGTTTGTTCTTCGCGGATTATTTTGCGGTGGTTTCGCCACCACAAAAAGCCAATGGTTGCTACTATAAGGTATGGCGCAACAAACAGGTATAAAATGCCGGCATTTAACCCCAATGCATGTTTACCGCCTTCTTTAATATTGGCTTCGGCGGCAGCGCGGCACATAGGGCATTGTGCAAAAGCCCAATCGGTTTGCAAAATGAGCATGACTGCCGCCATTACCAAAACCGGCAGATATTTATTTATGTTTTGCAGCTTCATATACAAGCAGGTTATTTTAGTAGTAAACAAAAGCGAGGGGCAAAATGTTGCTTCTCACCGGTTATCGGCGGGCAATTTTAAGAAGGGTTATTGCGGTAAAACCGGTTCTTTTTTTGACCGTGTTCTGAGGTTTTTTTTAATTTTTCCGATAAGCCCATTCTTTTTTCGAAGGCATACTGTTTAAAGTAAAAGTTATAAAAAAACACAATTCCGGTGGCAATAAGTTTAGTAATGTATTGATGTTTAAGGAAGAAGACTTCTTGAGTAAGGAGGTAAATAATGAATGTTCCAAGCCCTATACCGCCCACCGATACCAGCAGCGAGAGCAAAAAAGCATGGTGTACCTTGCGTTGCAGGGTAAATACCATGCGTTTATGCAGCAGGAAGTTAACCACCATGCCGCAAAAGCTGGAAACAATATTGGAAGGAACCGGGGCAAAGAAAAAATAAAGGGTAAAGAGCAGGTAGAGTATATAATCTACCAACGTAGCTATGGCAGAGGCAATGGCAAATTTAATTTTTTGCTCAAACAGCCCGTACATTTTTTTTTGCCAGCTAAATTGTGGCTTGTTCATTTTGCAAAGGTTTAGGGTATAGCTCGCTGCAAAGATAGGCATTTTCGGGCAACTGCAAACCCGGTACTATGCTTGCGCTTAGGTTATTGGCGGGAGGGGATGCCTTTTGCAGCCGTATTGCCAAGCTCAAAGGTAAACATACCCCTTCCGTATGTGGCTGCAACAAGCCGGAGTTCTTTTAGTTGCAGGCAGAGGTCGGTAACAGGTACGGCAGGCAGGTTGGCGCCCAGTATTTGCCAATTTTTTCCGCTGTTAAGGGTGTAAAAAACGCCGGTATCGGTTCCAATATAAACAGTGCCGGTATCGGAGGGGTTGTACAATATTTTATTGACGGGCGCTTCGGGCAGGTTGTTTGCAGCCGGTTTCCAGGTTATTCCCGCATTGTTGGTTTTATAGAGGAGTGGTCTGAAATCGGCCTGCCGGTAACCCGAAAAGGCAACAAAAACAGTGTTTTCATCTTTGGGATTAACCGCAATGCTGCTAACCCATTGTTCAGGCAACCCGGCGGTTATATCAATCCAATCGGTACAGTTGTTGTAGGCAACCCAAAGGTTGCCGTCGTCGGTACCTGCATAAATCATATCGTTGTTGGAGGGCGCCACGGCTATGGCGGAAATAGCGGCAAAATTGTTGTTTCCTGTGTTGTTGCCGTTGCTTAAATCGGGGCTAACGGGGTACCACTGCACGGCATGGTCGGTTGATTTGTACAAGTAGTTGGCGCCGTAATACAAGACATTGCTTTGCAAGGGGTCAATAACAAAGGGGGTTCGCCAAATTTTCCGGTCGTTTTCTTCAATACCGTTGGTAGCATCTAAAAAGGTAAGTCCGCCATCAAAACTGCGCATAAGGTTTCCGTATTGGTAGGCGGCATACAACATTTTCGGGTTGGCGGGGTCAGAGAGCAATTCCATTCCGTCGCCGTCAATCAATATTTCCCAGTCATTGGACAAATTGTTGCTTGATTTCAAAAATCCGTTGTCTTGGGTGCCGCCGTAGAGGTATGTTTGCTGTTTGCTGTTGGATTCGCAGGTATAAAACTGGATAACCGGTGGACCTGCCAGAGATTGCCACGAAATGCCGGCATTGTTGGAAAGGTAAACGCCGCCGTCGTTGCCCAGCACCATTAACCGCGGGTAAAGCGGGTGAATAAACAAAGCATGTTGGTCCATGTGAACAGTTGGGGCAGAAAGGTTGCGCCAGTTTTTACCGCCATCAGACGAAAAACAAAGGTCTAATCCTAAAAAATAGAGATAGTCGGGGTAATTTGGATGCACCCTCAAGTTGCCAAACCACCATCCGTAATCATCGTATTGGTTGTACAAAGGGCGTGCATTGATGCTGTTCCAACTATTACCGCCGTTGTTGGTTCTGTACAATCCTTTTAAATTACCGGTTTCGTTGGCATAAACGGCGTACAGCACCAAGGGGTTGGCTGCCGAAATGGCAATGCCAATGCGACCAAGGTCATTTTGCGGTAACCCGCCCGTTAGCTTTTGCCATGTGGTTCCGCCATCGGAAGAGCGGTAAATGCCGCAGGTATTACCGCCATATTTTCGCAAATGTGGTTTTCTTACCCGTTCCCACATGGCAGCATATACAATTTTGGGGTTTTGAGGGTTAATGGCCACATCGGCACAGCCGGTAGCCTCAGATAAATACAAGACCTTTTCCCATGATTTACCGCTGTCTGTACTGCGGTACAGGCCGCGTTCAGGGTTATTGGCAAAGAGCTTACCCATGGCAGCGGCAAACAGGCGCTGCGGGTTGCGGGGGTCAATGGCAATGCGGGCAATACTGCCGGTTTCTTCAAGTCCTGTCTGGTACCAGGTAACGCCGCCGTTGTTACTTTTGTAAATGCCGGTTCCGTCGTAGGTTATAGAGCCGCCGCCGGCGTTTGCCTCACCGGTGCCGGCATACAATATGTCCGGATTTTGCGGGTTAACCGCCAAACTGCCAACCGCCAGACTTGCCTCATTATCAAACAGCGGAAGCCATGTTTTGCCTTGGTCGGACGATTTAAAAACACCGCCCGATGCTGCTGCCGCATACAGGGTATTGGTATCGTTTGGCGGCATTATTACATCTGTTATGCGGCCGCCAATATTGTCGGGTCCGGCAAACTGCCATTTTGCTGCAGTTCCCTGGGCACATTCCCGCGCTTCCTGAGCCTGCCACAGTGCGCGCGCGGGCAATGATATGCCTGCGTGGGTGCCGGGTAGCGCGGCAGGGGCAGCTTTTAAACTTTGGGAACGCAACGGCGCATTGTTGCCTTTTTTGCCCGGGTTATGGGTAAAGCACAGCAGCAAAGCCAGCAAACACAACAATTGAACATAAAAAACAACGTTTCCCCGCATAAACATTTTAGCTGATACCTATATTGCTGCACAAATATAATACCGTCTTGTAAAAAACCCGAAGCGCCGGCATTGGTTAATTTGAAGCAAGGGTAAGCATTAAAGTTGTTTGTTTACCTTCGCGCAGCAAAGTTACCGTAATTTGAGTACCGGGTTTGTATTTTTCGAGTATCAGCGGCAGGTCGGCAGGCGATTTTATGATCTCATTGTCAATGCCGGTAATGACATCGCCCAGACGTATTCGCCCCAGGCGGTCTCGCATGGTAGGCCTAATGCCGGCTTTTTCGGCGGGGCCGCCGGGGGTTACCTGCAATACCAAAGCCCCCTCTAATCCGAGGCGTTGGCTTACCGACGAGTTGGCTGCTTCAATGCCCAGCGTTGGGCGTTGAATTTTACCGTATTTTATCAATTCGGGCACTACCCATTTTACCTCATCAACAGGAATGGAAAACCCAATGCCGGCATAAGCCCCCGAAGGACTGAAAATTGCTGTATTTACCCCTATCAGTTCGCCCGATGAATTGAGCAGCGGCCCGCCAGAATTGCCGGGGTTAATAGCTGCATCGGTTTGTATAACATCGCGAATGGGAACACCCGACGCCGATTTTATCTCTCGCCCCAATGCGCTGATGATGCCGGTGGTAAGGGTTTGGTCTAACCCAAACGGGTTACCTATTGCCAGCGCTAATTGTCCAACACGCAGGTTATCTGAACTGCCTAATGTTATAGGGATGAGTTGTTTTTCGGGTGCGTTGATTTTTAAAACAGCCAGGTCTTTTTCGGGCGCTACGCCCACCAGTTCTGCTTCCCATGTGCTGCGGTCAGCCAGGGTTATCTGTGCTTTGTCGGCATTTTGAATAACGTGGAAATTGGTAATAATATGACCTTTCTTATCCCAAACAAATGCAGAACCCGTACCTTGCGGAATTTCCATAATGTTGCGGCTGAAAAAATCCATTTGCATAACGGTAGTGGTAATAAAAGCCACCGATGGCGCGGCATTTTCAAACAGGTGTATGGTTTCCAGTTCGTAGGGTTTAAGGTCTGCCGGCTGCCCTTTGACTAATGGCGTTGCTACTTGTTCGGTATCCCTGGCAGTGTTGTTATCTTGCTGGTATGCTGAGGTATTATTACCGGTTTCGGCATTTTTCCAGGCTGTACCGGCCCAGAAAGCCACACCCAGCAGCGCCAACCATAACAGTAAACGAAAAGGCGAAGTGCGGTTTTGCATGGTTAAACTGTGTTTAAGTGGTATTCAACTTGCAATTTGCTATAACAAACAAAGCCGGCCTGTGTATGTTGGCGGCAATGGTAAAACAAACAATTTTTTATACAGGTTCGTTTACCGAACCTTTGAGGCTAGGCAAAAAAATGTTTTGCAATGCACCTCACGCCAGCCATATTGCAACAAAGCCGGAAGTATGGTAATACTCCGGCTTGTGTTTGGTTTACAAAGGTAAAAATGCAGGTTTTATGCTTTATTTTCCTTTTGCTTTTGCAAATTCATCGGCTTGGGGTATCCAGCTATCGCGTTCTATGCGGCCCGGGAAAAACTCAATGGCATCGGTCACCCGATCCACATCTTCGGGGGTAAAGTTTGCAATTTGGCGGAAAGTGTAAATGCCAATGGCATTCAGTTTTTGTTCAATAAAGGGTCCAATGCCTTTAATGAGTTGCAGGTCATCTTTATCGGCAGCGGTGGCAAAACCAATGCGTTCAAAGTTAATGAGGGCAACTTTCTTTTTCATTTCCTCCAACTTTCTTTCTTCTTCCGACAGTTCTTTTTCTGTTTCTTCCAGTTCTTTTGCAGTGGCTTTGTACATGCTGCGGCATTCAGCTAAATCTTTGTTCAGGCGCTCGTTGTCTGATTCTTTGTCGGCCAGATGTACGGTAAGCGAGGCAATTTTGCCCTGTAATTCGGTAATGACCGCATCTTTGTCAGACACTAACAGGGAAAGGCTGCTAAGGTTGTCATCGAGGTTGCTTTTATTCATTTCCAAATCGCCCACCTGTGCCGACAGGGCTTCTACAAGGGCATTGAGGTCGGTGATGCTGGTGTTTTGGTCTTCGAGGTTGGCCGCAAGGCGCGTTTTTTCGGCATCGGTTTCCGACGTGCCGGCGTTAAAGGCAGCTAATTTGTTTTGCAACTCAACAATGAGCGCTTCTTTGGCGTTGAGTTGGGCATTAAGTCTGTCGGTGTCCGATTTTAATTCTTCATTTTCGGCGTACAGGTTTTCAATATTTTGCAGCAGAGCATTATTACCGGCTTCTACATCGCCCAATTGGGTGGTAAGATTGGCTGTTTGCAGGCCAAGTTCCTTTTTTTCGGAGTTGGAAGCAGATAGCTGAAGGGTTATTGCTTCCATTTCGGCTTTCAATTGGTTAGAACTGTTCAGCAAAGCGTTGTACCTTTCTTCGAGCGCTTTGAAGGCGGCCTCTTTTTCCGACAGTGATTTGGTTATCTGTTCCTTGTCATTCAGGGCTTTTTGCATTTCCAATTTCAGGTTGCCGCTTTCGGTTTCCAATGCAACAAAGCGGTTGCTGAGGTCTATAAACTGGGTTTCAAAAGGCTCCAGGGTTTGTATTCTCATGAGTCGGTCGGCGCTTTGCTCTTTTGCTCCACGCAATTCGGCATTTAAATGGCCAACCTGTTCATTAGCATTTTCAAGGTCGGTTTTGAGTTGCAGGTTCAGGGCTTCAAATTTAGCGTTTCTGTCGGTTAAAACCGTATTTTGCGCTTGAAGGTCTTTCAGTTGTGCCTGTAAATCATCTAACTCTTTTGCCATGCGGGATGTTTTTCGCCAGCAGAAAACCAAATAAGTAAGCACAGACGTAACCAACAGCAGGAAAAACATTTGTATTGCGTCAAACCACATTGCAGACATAGTTTGTAGGTTTTAATTTTTAATGAATAAATGAGAATTAGTTTTTATTTGCTTATTATTTAACCAACATTTCCACTCGGCGGTTGGCTTGTTTGCCTTCGGCGGTGGCATTGCTTTGTACGGGTTCTGTTTCTCCTTTAGAGGCGGTGGCAATTTTTTTGTTGGCAATACCAATTCGGGTAAGCTGTGTTTTTACCTCTCCGGCGCGGCGCAGCCCAAGGCGTTGGTTGGCGGCATTGCTACCTACATCATCAGTATGACCGGTAAGGTTTACGGTTGCTTTTGGGTCTTGTTCCAGATAGGTTTTTACATCGCGGAAATACTGCCGCAATTCATCGGTCATGGCAAGAGAAGATTTCCCCGAATCGAAGTAAAGGGTGCGCGATTGTGCGGTAAGGTCGCGTTTTTTAGCTTCCGATACTTGCAGCAGCCAGTCTATGCCACCGGTTATCATGCCGTTGCTTACGGCAAGGTTGGGGTTTAGTTGTGCATCGGTATCAATTTGGGTTGCGGCAATACCCAGCGCTACCAATTGCTGTTTAAGCGCATCGGCGCGGGCAAGCCCCAGGTTGGCAAATTTAGTCTTGTTTTTTTCGTCGGGCAGGTAGTTGCCCGTAATTTTTAAACGCCTGTCGGGATGCGCTTTGAGGTATTGTGCCAGCGTTGCCAGTCCGTTCTGTACATCGGCGCTCATCACCGGTTTATCCGAAGAGAGGGCAAATTTGAGGTTGTCTTTTATATTAACCACGGTTTCGCTGCCGTCTTTAATGGTAAACGTGGGCAGGTTGGCTTCTGCTGTGTTGGCAATGGCAAAGTTAAGTGCGCCGGTAAGTTGTTTATCGGCAGTTTGGGGCAGCGCATTGTTTTGTTGCGAGGCCACCTGTAT
Source organism: Sphingobacteriales bacterium TSM_CSM (assembly GCA_002212725.1). GTDB lineage: Bacteria > Bacteroidota > Bacteroidia > Chitinophagales > UBA2359 > UBA2359. The sequence goes on along the minus strand of MTCR01000167.1, from coordinate 9,739 downwards.
GCGGTCTGCGGCAATACCCATAGTCACCAATTTTTGTTTCAGGGCATCGGCACGGGCAAGCCCCAGATTGTCGAACATGGTGCTGTTTTTTTCGGTATTGCCATAGCTGCCGGTAATGGTAAGCGTTTTGCCGGTGTTGGTTTTAAGGTAGTCTGCCAAGGTGCCGAGCGCTTGTTGCACATCGGGGGGAATGCCCGGTGTAGTGCCCGATGGTGCAAAGGTAAAGTTGCCGGACACATCTACTACGGTTTTGCTTCCGTCTAATACCAGAAAACGCGGGGGCAGGGCATTGCCGGTAAAGGGGTTCATGGCAAAGTCCAGCCCGCCGAAAAAGGTTTTATCGGCAAAAAGGGGCAATTTTGACACTTCTTTAGATTCGGTTTGCATGCGGTTTTCGGGAATTCCTTGTGCCATTAGCTGTTGTTTAATGGCATTGGCTCGTGCCAAACCCAAGTTGTTAAACGGGGTGTTGTTGGTTTCATCGGTGGCATAACTGCCGGTAATGGACAGGGAGCGCTGAGGGTTTTGCTGTAAATAGCTGCCAAGCGTACCCAAAGCTGCTTGCACAGGAGCGCTGATGGTGGGCATGGCGCCGGAGTGGGTAAATTTAAAATTATCGTGTATATTTACCACCTCTTTATCGCCGTCTTTTATGACCAGATGCGGTATGCCGGCCTTTTGCCCGAAACAATTGCAGGCATGGTCTTTTATATGGCAAACATACCAGTACATGGAAAAAATATACCACAGCACCAGCGCAATAAACAGTAAAAATCTTGTACTCATGGTATTGGTTGTTGATGATGAAGGTTGTTTTAACTTGCTAAAAGGGTAAAAATGACACTCAGGTTACAATTTAAGGGTTTTTTAGCTTTTTTGAGTCTTTTTTTCATTTTCTTTTGATAAAAAAGCGATGTTGCGTTTTAACCCAGCATATTTAGCCCGTTTTACGGCCGATTTTTTGAACAGTTTATTAAAAGTATCTTGCGAAAGTTGTTCCCAATCTTTTTTATCCATGCTCAAAAGCAGGGGGGCGGGGGCAAAACGGGGCTCGGCATGAGGTTGGGCAAAGCGATTCCAAGGGCAAACATCCTGGCAAATATCGCAGCCAAACATCCAGTTATCAAATTTGCCGCCCATGTCGGCGGGCAATTCGTCTTTCAGTTCTATGGTAAAGTACGATATGCATTTGCTGCCATCTACCAGTTGGTTGCCTGTTATGGCTTGTGTGGGACAGGCATCTATGCATCGGGTGCAGGTGCCGCAATAATCTTGCACAGGGCTGTCGTATTCCAAGGCAAGGTCAATAATGAGTTCTGCCAGAAAAAAATACGAGCCGGCTTTTTTATGAAGCAGCAAAGAATTTTTACCAATCCAGCCGGCGCCGCTTTTGGCTGCCCATGCGCGCTCCATTACCGGCGCCGAATCAACAAACCCGCGGCCTTCTACCTTGCCAATATGGGTTTCTATAAAGTACATCAGCTCTTTCAGCTTATCTTTCAGCACAATATGGTAATCTTCGCCCCATGCGTATTTCGATATTTTGGGCGCATCAGGGTTTTGTGTTGCTGTTAACGGGTAATAGTTATAAAGCAAGGTAATAACCGATTTTGACCCCGGTACCAATTTTGTGGTGTCGAGCCTCTTGTCGAAATGTTGCTCCATGTATGCCATTTTACCCTGATAACCCCTTCGAAGCCATTCTTCGAGCCGCGGCGCTTCTTCCTCCAAAAAACCCGATTTGGATATTCCAGCAAACTGAAAACCCAATCGGCGGGCTTCCTCTTTTATTTGCAGGGTATGCAGGTGTGTACTTAACAAGGTCATGGATAAAATACGAGATAAATTAAAGGTTAAAACAGATGTTGGTTTTATACAAAAAACCGGTTATGGAAAATTAATCGGATATTTTATGCCTGACTTATTGGTAAGACGTATTTGCTTTCTAATTAGTAACATATTTGCCGCCCAAATATTTACCTTCCCCGATATTCCTTTCCTTGCAGGTGCAATTTACCTGTTTTTGTTGTTCGACAGCCATTTTTTTGTGTTATTTTTGCACTACTTTCTGCCATGAATACCACCTTTACCCTTGTAGAAATTGAATTTTCGGGCAATCAATTGCGCCACAACCATCTGGTTGAGGTGGCTATGGTGCGCATTGACCAAAACGGCATTGGCCGGCAACTGCACCTCATAATTCAGCCGCCTGCGCCGGTAAGCGATTTTTTGCTGGCTTTGGTGGATTTAGACCGGAATACCCTTTGCAATGCTCCTGCATTTGCCGATGTTGCCCCCGAAATTGAAGCATTTAGCGCCAATTCGGTATTGGTGGGCATGAATGTTCGGTTTTCCTACGCTCTGTTGCGCCAAGCATTCCGGCAGGCGGGCAGTCGGTTTGTTCGCAAACAAATTTGCCTCAAACGAATGGTGGAAGAACATTTTGTGCAGTTTAACACCAGAACAACCGGCGGTATATGCCGGCAATTGGGCATTGAGTTCAGCCCCAATTTAACCGCACCCCAACGGGCAATGTGTATGGCGCAGTTGTTTGAAAAACTTTTTCTGAGCCGCTTATTGCATAAACCGGCCGATAAAAGCCTTATTCACCAAACTGCCGCCGAAGCAAAACTGCCCCTTAATCTGCCCTTTGCCAAAATCGAATCCCTGCCCAATGCTATGGGTGTTTACTACTTTACCGACCACAAAGGGCGCATTATTTACCTTGGTAAAAGCAACGACATTAAAAAACGGGTACTCTCGCATTTTAACTCCGATTTGGAAGATTTCTCAAGATTTGAAATGAAAACCGCCATTTACGATGTGCAATACCGCCTTACCGGCAGCGAACTCATTGCCCTGTTGCTCGAATCGGACGAAATTAAACGCTACATGCCCAAATTTAACCGCGCACAACGAAGGGTAAAATATACCCACGGTGTGTATATTTTCGGAGAACCCGATGAATACCTGCAATTTAAAATTGCGCCGCTTGGTTCCGATGGGCTTTTGCTCATGAAGTTTGCCTCCAAATGGCGTGCATTGAGTTTTACCCTGTATGCCGCCGCACAGTTTGGGTTAAATTTGACTTTGTGCGGATTAGGGATGTACAGCAGCCATAGCATAGCCGAAAAACTGCCGGCTTTCCTGCCCGATGTAGCAGAAAATAAAGAAACCGAATCCTTACCCGACCCGACAGACCAACCCGATACGGCGCAAGAGCACAATGCCCGAATGATGCAACTGATTAGCCTGTACAGCTACCCTGCACAAAACCTGCTGCTTTTAGACAAAGGCAGAACCAGCACCGAATGTTCGGCCGTGTTGATTGAAAACAACGTATATGCCGGATTTGCCTACCTACCCCTGCACCAATTACCCGATGATAAACAACTGCCCGAAACAGTGCGCGAATACCTCATACCCTTCAGAGATAACCCCGATGTACAGCGTATCATACGCACCTACCTGCGTCAACACGGGCAAAACCTGCGCATGGTGAGTTTTTAAAACATCTGTGGCAGCATTTTACTGCCCAGCCATATGCAAAATGGTTTGGTACTCTTGCACCGTTAGCGGCATTACGGAAAGTCTGCTTTGCCTTATAAGGGCAATATTGGCCAGCAACGGTTCTTCTTTTATTTCTTTAAGCGTAACAGGGCGGTGCAAGGCACGCTCTACCGTAAAATCAACCACCACCCAGCGTTTATCATCGGTGGTTGGGTCGGGGTAGTGTTCTTTTACCACGCGGGCAATGCCCACTACAGCGGGGTTCAGCACGCTATGGTAAAACAAGGCCAAATCGCCGGTTTTCATAGCCATAAGGTTGTTGCGTGCCTGATAATTTCGCACACCTTCCCACATATCGGTGCCTTTGGCAACAAATTCGTTCCATCCGTAGGTGTCAGGGTCAGATTTAATGAGCCAGTAGTTCATAAGAAGGGTAGTAGCTGGCAGGTTAAAGCAATGCCTGCAAAGGTAGTGTTTTTGTACATAACCCCAAAAATGCTGTAAGTGTTTACCTCAATTTTCGGGCACTGGGGTTATTCGGGTTCGCCATCGCCGGCCATGCGCACTATTTTAGGCAGAAACGTACCCAAAATATCTACCAAATCGGTTTGGGCTTTCATAACGTGGTGAATGTTTTTATAGGCCATAGGTGCCTCATCAAGGCCGCCGCCAATAAGGGTTACCCCATGCTGCCGCAAGTGTTTTTTAACCTCTGAGCGGGTTAGGGTTTCTTTTGCCTTGTTGCGCGAAAGCAGCCTGCCGGCGCCGTGAGATGCCGAATTGAGTGCCAGCACACTGCCTTTGCCACGTACAATAAAGCCATGTGCGGTCATAGAACCCGGTATAATGCCCAATACACCCTTGCCGGCCGGAGTTGCCCCTTTTCGGTGTACAATAACGTTTTTACCATTGGGCAGTTGTTCTTTCCAGGCAAAATTGTGGTGGTTTTCTACCATTGCCAAGGGTTTTTCGCCCAATGCTTTGGCAATGCGGTAGTGTATATGGTGGTGGCAGGCTGAGGCATAATCGCCCGCTAAGTTCATGGCCAGCCAATATTCATACCCTTCCTGACTGGCTAAATCGAGCCATGCCAAGTTTTCGGCAACTTTGGGCAGCCGGCATTGTTTTTTTGCCAGGGCAGTGTAGTAGGCGGCAATTTTTGCGCCCAGCCCCCGCGAACCGGAGTGCGACAATAAACCCACATATTGGCCAGGAACGAGGTTCAGCCCGTTTTCGGGTTCGGTAATTTCCACTATGCCAAACTCAACAAAATGATTGCCGCCGCCCGAGGTGCCTATTTGTTTAAAAGCCGTATCTTTCAAGCCTTTCAGAAAAGGAATTTCGGCAAATTCGGTGCGCTCAAGTACGGCATCTTCCATAGGTTTTTCAAATACTTCAAAGCCGCCAAACCGGGTGTTTTCGGTGAGTATGTTTAGTAATTTTGCTTGCTGCGCTTTTACAAAACCTGCCTGCAAAGGAAACACACTCAGGCACATGCGGCAGCCAATATCTACCCCAACACCGTAGGGAATTACCTTGTTTTCGGTAGCCAACACGCCGCCAATAGGCAGCCCGTAGCCGTGGTGTGCATCGGGCATTAAAGCGCCTGCAACGGTTACAGGCAGTTTCATGGCCACATACATTTGATCTAAGGCCGCTTCTTCAATAAATTGCGCCCCGAAAATGGTAAAATCGAGCGGCTTGTCGAGCAGTTTGGGCAGGTTTTTTTCAACTTCCATCTGTTGCTTAGCTGCCAGCAGTTGGGCGGCAATGGGTGCAAAATCGGGGTGGTTGGCAAACGTTTCGGGATATTTGAGTATCTGCGCAAGTAAATTCAGTTTTACCTGCTTACTTTGTTTTTTATACTGTTTATCTGCCAGCACATTAAGGGCAATACCAATTACCCGGCCTTCGGAAAAGCCAATTTTTATCAGGTCGCGTCCTTTTATGGTATGTTTTCCCATGATGTTGCAGGTAATTATATGGTAAAAACTGTTTGCGGCATTAAAGCAAACAAATACAGATGAAAAAACGCCTGACGGCAAAGTTAAGTTCCTTAAACCGAAATAAGTTGTAACTTTGTGCAATCATTCACCCCCAATTAATTCAAGTAACATGAAAAAAGTTTTAATGCTTCTAATAGCAGCCGGCTTCTTTTTTACTGCCTGCGGCGGCGGTAACTCACAACCTGCCGAAGAAAAAGCCATGGGCGGCACAGCATCGGATAAAGGAATTGAAGTGCCTAAAGAATTGCTGGCAGTTGCCAAAGATGTAGTTTGCGGTATGTCTTTGGAAACTATTGCCGATACTGCTATGGTAAACGGTAAAGCCTACCCCTTCTGCTCTGTAGATTGCAAAAAGGAGTTTAAGGCACACCCCGAAAAATATGTTGTTAACTAAGTCCAAGCATCAGGCGCTGCCATTTGCTCTGCAACACAAAACCATTTTTATTTCCCGGTTGCCCTATTTATGGAAAACGCAGTACAGAGATTATGCTTAAAAATCTCTGTATGCTGCGTTTTTCCATATCAGTTAATGTTGTTGCAGTTTGTTTTAATTTTAACAAGCTATTGCCAATATGGATCTATCATTTATTCTTAACCACTTAGGCGAAGAACGACAGCAATACCGAAATGCTGTTTCGCCGCCTGTTTTTCAGAGCAGTAATTTTACCTTTCCCGATATTGAGGTAATGCGCCGGTCTTTGAAAGATGAACTAAACACCCCGTTTTATACGCGTGGGCATAATCCTACCGTGGCCATATTGCGCCAAAAAGTAGCCGCCCTCGAAAAGGCCGAAGATGCCCTTATTTTTAGCAGCGGCAGTGCTGCCATTGCTGCGGCCGTTTTATCGCAGGTAAAAGCAGGCGACCATATTATTTGCGTGCAAAAGCCCTACAGCTGGACCAACAAACTGCTAAACAATTTTTTACCCCGCTTTGGCGTGCAGGCTACTATGGTTGACGGAACCAACGCCGAAAATTACCGAAATGCCCTGCAGCCCAATACCCGATTGCTGTTTCTGGAAAGCCCCAACTCTATTACCTTTGAGTTGCAGGATATTGAAGCTGTGGTGCGCATAGCAAAAGAACACCATCTTGTTACCATTATTGACAACAGTTATGCCACACCTATTTACCAAAACCCTGTTGAAATGGGTGTTGATATAGTAACCCACTCGGCCAGCAAATACCTGGGCGGACACAGCGATATTGTGGCCGGCGTATTGTGCAGCAGCAAACAAATCATACAACAAATTTTTGAGTCGGAGTTTATGACTCTGGGCGGCATTATTTCTCCGCACGATGCATGGCTCATGATTAGGGGGTTACGAACCCTGCCCCTGCGGGTACAAAAAGTATCGGAAACCACGGCGAAGGTAGTGGCTTTTTTAGAACAACAGCCATGGGTAAAAAAAGTGTATTACCCTTTTTCGCCTTCACACCCGCAATACAGCCTTGCCCAAAAACAAATGAAAGGCTGCGGCGGCTTGTTTTCCTTAGAACTGAAAGCCGACACCATAGAGGAAGTAGAAATTTTTTGCAACAACCTGCATTATTTTCTTTTAGCTTGCTCATGGGGCGGACATGAGTCGTTGGTTTTTCCTATGTGTGTGCTTTACACCTCGCAAAATTACATGCAGGTGCAAACGCAGTTGCCCTTTAACCTCATTAGGTTTTACATTGGATTAGAAGACGCAGGCATACTCATTGCCGATTTGGAGCAGGCTTACGGCTGTGTACAATCTTTTATTTCGGGCAGGCAATAAACACATCGTTTGCCGTGCATTGGGCAAGTCTGTTTGGTTTCAGTATTTTTGCTTGTAGCGTTGCTAATTTGAAGCGTTTAACCGAAACGAAAGGAATGCTAAGAAAGCCCTAAAGTAATTGGCAGATTTTCCAACCCTTGCGGTTTTTGTGGTAAAGTGCAAGGGTTGTACCTGGCAACATCGCTGACACTAAGTACATGCAAAAATGGTTAACAGCATAACTCCCCCATGTTGTTTCTAACCCCCTAATAAACATTCAACCGCTTTAAGGTTATGGGTATCTGGGCTGTTTTTTTCCGTATGTTGCACCTGCGGCTAAGCGTATTCGGCATTTTCAGGGTCTTTTGGTCTTGCCGGCACATAAAAATACCCGAAAAAAGGGTGTGGAAAGTGATATGCGGCATAAGTCGTTACGGAATTTTGTAGCTGCCTGTCTGAAACAATTAACGGTTTATCCGGAAAAGGAGTATATTTGGTGTATTTAACCGCCATACGCTATGAAAACCATAACCATTGCCTGCTTTACAATTCTTTTGTTAGCTAATTGCAGTACCTCTAAAAATACCGATACTACTATGAAAGAAGAACCAAAACTACCCGAAAGCGCCCTGCCGCCAACCGATGCCGATGTTCCAAAAGTTACCGGCATTGGCGGCATTTTCTTTTTTTCAGACAATCCCGACGCTTCCAAGGCTTGGTATGCTGCAAACCTTGGGCTTGAAACCAACCCCTACGGCGCAGTGTTTGAGTTTAGAAATGCCAACCACCCCGACCAAATTAATTACCTGCAATGGAGCGTCTTTAACCGCGGCAGCAACTATTTTGAACCCTCCAAAAAGGAGTTTATGATTAACTACCGCGTGCAAAATCTGGAAGCATTGGTGGATAAACTGAAACAAAACGGCGTTACCGTACTCGATTCTATTGAAACGTATGACTATGGTAAATTTGTTCATATTATTGACCCCGAAGGTAATAAAATTGAGCTTTGGGAACCCATTGACCACGTTCTTACCAATTTTGGGGGTAAAACCAACAAATAGTTCGGCAGGTTCACTAACCGTTGTTCGACAGGCGAAATAACCGGCACTGCGACAGGCGGAGGGAGTTGCCCACAGGAGTAGCGGGCAGTGAGCTTGTAGAGCTGCAGGGTTGTATGGTTAAAACTCTACCACTGCGCCAATATTGGGCAGCAGGTTGCCATCTACATTTTGAAGCAGGTAGGTTTGGTAGCTGCCCGGGTTGTTGGCATCGGGTATGGGGTTGCCGTCGGCATCTCGTACAACGTCTAAAAACGGTGGTCCTTCGTTTTCAAAGTTGTAAATATTTTGTATATCTACAAACAAATTGAGGTTCCAGCGTTTAAAGAACCATTTTTTATCTACCCTCACATCGAGGTTATGAAACAGGTTGGTGCGTTCTGTGTTCAGGCGGCTATAATCGGGCAGTCCAAAACCGGTAATGTCCCACACCTGTATTAAAGAGGAGTTTGCTACATCAACAGGGGTAAAAGGAATGCCGGTAGAAAAACGCCAACGCATACCTATTTCCCAGTTTCGCCTGAATTTTTTACCTCCGGTAAGGTTTACAATATGGCGGGTATCCCACGAAGAGGGGATAAAATTGCCGTTTTTATCGGCAAACCGGCTCCATGAAAGGGTATAGGCCACTATGCCGTAAAAACCTTTATAGAGTTTTTGCTGCAAAAGCAACTCGGCGCCATAGGTATGCCCTTTGGAGGTAGAGGTTACTTCTTCGTCGCCCACCACACCAAAATCGGCGCCTAAGTTGGCCAGCGAAATAGAGTCGTTTACAGAAAAGGGGTAGTGGCTGTAATTTTTGTAAAACCCTTCCAGCGTTATGCGCGAGTTTTGGCGGGTATCCCACTCTAAACCGGCTACAAAATGGCTGCACCTGATGTAGGTGAGCTGGTTAAATTTGTTTACAAACTGCCCGTTTTGCTGAAAACCAAGTGCGGTATAAGGCGGTAACTGGTAGTAAATACCGGTATTGAAATTGGCATTTACACCGGGTAAGAGGGCATAAGAAGCCGAAATTCGGGGAGAAAGTTGTTTAAGCAGGTTGCGCATTTCTTTTGAATAGTTGTTGGCATCGGTTCGCAAACCGGCCGACAGCATTAGCTTATCATTCAAAAAGCCCTTGCTTATCTGTGCAAAAGCGCCCCATTTGTGGATGTTTAGCTTTACGTTGTAGTCTATGAGCAAAACGCTGTCTTTAAGGGCAATTTTGTTGAAAGTGTTGTTGGTATAGGTAGCCAGTTCGTAATTAACACCGGTTAATATTTTAAAGCCCTTCCATCGGGCAATGTTTTCAATGCGGAGTTTGTTTTCAATTTCCTGCGAGTTGTAGTCAATAATGAGGTTGTTTTCAGAACTTTCGTCGTTGTTGGCATATTTAACCGTTGAGTTGTTGAGATGCGAACGGCTTACCACTACATTG
>MTCR01000082.1 GCA_002212725.1 Sphingobacteriales bacterium TSM_CSM | reverse complement strand
CAATATCGAAAAGGTAGGCTATATAACTTGTAATAGCAAGACCAAAAGAAGCATAGTTAACCACACCTGCCCCAATACCAAATATTTGATGAAACATAGGCGCAGCGCCTCTGCCTCCTATAAACGGCGTACACAATATTTTTAACCCATTGGGCGGTGGGTCTATGCCGCTTTCGGCGGCGTAATCGTGCCATTCGTGTACGGCATTGTTGGCATGTGCGGCAGCCCAATACATTTTAGCTTTTGAAGAATTATTGGTGGAGTTGCCGTATATAATTTGCAGGTTGTTGAGGTGGTCTGTATGGCTAAACTGGCCTACCAAATCGGTTACAGGGTGGCTGTAATCTAAGAGGTTGGCATTGCGCAAGCCCCGCACGGCGGCGCGGTCGTTTTTAAATATTACCCAAATTCGGGTTTTAAAAAACAGGCCGCCGCTTACACTGTTGTCAGACTTAAAACAACCCTGGTCATCGGTATAAACGTGTTGCCATTGAAACATGTTTTCCATAATGCGCACCTTTACGCGGCGCACACCTGCCATACAGCCGGTGTTGCCAATTTGGGTATCTTGCACCTGCACCCTGCCGCCGGGTTTGCGCGGGTTGCTGTTTAGGGGGCATTGGCATAAACTGCCCGGCTGGGCGGGGGTGCCGGCTATGGTTTCTTCATTAACGGGTATCATCAGGCAATCGGGCCAGTTGGGCATACCCGGGTGGCAGGGCGGCTCTGTTGGTAGGGGGTTGCTGCCGGGTGGCTGCGGGGTTTGCGGGTTGCAGGGTATGTTGGCATCGAGCAGGCAATCGGGGTAGTTTTCGCATTCGGGGGTGCAGTCGCCTATTCTGTAGGCAGCGCTCCAATCGTCGTTGTAAGGTGCGCCAACCAAATTATAAGCTTCGCGGGTAAGAAAACTGCGGTACGGCGCTATGAGCAGCCGGGCAAGGGTTTCTTGTTGTATGCCGGTGGGCAGGGTATAGTTGGCGGGTATTACGGTATAAAGCCAGGTATAGAGTGGGTTGTTTACGGCGGGGTCTTGGTAGTAGGTTCCCATTTGTGCAATTTCATAATCTAAGGGCATATCAAACCAATCGAGGGGCAGGCTTTCTAACAGGGCGGCTTCTTCCATAGTTCGGGGCAGGCAACGCACGTACAGGTGGGTAGGGGGCAGCGCGGCAACATCGGGTTCATAGAGGCGGTTGTAGGCGGTGGTCATTACTTCTACCGTATATGGGTTGGGCAGTTGGTTGCCTAATACAATAGGGCGGTCGTCATCGGCAAAGCGGCCGTCCCCCCCACACGCATAATTACAGTAGGTGCAGCATCCGATGAGTTGAGCAGTTGGTCGGCAAGGTTCAGGTCATCATCGGTTTTGTTACAGGCGGCTGCGCCAAACATAAACAATGCGCCGGCAATGAGCATTTGATACGGTTTTGTTCTCATACGCAAGGCGGTTTAATGGTGAAGGAATAAAAGACGGAATAAACGCAAATATAACCATGTTTACATTAAAAACCTAAATACATGACAAAAATTTGGTTTGCTACGCAGTTAGTTTTTTCAATATATTTAATGCAATCCGTGAGCTAACCAACTCAACCCGCTTGCGCCAGGCTGCGCCTTGTGAAATAAACAAAATGCAAGGTTGCACCTTGCTTACTTGCTTAAAACCTGTTTTTCAAAATTAATGAGGCATAGCCTCGTGCAAGCAGGAAAATTTAGGGAAACTATGCAAAACCCGCCATGGAGATGCCCGCAGCAGCTAAGGCATTACCTTAGAAGGGCGCAATATGTTTCGGGTTTTTGAAGCAGCTACCAATATGACAACAAACTGCCAAAACGGCAAGCAGGAAGATGGCGCTACATGGCAAGTAAATCTACCCTTAGTTATACCATACAACGCTAATTTCCGGTTTTTATAGCCTTAATAACCTCGTGCCGGTTTTTGGCCACGATATGGAGGAGGTAAATGCCTTTTGGACATTTTGCCCACTCTGAAAAACGGATGCAATAGGGGGCATCTTGCCTTACTTCTGCCTGATGGATGGCAATGATACGTCCGGCCAAATCTACCAATTGCAGCGATATGGTTTCATTGGCGTAGGAGTAGTAGTAAATATTGGTATCTGTTTCAAAGGGGTTGGGAAAAACATTGGCCGGTGAGCCTGCCGGAATTTGCAAAACGGGGCTGTTAGAAACCATAAGCATGGCGGTATAAAAATTGGGCAGGCCATAGCCCAACAAAGTATCGGGGGCAAGGTTTTGGCTTGCGCTTTGCTGTATGGCATCAATAATTTCCATGTTGTTTTTATTGCGGTTGGCTTGCCACAGGCATGCTGCCAATCCGCAAATAACCGGCGATGAATAAGAAGTACCATTGCCTTTTTCAACCGTGCCCCAGGGCGTTACATAAGCGGTGCGCGCGCCCTGAGCAGCCACATTGGGTTTTATTTGCCCGTCGGCGGTGGGTCCTTTTGAACTGAAAGAGGCGTATTGCCCTATTGAATCAACGGCGCCAACAGTGAGCACGCTGTCGGCATCGGCAGGTGCGGTAATGTATTGCCAGGGTTTATTGCCTTGATTGCCGGCGCTGCATACTACCAACATGCCTTTTCGGGCGGCCAAGTCGGCGCCACGCGAAATAACGGTGGTATTGCCGTCCATATCGGCAAAGGAGTGGTTCATTTCGGGGTAATCAAAAATACTGTATCCCAGCGAGGTATTTAATACATCAACGCCGGCGCTGTCGGCAAATTCGGCAGCGGCTACCCAGTTATATTCTTCAATGGCGGTTTCGGTAGGTGCATCTTCGGTTCTGAAGAGCCAGAAAGCGGCTTCGGGGGCGGCGCCTACATAAGTGCCGGGCAGGTTGCCGCCGGTTATGGAAAAAACATGGGTGCCATGCGAACTGTAGCTGAACACATCATCGTCGCCGTCAACAAAATCTTTATGCCCCAGGATTTGTCCGTTTTCAAAGTGCGATTGAAATACCTCCATGCTGTCGGCGTTGGTAAAACCGGCGTCCATAATGCCAATAATCATGCCTTGCCCGCGGTAGCCCTGGGAGTGCATGTAATCGCCGTTGAGCATATTAATCTGATTATAAGCTTCGCCGTAATATTCATCGTCGAAGGTGGCGCCTGCTTCTGTTTGTTTGCCCGATGCCTGTAAATTGTTAAACTTGTGTACTACCGAAGGGCGGCCGGGTTTTATTTTTGAAACCGGTCGCGAATTGGTTACAAAAGGAAGGTCTTGAACTGCCAGCAAAGTGGCCGAGTCGGGAACGGTAATTACTACGCCGTTTAACCAGCGCGAGGTGTAAAGTACAGTGGCGCCGGTTTCTTTTACGGTTTGCACATAGGCGGGGTCAACCGGCAGGTCGGTTTCTTCTACAGGAATACCGTAGGCGGCCCGGCGCTCAATAGTTTTTGCCGACAGGTATTGTTCGGGCTGGCTAAGGGTGTAGGGAGTGGCTAATTTATCGGTAAAGCCAATCCAGAATTTGGTAAAGGGCATTTGTGCAACGGCAACCCGGCTGCAAAAAAGAAGTATGGTAACAACAAGCAGGCTGTTTCGCATGTAAGACAAGGGGGTTATCTGGTTAATATATACTTTACCATTAATTCCAGTACTTGGGGGTGGTTTTCGGATTTGGCTTCATTCATTAATTTGCGGCCTTTTGCGGGGTCGTGCGCGCCGCCGCATTTGCCGTTGTAGTACATAAAGCCCAGGAAGAATTTGGCTTCGGTGTCAAATTCGGGGTTAAAGCGGTATTTGTCTAAGATTTTAAAACTTTCCACGTAGTTGTGGAGTTTAAACAAATCTTTTCCCACTTTAATTTCGTTTCGTATAAAGTTGGAATTTCCCTTAACGGGTTCCCCCCTGTCATTGCGGGTAATTTCATCGGGCAGTTTTTGGGTTACTTCCGAAGTATCTTCAAATAACTGGGTGGATTTTTCGTTGATGAGTTTAGCTACATCTTCGCTCAGGTCGGCGGTTGGTGCTTCGGGCGGTGTGGTAGTATCGGGTAAAATAGTGGTTTTAACCCCGCCGTTTTGTCCTTTTTCGGCAGTAGGTTCGGTAATAATAGCGGTGGTGGTGCGGCCTTCCAGTATATCAAGCAGTTGTTGGGCGGTTTGTACCCTTTTTGAAGCATGTTTCACCAAACAGGCCTTAATAACGGTGCTGTAAGGTTTAGGAACCAGTTCGTAGTCAATATTGAGTTCCTGAAACAAGATGTTGTTGAGTATTTGCTCATAGGTAATGCCTTTGGTTCTGCTGCCAAAGGGCAGTTTATCGGCAAACAGTTCGTACAAAATGATGCCCAGTGACCACAGGTCTGCATTGGTATCTATTTTTCCGCCAATTCCATACACAGCGGGGGCAAACTGTTCGGGAGCCATGTATTCTACGCTGCCAAGCAATTGGGAAGACGCGCTCATGTCTTCCATATCAATTTTTTTGCTTATTCCAAAGTCGGCAATTTTGGCGGTAATGGTATTGCCTGTTTGTGACAGCAGAATATTTTTGGGTTTCAGGTCGCGGTGTACAATATTGTGTTCGTGCAGGTATTGCAAGCCGCGCAAGATGCCTTCAATAATATTTTTTGTTACCTCGGCGCTGCGTTTTTCTTTGAAAAAGCTGCCCACATCGCCGGCGTTTGCATATTCAATAATGCCCACCTGTATTTGCTCTTTTTCGCCCAACGCATTCACCGAGTGAATGATGTCGGCATCGTAGTAGCGAATGAGGTTGGGGTGTACAATGCCCTCCATACGATTTATTTCATTAATAATATCGTATTTATCGGAGGCAATGCCCGAATAAAATTTCAGGGCAACGGTGCGGTTGCGCACCAGGTCTTCTGCCCTGTACACTTTAGAAAAGCCACCTTTGCCTATAAAATCTTTGGTGGCGTCAAATTTATAGCGTTCTCTGAAATTCATGCTGTTTGTTCACTTGCAATTCTTGCCTGCCAACTGCGCTATAGCCCCTAACAAGCGGTAATAAAGGGGGTAAAGTTACGTTTAAAAATAAGTATTTAGTACCTCTTTTAACCAGCCATTTTTCCACAAGATATAGCACACTGCCAAAATAAGCAACAATAACCACACCAGAAAAGCGTTTTTAACAATTTTTAAGGACTGCTCTGCTCTTTTTCGCGGAAAATTGAGCCATAAAGAGTAAATAAGCAACCCCGTTAGCGGGGTTAAAATCAAACTTACGGCAAATAACAAACATTTAGCAAGTAAATTTAGTTCACGCTCCAGCAAAGTATCTACTTTGGGGGGCTGTTTGGGAAGTTCGGGGGCTTTTCCGTGCAATATATCAATAAGTTGGCGGGCATTGGCGGCGCGGTGTGTGGCTTTTTTTACCAGGCATTGTTTTACCACGCTGCGGTAGGGTTCGTCTATGGCTTCAAGTTCCGGACCCAGTTCTTTTTGCATAATGTTGAACATAACCTGCTCATGAGTGGCTCCGCTGTTGCGTCCGCCAAAAGGCAGTTCACCGGTAAACATTTCGTACAGGATAATGCCCAACGACCAGATGTCAACGTTGGTGCCAATTTGCCCGTTTATGCCGTATTTGTTAGAGTCAAACTGTTCGGGCGCCATATATTCCATGGTTCCGAGCAGTTTTGACGATTGGTCGCCAAAGGTGGTCAGCCGTTTTGCCAGCCCGAAATCTGCTATTTTCGGAATCCATTGTCCGTTTTCTTTGTGCAGCAGAATGTTTTGGGGTTTTATATCGCGATGCACCACCTCTTTGCTGTGCAGGTAATCAAGCCCTTCCAGGATGCCTTCCACTACCTTTCCCAGTTCATGCATGGAAGGGTAGGTTTTCATAAAATCATTTAAATCGCCGCTGTTTACATATTCCATTACCCCAATTTGGGCTTTGGCGTTTTCGTCAAACATGGTGGGGGCGTCTAAAATAACGGCATCGTAATACCGCACTAAGTTGGGGTGTTTAAAGGTCATAACCTTTTTGAGTTCTTCCATTACCCCGTATCGCTCGCTAATATCGCCATAATAGAATTTCAGCGCCACATCGCGGTTCATTTGCGTATCATAGGCTTTGTACACCTTTGAAAATCCGCCTTCGCCCAATTTGTCTTTTGTTACATCGTAACGATACCGCTGCCTGAATTCTTCCAATGTCATAGAATAGTTTCGTGTTTTTCGCCCGCCCAACAGATAAAACCTGTTTATAAAAATGTACAAGCAACCCGATGCGCAAAGCGGGGTTTATGTCGGGTTTTGCTGCCACCGGGGTTATTTACTGTTTTGCAAAGGTAGTTTCTTGTACTGAAAAGTAAGGCATGTGGCAAGCGGTATTTTACGGCAATTTACCGCAAAAAGCATACTTGTTTGGGTGGGCGGGGCTTATTCGGGCTGATAAACAATATGAATGGCTTCAGAGCCTTCAAAATCGGAGGAAAGGGTAATGCGGCGGGTATGTTTACCGTCAAAAATAGAAATGGCGGCTGTGTTGGGTGGTTGCGCGCCAAGGTTATGGGCAAACAGCGTTAAGGTGTTGATGCGGTTAAGCCCCAATGTTAGTTTAATGGTGCGCACCTGGTTTACTAATGTGTATTGTTCCAGTACACATTGGTCGTTATAATAGAGCGATACCACATCTCCATCTTCGCGGCGGTCGTCCCAGATATTTATGGTAATATTGGGCGACCCTACAGTAAAAGTTCCTTTTGGAATAACCTGCCGGTTGTTTACTTCTGCCACCGGTTGGGGATCCGGCGGGGTGGGTTCTTCTGCCGGCGGTGTTGGTGCGGGAGGCGCTGGAGGTTCATTGTTCAGGCTCCAGAGTTTTATGGTTTTATCGTAGCTTGCGGTGGCCAGCAAGTTGTTGTTGGCGGGGTTAAAGGCAAAGGCATTTACCTTGCTGCTGTGTTTATTTACTTCGGTAAATTTACCGTTGGCAAGATTCCATATCCGGAAAGCCGGCCCCAGATTTCCGCTTGCTAATAATTGATTATTGTTGTTGAAAGCAAGATGGCTGTAGCCTTTGTTGCCGGCATCAAGGGTTTTGATAAAGCTGCAGTAGGGGTAGTCCCACAGCAATATTACCCCTTTTTCGCACCAGGCAACCAGTTGTTTACCGTCATTGGAAAATGCTATGTCGTTAATATAGTCGGTAATATGTTCGTTGATATTTTTGGCTACTTCGCCGGTTTGCAGGTTAAGAAAAGAAATAGCAAAGCCGTTTGCAAATGCCAGAAATTTGCCGTCGGGTGAGGTACGGGCAATGGTTATATCAAAATTGCCTTCAAACAGGGTTTGGGTTTGTGTATCGGTTCCTTCGGTTGTGCCGCTTTTTATTTTTTTAAATTTTCCGCCAAAATACACATTTTGCTCATTGGGACTAAACACTACAAAGTAAGCCTCTTTAAACAAGGAGGCAGACTGGGCGGTTTGCCAGCGTTTAATTTCGGTAAAGGTGGCGGCATTCCAAAGTATTACCGTTCCGTCATTTGAGGCGCTTGCCAGCCATTTGCCGCTTTTGCTGAACTCAATGTGGTTTACCAAGGCATTATGCCCGCTTAGTACTTTTGGGGTTTGTGTTTCGGGGGCGTTGGTGTTCCAGAGGTAAATGTTGCCGTTGTGTGCGGCGGCCGCAATGGTTGAACCATCGGGGCTAAAGGTGATATATTCTACTTTTGAGTTGCAGTTGTAGGTTTGTTGCAATTCCATCGAAGCGGGTTGTGCCACTGCAATGCGCTGTGTAAACAACACAAACAGCAAAAAGGCAGGCAGAAAACTTTTTTTCATGTATGGTACAGGTTTTTGTTTAAGCAGATTGTTGTTGCAAGCCGCCCGTGCGGGGGCAGTTGGTGAGGACTGTGCACGGCGGTTATTTTTTTTGCCTTATAAATACTTCGTCGTTGGTAAAGCCGTTTTTCCTTACATATTTTCTGAACTGTTTTTTGGTTATGGTAACTTTGTAAGGCGGCACGGTATCTTGGTTATTTTCGGCATATTCCAGCAGGTTGGCAATATCGGCGGCGCTGGTAATGCGGCTTATGGTAAGTTTACCCCGCGAGAGGTGGAGTTTTTTTACCTCCCAGCTATCGGGGCTGTATTTGGTGTTTAAAAAGTAATGCCCTTTTAGTTTTCGCATTACGTTTTCGTTGTTAAGTACAAACAAGGTATCAGTATAATGCATGTGCGTTATAATGCTGTCGCCTTCAAATTTAACGGGCATTTTTTCATTGGTTTTCAGGTCAACCAGTGTATCGCCGCGCAGTTGCACATTGCTGTCGAGTTGGTTGGTATGTACTTTTGCATCGTAATCATACACCCGCTTTATTACTTTATCGGAAACAAGCAACATAGCGTTATTTTCGGTACTCAGGTATGTTCCCTGCAGGCGGTCAGGAAAATCGGGCACATTTTCGGTATTGGCGGGTTGTGGTTCGGTAAACGTTACGGTAGGCTGGCAGTTAGACAAAACCAGTAATGCCATAACGGGTAAAAGGCTTATAATTTTTTTCATTACAACTAAGGTAGTTTGCCGGTTAAAATATATTTGCACTTCTCTGTAATAACGCAGCCGGTGTTTGAAAAGTGCTGAAATACAAAAAGTTGCCCCTAAAAAAGGGCAACTTTGCAATATAAAAACAAGTTTAGAGTGGCAAACTGTAAAAAGCGGTGTAAAGATAGGTTTTTATTCGGGAATTAAGCCGGTTGGCTTTTTTACCCCGAAAAAAATTTCAAAACAGGCAAGGTTTGGGGTTTCAAAGGTGAATTACCTCGCCATAAGCGGCGGCGGTTGCTTCCATAATAGCCTCCGACATGGTGGGGTGCGGGTGCACGGTTTTAATAATTTCGTGTCCGGTGGTTTCCAGTTTTCGGGCTGCCACTACTTCGGCAATCATTTCGGTAACGTTGGCGCCAATCATGTGTGCGCCCAGCCATTCACCATATTTTGCATCGAAAATTACCTTTACAAACCCTTCGCTGTGGCCGGCGGCCTTGGCTTTGCCCGAAGCGGTAAACGGAAATTTACCCACTCTGATATCATAGCCCATTTCTTTGGCTTTTTGTTCGGTAAGGCCTACCGATGCAATTTCGGGCTGGCAGTAAGTACAGCCGGGCAGGTTGCCGTAATCTAAAGGTTGGGGGTTTAGCCCGGCAATGTATTCAACGCAAATAATGCCTTCGGCAGAGGCTACGTGCGCCAGTGCGGGGCCTTTGGTAATATCGCCAATGGCAAAAATTCCTTTTACGTTGGTGCGGTAGTATTCATCGGTAATAACCGTGCCTTTTTCTGTGGCAACGCCCAGCGCTTCCAGCCCTATGTTTTCAATATTGGGTGTATAGCCTACGGCCGAAAGTACCACATCGCAGGTTATCTGCCGTTTTTCGGTTCCTTTTACCGTAAGGTTTACCACGCATTGCTTGCCCGATGTATCAACCGAATCGGCAGTGGTGCCGGTAAGCACCTCAATACCTGCTTTTTTGTATTGCCGCTCCAGTTCTTTCGATACCTCTTCGTCTTCAACAGGGGTAAGGCGGGGCATAAATTCTACCAGCGTAACTTTGGTGCCTATGGAGTTGTAAAAGTAAGCAAACTCTACCCCAATGGCGCCCGCACCTACAATTACCATGCTTTCGGGTTGTGTGGGCAGCGACATAGCTTCGCGGTAGCCTATTATTTTTTTGCCGTCCTGCGGTAAATTGGGCAACTGCCGCGAGCGAGCGCCGGTAGCCAGAATAATATTTTTTGCTATATGCTCTGTTTTGGTGCCATCGGCGGCGGTAACCTCTGCCTTGTTTGCCGTTAGCAGTTTGCCAAAACCATCAATAACCGTAATTTTATTTTTCTTAAACAAAAACTGAATGCCTTTGCTCATGCCGTTGGCTACTTCGCGGCTGCGCTTAATCATGGCCCCGAAATCGGGTCTGGCATCTGCTACCTGTATGCCAAAACTTGACGCATGTTTTATATAGTCAAATACCTGAGCGCTTTTCAGCAGGGCTTTGGTAGGAATGCAGCCCCAATTTAGGCAAATACCGCCCAACGACTCGCGTTCTACCACCGCCACGTTCATGCCAAGCTGGGCGGCGCGTATGGCAGCCACATAACCACCCGGGCCGCTGCCTATTACAATTAAATCAAATGATGCCATGAATTGTTATTTGATGTTAAACTAATTTGGTTGAAGAAAAATGTACAAATGCCGTACAGGTTTGTTTATGGCCGCAAAGATAGTTTTTTACCCCGAAAAAATCTGCCTGCCGCCGCTATTAATGACAAGCCGGGCCGGTGCCAAACGCCCATTTTAACCTATATTGGCATTTATGGAGTAAAAAAGTTCAAATTATAATACTTTTGCGGTAATTTTACCGGGCTAAGCCATACCATACATATGACCTTTGAAGAAATACGGCGCGAACTGCGCAACAAACAATACCGGACTATTTACCTGTTGCAGGGCGAAGAAACTTTTTTTATTGACCGGCTGGTGTATTACCTCGAAAACGAAGTATTGACCGATGCCGATAAAGAGTTTAACCTCATGGTATTGTATGGTAAAGATACCGATGCCGAAACCATTGCCTCAACAGCAAGGCGCTATCCTATGATGGCAAGCCATCAGGTGGTTATTGTAAAGGAAGCCCAGCAACTGCCCGATATTGAAAAACTGGAAAAATATGCCCAGAACCCCATGCCAACCACCCTGCTGGTATTGGCATACAAGGGTAAAAAGGTGCGCAGCAACAGCAAACTGGCGCAAGCCATTGTACACCATAAAGGGGTAATTTTTGACGCAAAAAAATTCTACGAAAGCCAAATCCCGGATTGGATAAAAAAATACATGCAGGCACACCATTGCCAAATTGAGCATGAAGCCGCCGCCATGCTGGTAGAATACCTGGGCAACGATTTGGGGCATATTGCCAATGAACTGGATAAACTCCTGCTTAATATAGCGCCTAATACCACCGTAAACAAACAACATATTGCCGATAACATTGGCATTAGCAAAGAATACAACGTCTTTGAACTGCAAGATGCCGTGGCAAACCGCCAAACAGTGCGCGTATTTAAAATGGCCGATTATTTTAGCGCCAACCCCAAAGCCGGACCGCTTGTTTTGCTCATTGCCAGCCTGTACCGGTTTTTCAGCAAATTATACATTTACCACCATGTAATGCGCCAACCCGAAGCACAAATAATAAAAGCAATGGGCTTAAGCAATGCCTGGGCATTGAAGGATTACAAAGCAGGGGTAAAAAATTTTCCGGCCCATAAAACCCGAAAAGCTCTTGAGCTACTTTATACCTACGACCTGAAATCAAAAGGATACAACAACGCCCCCGGCACTACCGATGCCGACCTCATGAAAGAACTGTTGCTGCAACTGCTCTATACTTAGACCAACCACCTATGCTGTTGAAACAACTTTACCCCGGCAACCTTTTTTTTAAAATTTTGGGCGCATTGGTGCTGCTCTTTGTGGCAGCATGGGTGTACCCGCCCTTGCTTGGCTGGGTTAAACTTGTGCTTGCCGCATTTGCAGGTATGGTTCTTTTAGACGGCTGGGTGCTGTTCAGAAACCGGGAGGCGTTTTTTGCCCGCCGAACCTTGCCCGAAAAACTCTCCAACGGCGACGACAATAAAATAACCATTGAACTGGAAAGCCGCTACCCATTTGCCACCCGGCTGCAAATTATTGACGAAGCGCCCTTGCAATTTCAGTTGCGCCATCTCTTGTTTACCACCCAATTGCCGCCTGCCGGTGTTCAAAAAGTGGTGTACCACCTCCGGCCAACCCAACGCGGTCAATACCAGTTTAACAATACCCATGTTTTTGTGCAAACACGCCTGCAACTGCTGAACAGGCGCTTTACCTTTCAACATCCCGAAACCGTACCGGTTTACCCCTCCTACATCCAAATGCGCCAATATGAACTCATGGCCATCTCAAACCGCCTGCACGAACTGGGTGTGAAAAAAATACGCCGCCTCGGTCACAATATTGAATTTGAACAAATTCGCGAATACGTTACCGGCGATGATTACCGAACCATTAATTGGAAAGCTACTGCCCGAAAAAACAATTTAATGGTTAACCGCTATCAGGACGAAAAATCGCAGGAGGTGTACAGTATCATTGACAAAGGAAGGGTTATGAAAATGCCCTTTAACCGCATGAGCCTGCTCGATTATGCCATTAACGCCGCTTTGGTTATTTCAAACATTGCCATAAAAAAAGGCGACAAAGCCGGCATTATTACCTTTGCCCACCAAATGGGAAGCATCTTGCCCGCCGGAAACCGCGGCCGACAAATGCACGACATTCTGGAACTGCTCTATAAAGAAAATACGCAATTTCTCGAATCGGATTATGAAAAACTGTTCGTTACCATTCGCAGAAAACTAAACCGCCGCAGCCTGCTCCTGCTTTATACCAACTTCGAAACGCTTGCAGCCTTAAAACGCCAGCTTAATTTCTTGCGCCGCATTGCACTGCAACATGTACTGGTGGTTGTATTTTTTGAAAATACCGAATTGCAGCAACTCCTCAACAAACCCGCACAAACCCTTCAGGAGGTTTACCAAAAAACCATTGCCGAAAAATTTGACTTCGAAAAAAAACTCATCGTTAAAGAACTGCAAAGCTACGGCATCTTCAGCATCTTAACCCCGCCCGAACACCTTACCGTAAACACCATCAACAAATACCTCGAACTGAAAGCAAGAGGTATTATTTAACTTGCCGCAAACCTGCTCTGTTTGCTTTTAGCTGGCAAAACATATTGCTTTTTAATGCAAATTTAATTATCATATTATTCAAGGTTTCAAATGCCCGTTTGCAGCCGCCCGTCAATATTGTATCTTTGCAACAGGTACTTTATGTTTCTACCCCTTAAACCCATTAAAAAATGAAAGTTCGGTTATTGTATTTATTTGCGGCAATATTGCTGCAAGTGCAAGTTCATGCACAGGCGCCTCAGGCCGTCAGCTATCAGGCAGTTGCCCGCCTTACAAGCGGACAGGTCATTGCCATTCAGACAATAGGTGTTAAAATCAGCATTTTACAGGCATCAGAAAACGGGGCGGTTCTGTACTCCGAAGAACATCAGGCAGTTACCAACCAGTTTGGCTTGTTTACCCTTGCCATAGGAACCGGCACGCCACTCTACGGCACTTTTTCGGGCATTAACTGGAACGACGGGCAAAGCAAATTCCTCAAATCAGAGCTTTCTCCGGCAAACAACAATGTATATACCGTTACCGGAACCACCCAACTGCTAAGCGTACCCTATGCCTTGTTTTCTGAAAACACCGCACGTGTAAGGGTAAACGGCGCCAATACTGCCATAGCCTCGCCGTTTAACGTACAGGCATCGGGCGGTTACAATACTGCCGCAGGTTTTGAGTCGCTCCAATCCAACACTATTGGCAGCAGCAATACGGCCATGGGCACTGCCACCCTTAAAAGCAACACCACCGGGTTTAACAATGCCGCTTTTGGCTCCGGCGCACTGTTTTCCAATAATACCGGCAGCCACAACACAGCCGTGGGCGAGGAGGCGCTGTACTCCAACGCCGGCGGCAGTTTTAACACCGCCTCCGGAGAAAATGCCCTGTTTACCAATACCGCAGGCAGCTACAATACGGCCGCAGGCGCATTTGCCCTTAATGGCAACACTACCGGCGACGGCAATACGGCCATTGGTTCAGATGCCCTTAAAACCAACAGCAGCGGCTATTACAATACTGCCATTGGGGTAGGCGCTATAAAAGACAACCTCACCGGCATTAACAACACCGCAATTGGCGCACAGGCCCTGAAAACCAATACCATTGGCAACAACAACACGGCAGCCGGCGTCAACGCATTGTACTCCAACAACACCGGTTATAACAATGTGGCTATTGGAACCACTTGTTTATATAACAATATAACCGGTTTTAACAATACTGCCATTGGCGAAGATGCCCTTACCGGCAATATTTCCGGCGTAAGAAACACGGCCATTGGCGAAGATGCCATGTTTAACAATACCGATGGCAGCCGCAATACCGCCATTGGCGAAGATGCCCTTTTCAGCAATTCAACCGGTTCCGATAACACGGCAATTGGCAACGCCGCTTTGTATTTTAACAGCACCGGCAATTTCAATACCGCAACGGGTAAAAGCGCTTTATTTTCCAATACATCGGGCAGCAACAATACGGCCGGCGGCAGCAGCGCCTTGTTTTTAAACACTACCGGCAGCTACAATGCCGCATTTGGTGTGCAGGCATTGTATTCCAATACAGAAGGCATAAATAACACCGCGCAAGGATACCGCGCACTGTATGCCAATACCGGAGGCAACAGCAATACCGCACAGGGTAAAAATGCCCTGTCTGCCAATACTACCGGCAGCAGCAATACCGCACAGGGCTCGGCGGCGCTCAGTTTTAATACAACGGGCTACAACAATACGGCGCAAGGTGCCGGCGCTTTGCTGGCCAACACTACCGGCAGTTTTAACACCGCCACCGGCGAAGAAGCCCTCTACAGCAATACCACCGGGCAAAACAACAGCGCTTTTGGCGAAAATGCCCTGTTTACCAACACTACAGGCAATAACAATACCGCTATGGGCAATAATGCCATGCAGCTCAATACTGCCGGCAGCGGCAACACGGCTTTGGGTAACGGCGCTTTGCTTAATAATACTACCGGAAGCTACAATGTGGCTATAGGATTTAACGCCAGAACCGGTCCCGATACGCTTACCAATGCCATTGCCATTGGTAAAAATGCCCTGGTAAATGCTTCAAACAGCCTGGTATTAGGCGCTGCCGGACCCGATGCGGTTAAAGTAGGCATAGGACTGGGAACTCCCATAACCGATTTGCATATCCGCCAATCTGCCAATGCTTTTCCGCTGAATGACGGCGGAGGATTGCGTTTTTCTCCGCCGGCCGGTACTGCATACTGGCAAATAGGTATTGACAACAACCAAGATTTTAACTTTGTATATTCCGATACTGCCAAAGCTTATGTTGACCATACTAACGGAAACTGGGTTACGCTCTCTGACCGCAGGGCTAAAAAAGACATTCAGCCCATGCAGCATGTGCTTGGTAAAGTAATGCAACTGCAACCCAAAATGTACCATTTTACAAACAACACTGCATCTGACAGGTTGAGCTGGGGTTTTATTGCACAGGAAGTAGAACAGGTTTTTCCCGATGCAGTTTACACCAAAGGGCCCGAAAACCTGAAAGTGCTTGCTTACAGCAATTTTGCTGTTTTGGCCATTGCAGCAATACAAGAACAACAAAAATTAATTAACCAGTTGCAGCAGCAAAACCGGCAGTTAGAGGAAAGACTCAGCCGTTTGGAGCAACTCCTGCAGCAGAAATAAGCAGAATGGGCAGCTAAAGACTTTGTAACCAAGTCTTACTACATAACATGAAAACATGTGATTTGCCGCATTATCTGCTTATTCAAAAATGCCCTTTCAAACATTCGGCCGCCTGCCCGGGTACAGATATTTAGCCGGATTTTCAGGATGTTCCTTTTTTAGAGCTTTCAGGTTAGCCCAAAAGCTCTAAAAAGGACAAGAAAACAACTATTTTACGACTACCAGTTTTTGAGTTGCTGTTTTGTTTTGCTGAACAACAGAAACAAAATAAACACCGGGCAGCAGTTGCTGAAGGTTGAGTTGTTGCGTGTTTTGGGCAGACATTGCGGTACTTTGCTGCATTACCACACGGCCCGTATAATCGGTAACCCGAAGCACGGCAGGTTGGGTAAGGTTAAAGCCGCTAAAAGCAACTACGGCAGTTTGGCTTGCCGGATTGGGGTAAACCGAAATTTGCGGTTGTATTTCGGGTTGTTGTAGCGGGTTGTCTGTGCCAACGGTAAAACCGGTAATGTTAATATCGTCAATATACAGATTGTTGCCTGCTCCTCGGGTTTGCCTGAAAGCAATAATTACGTTCCTTAGCTCGCCAAACCCAAACAGGTTTACCGTTTCGCGGCGCCATTGGTTGCCGTTGGGCACAAAAGCCGTTCCCAAAACCGGTTCGGTAGTGGTAGCCAGTTCAGCGCCGCCTTTAATAAAAACGGTGGTATAAGTTTCGCCGCAGTCTGTAGAAACCAAAACTTCCAGCACATCGGGATCCTCGTCGGGGGTTTGTTGGGCGTAGGCCACCCAAAATTCCAGCATAGGGGCAAAGTTTTCAAAATCGAGGTTGGGTAAAATAAAGTCATCTACCTGCCCCGGCGCTATGTACCCAAAGTTGTTCATATAAGCCGAATAAGTGCCTGTATGCCCCGCTGCGTTGTTAAGCCCGAAAAACTGGCCGTCGGCAGAGCTGAAGTCCCAGATTCCGAAAGGAAAATCAGAGCTTTCAAAGCTATCGGCAAACGGAATGGGGGCGCCGGGCAGGTCGGAGGTGAAGGTAACCATAGAGGAGTTGTTGGCGTTGTTAAAATCGGGCACACCATTGGGGTTGTTAAGGGTAACAGAAAGGTTGTGCAGCAGGTTGCCGTTGCTGATAACCACCGGCGGCAGTGCAATGGTAACAATGCCGGCAGGCGGCACTTCGCCTGTCCACTCGGTGGTATAAAGCTCCCCACCATCAACCGAATAACTTATTTGTACATAATACAGCGGTTGCGTGCCAAAGTTTTGCATTTGAATAACCGGCTCCAGAACGGTGCAGTTGCCGGCGCCAAAAGGTTGCACAATGTTGTACAAAGAGGCATCGCTGGCACCTAATTCTACCGGTACACAGCCGTTTGACTGGGTAATGGCGTAGCGTGCGCCACCGGGTTCAAATAAAGCCCACATGCGTTGTTTTTGTCCCAGGGTAAAGAGGTTCATACAGCCATCGTTGCTGTAATCCATGTAATTTTCTTTCATGTCGTTGTAGTCGGGGCTTTCATTAGAGCAACTGTTGGTAGTGGGGCAGCCGTAGTTAGGCCCGTCGGAACGGGGTGTATCATTCACAAAGTCATCTACGCTGCAATCGCCATCGCCCCAAATATGCCGCAGGTTGAGCCAGTGGCCTATTTCGTGTACAGAGGTTCTGCCGTAAATGTAGGGGGTAATATAAGGTGGTATGGTTCCAAAACAGTTATAGGCAATTACCACTCCATCGGTTGCGGCATCTTGCCCGGGAAACTGGGCATACCCCAGCACATTTCCGCCATTAATAGAAGGCACTACCCACATGTTCAGATAGGTGTCGGAAGGCCAGGCATCATGCCCGCCGGTATTGTTAAACTTGGCATCGTCGGTGCTGGTTGTAAAAGAAGTTTTAACCGTAGCCGTTCGGGTAATGCCGGAGGTAGGAAACCCATCGGGCGCTCGTTGTGCGAGGCAAAATTCAATTTCGGCATCGGCGGCAACGGGCAAAAATTCAGGCGGTGTGTTATCGGCATTTTCGTTCAGGCGGCGAAAGTCGGCATTCAACACATCTATTTGCGACAAGATTTTGGCTTCGCTAATGTTGGTTTCGGGTACACCGGCGTTGTACAATACATGCACTACTACCGGTATGGTTATTATGGTTCCCATTTCTTTTACCCTTCCGGCGTTTTTATCAATCCATTTTTGGGTAAAATCTTCTATTTGGTGCATTTTTTCTGCTGC
The DNA here is from genome assembly GCA_002212725.1 of Sphingobacteriales bacterium TSM_CSM. Lineage (GTDB taxonomy): Bacteria > Bacteroidota > Bacteroidia > Chitinophagales > UBA2359 > UBA2359. The sequence goes on along the minus strand of MTCR01000082.1, from coordinate 63,247 downwards.
TGCAGGATTGTTTTGCAGTTGGTTGGCCAATGCGGGCATGGTACCGCAGGGTTCGGTAGTTTGTGCAAGCAGTAAAACAGGCAACAACAATGCCACTGCCGCGGCGGTTTTTGTAAACATAAATAGTAATTGAAACAGTGAAATGATGTGGTTTTAAAAAAATGTAAAATATGCCGGAATTGTTACCTTACCACGCTTAGTTTTTGGGTTACAGTTTGGTTGCCAACGGTAAGCCGCACGGCATAAATACCCGGAAGCCATTGTGCGGCAGGCAGTTGAAAAGAGTTTTCGCCATTATTAACCTGAATGGCGTTTTGCCACACCACTTGCCCCGATAAAGAAAAAACCGAAACTTGGCCGGGCGCTGTCTGGCTGCCGGTAAACCTAAGTATGGCATGGTTGTTTGCAGGGTTGGGCGCTAAGCGCATACTGCCTGCCAAAAGCGTATTGGCTGCGGGTATAACCGAGGTATTGCCGGCAAACACATTAATGTCGTCAATAAAAAGGTTGTTGCCGGTTCCGCGCACCTGCCTGAATTTAATAACCGCACTTCGGGTTCCTTTAAAATCCCAAAGTGAAACCTCGTGCCGGCGCCAGTTGGTGGAAGCAGGCACAAAAGATGCCGAAATGGGGTTAAGGGCAGTAATGAGTTGCTCATTGGTTATTTTATAGGCAGAGGTAAAGGTAGTGCCGCAATCTGTAGAAACCAGTATTTCCAGCGTATCGGGCACATCGGCAGCGGTTTTAAGGGCGTATGCCTGGTAAAACTCCAATTTGGGGTTTACCTCATCTAAGTCCACACGGGGAAGGGTAAACTCATCAACAGCGCCGGTAGCATTGTAATTTACATTTTCTATGTAAACCGAAAAACTGCCCGAATTGCCTGCACCGCTGTAGAGGGCAAACGTGGTGTTGCTGCCCGGGTTTATTACCTGCCAGCCGGTAGCCGGAAAACCACCTGTTTCAAAACCGGCTGCAAAGGGCAGGTCGGCTCCTTTGGGTACGGTGGCAAAACTAACAGTTTTTGAATTGTCGGCGATGTTGAAATCTGCCACTCCGTTGGGATTACTGTAAGTAACGGTAAAACTGTGAATAATGCCCGGCGTAATAGTATTGAGCGGCGGCAGCGTAATGTTTACCCATTCAAACGGCGGCAACTCGCCAATCCAGTAGGTGCTGATGGGAGCGCCGTTATCTACCGAATACTGAATATCAACATAATACAAAGTACCCGAACCCGAATTTACCAGTTCAATAACCGGTTCAAAAGTGGTGCAGATACCGGTTCCGTAGGGGGCAATTATGCTAAGTGCCGATGCATCGTTTTCACCTACTCCGCAAATATCGGGTTGCGAAACCAGGCTGTTTCTTACGCCTCCTGGTTCCAGTATTGCCCTCATACGTTGTTTTTGTCCCAGGGTAAACAGGTTCAGGCAATTATCGTTGGAGTAATCCATGTAGTTTTGTATCATGTCGTTATAATCGGGGCTTTCGTTGGCGCAACTGTTGGTTGTGGGGCAACCAAAATTGGCTTCGTCAGAAAGCGGGGTGTCGGCTACCAGATCATCGGTAAAGCAGGAGGGTTCGGTACCCAAGGGTAAATCTTTGTCGCCCCAAATGTGTATAAGGTTTAACCAGTGTCCTACTTCATGCGTAGCTGTGCGCCCTTTGTCGTGAATAGGGCTGACAGAGCCGGTTCTGCCAAAAGCGTAGTGGGCAATTACCACCCCGTCGTATTGGACGGGGCCTTCGGCCGGAAACTGGGCATAACCCAATATTTCATCGCCGTCATCATTGCTGATGCTGTTGCAAACCCACATGTTTAAGTACCTGTTAGACGGCCAGCCATCGGCACCGCCCGAAGCAAAAGATTTTACATCGTTGCTGCTAACGTTAAATACTTCCTTGTCGGTAGGGGTTCGGGTAATGCCGGTAGTTGGGTAGCCTTCGGGGTCTTTATGGGCAATGCAAAATTCTACTTCAATATCGGCAGTAACGGGCAAAAACTCATCGGGTGTAAGGTTGGTGTCGGCATTCATCCGCCTGAAATCTTCGGTTAGCGCTTCTATTTGCGAATAAATTTGTTCTTCGCTCACATTTGTTTCGGGAATGTCCTCTGTATATACCACATGCACCACAACCGGTATGGTGTAAACTTCGCCCATGCTTTTTACATCCCGGTGCGTTTTTATCCATTTTTGGGTATATGCCTCAACAGCTTCCCAATTGGTGCGGTTGCGGGGGTCTTGTTGATATAAATGTGCCGAGTATTCAGTAGAGGCGCACCGCTGAACGGTTTGGGCATTTGCCCGGTAAAGGAACAGGAGAGAAAGAACAATACATGCAACGGTTTGAGGCATAATTTTCAACTTCATAAAGAGAATGCAGGTTAAGTTGGAAAGTGGGTTAATTTTTTAAATATTAATAAAAGTGCTGCCAAGTTGGTTTTGCTATGCAAATATACAAAATTGAAGTGGCAAATTATAGTAAAAAGAACAGGGTTAACAAATTAACCCTTACTTTTGCCGTTTATTGAACATCCCGACTTTGATTTTTGTGCTTAAAACAAACAAACCTTTATGCGTAACCCTAAAGTACGGCTAATTGTTTTTACTTTATTTGCTTTTGTTGCGGTATTTTTGAGCAGTTGTCGGCGCGGCGAAGATGACCCCTGGTTTTCTTTTACCACCCGAACCACCCGTATAACTGCCAACTGGCGCTTAGATATTTACTCGCTTGATTATGTTGATAAACTGGAAACTACCATTACCTTCAACACCACCGCCTGCGATACCGGCAACATTGGCGGAACCAATATTTCAAACGTTATTCAGCAGGAAGAACTGCAAGACTCTATTCTTAACTCTATTACCAACTATGTTGACGGGACAAATACTGTTACCCGAATTTATGACGTTAATTTTGCCTATTTTCTCAATATTCGCGACAACGGTACTTATTTGGTAAATGGCACTTTCAGCTACTTTAACCCGCAACTGAATGCGCAGGTAACAGGCGATTTTTCTTCTGACGAAAATACCTGGTACTGGGAAAACAGCGACCAAACCAAGTGGGCGCTTACCTTTGTAAATTTTCCGCTTATTGATGGCAGCAATATTGAAAGCAATAACCTGCCCGTAAGGTACATTCCGAAGCAGACCTTTGATTTGAGGGAGGTAAGAAAAGATGCCCTGCAATTTGAATACCAGACATTGGAAGAGAACATGGTAAACAGTGTGTTTAACCCCTACACGCTGTACCTGCCCAACGATACGGTGAGCAATTGCCAGCGCACAGTTACTGCCAGCAGCCGGTTAGATGTGTACACGCGCTGGCAGTTTAAGCTTGCCGAATAGCAGGCCCAATGCTACGCTTTTATCATGTTGGCATAGGGTATTACGGTGGTAAACCCTTTTCCGCAAAAATAATCCATTGTTTCGCCGGGGCTTTTGGTTGAACTTGCCAGCACAAAATCGCCGCCCCAGGCACCCAAAGATTTTACCGCACCCCAAAAATCGGGAAAATGCGTGTCTTTTACCATAGGCAGGCTAAGTGCTTCCGATACCAGTTGCTCATGCCGGTTAAGCAGCGATTCAAATTCGGGCAATGTGCTGCTTATAACAACAGCCTGCGTGATGCCCGATATTTGCTGTGTGTACCATGTGCGGCGGCTATTGGTATGGGTGTAAAAGTGTTGTATGCCCTGCCTTGAGTTTTGCTTTTGACCCAGGTGCACAAAGTACAGGCAACCGGTAAAAGGCGGGTAAAATGCAACCGGCTGCACCTGCGGCCCTGTTTCCGGTTTTTGATACAACAAGGGCGTGTTGTGCATGGCGCAGGCTATATCGTACCCCGAACCGCCAAAAGTGGCAAACTGCAACCGGTAGGCATCTGCCTGTGCCCACTGTGCCACATTGTTTATAAGCGTGGAACTGCTGCCCAAGCCCCAGTTTGGTTCAAACTCCAGGTGGGTTTGCACCTGTAGCGGCGGCGTATTGTCCAGAAAACGGGGGTTTAACCGGTGTGCCTCCTGCAAAATTTGCTGCAATTTTATGGCGGTTTGCTCCTGACCGGATGTTGATGTTACAGGTTCAAAATTTGGGTAGGAAAAACAAACGCTAAACCAACATTGCCCTGAAGGGGTAAAACTTTGCCATTCAATTACCGGCATTGCTGCCCCCGAAACAGGGCTTACCGTTAGCGTTTGCCCTTTTTGAGTAGGCAAGGCCAGTGCAAGAGCACCTTCCAGCACAAAATACTCGCCGGTTAGCAGTAGTTTGCCGTTTGAGCGGTAGGTTGTTGTAGCCGTAATCTGCTTTTTGGGGTTTTGCACCATGATTAATTATGTGTTGCCTTTGCGGGTTTTAGTGTTTAACCACCTTTTTAAGGGCTTTTTGGGTGCGCCCTCCCGAAAAATATGCCACCGTTTTTACATAGTACATGCCATTTTGCAACTGTTGCAGTGGTGGCAGTGCGGCGTTGTGTTGTCCGGGTTGGTAAGCATTGGCAGAAGTAAACACCACCTTTCCGTTTGCGTCAAATAGTTTTATGATTACCTGCGCCGGCTCCTGCAGGGTGAAAGGAATGGTTAGCTCGTTGGCAAAGGGGTTGGGGTAGGGTTGCCCTGTTACCAAAGGTGGTTGGTAGGTTGTTTGCGGTTGCGCCGAAACCAAAAGGTTAGAGTAGCCGGGAGTGGGAGCGGTTAAATTTTGCAGGTCGCCTGTTCCATCGGGCAGTAACCCTTGGGTTAAATCGGTTTGTTGGGGGCCATAGGTAAGGGTATAAACAGGCTGTGCAAAGGGGCCGAAAATACCTATTTGTTCTCCTCCGGCGCTAAGTTTAAAGGGTGCATGTGTGGGGCCTTGTGTTATATCGCCATCGGCCCAAATGAGCAGAAACCCGTTTGCGGCCAGCGAAATATTGGGCATTTGCCATTTGGCGGGGTTCGACAGGTCATCGGTAAGAAAAAGAGCGCCCAGGTTAATGGGTTCGGCGCCGGCGTTGTAAATTTCAATCCAATCGGCATATTCACCAAATTCATCGGCTATGGTGGCGTTGTTGCTGGCCATAAATTCATTAATGACCAAAGGCGCTGCACTTTGCGCCATGTAAACCTGCCGGTAAACGTTGTCGGCAAGCGGTTCGCGGTTTTGTGCGCCGGCATTGTCGGTAGCGGTAAGGTAGTATTCAATGAGCGAAAAAGCAGGCACTTCGCTTATGATGGAGCCAAAAATGCCATCGTTTTCCATGGCATCGCCCGATGTGCCGTTGTCTTGCATGGCAATGGCGGTAAACTCACCGCCGTTTATGCGGTAATACAACCAAACCTGTGGAGGAGCGGCAGGGTTGTTGTCATAAACAATTGCCGAAATGTTGATGTTTTGCCCGGCTACCGGAAGTTCGGGCTGATGCCTTGTGCCCACAATTACCGGTGCAGTATTTTGGGGCAGCAGTTGTGCTATGGCCGCATTGCAGCGGGTAGAAATATAGGGTTTCAGTCCGTAGGTTACATGCGCACCCAGCGCTTCGTCGTAGCTGTCATGAAAATCGGCAACAGAATAGCCGTAATCATAGGTTCTGAAAATATCGGCTTCGGCAAACGGGGTAATGAGGTCGTGCAGGGCATCAATGCGGGGAAATAAAACATCGGGGTTGGCAGACGTTTGCAGCAGGGTGTTAAAATAATAGGTAAAGCGGTTTCTAAATTCGGGAACACTGAGCAATTTAGTGGCAAGTGGCGGAAAGTTGGGTTGTGGTGTCCAACTGTACACATTCCGGTTAGCCCAATCAATACCAAACCAGTCAATGCCGAAGGAATTATCAACGTCATAGGGGATAAATTCAAATTTTCCGGTATGGGTATTGCGGTACAGGTAGTAGTTGTTAATGTTGTAGCTGTAGTTATCCCAATTGCCGGTAAAAATATCGAGCGCTAAAACACGCAGGTAGCTGTCAATATTAAAAACGGCATCGAGGTTGCCGGCGTAATTGGGGCCGTCGGGTTGGTTAATGGCGGTAATCAGTTGCAGCAAATCGGAGTAATCGTCAAGGTCTGTATTGGTTTGCAGTTCGTAGGTACGCCTGCCGTTTTGTTCAAACTTGTAGGAATCGGGGTTATTGTTTATGTATTCGAGCGAAGCGGGGTAAAGACATTTGTAGAGGTTGCCCGAGTTATTGCCAAACCGGTTTTGTACAAATTCCTCATCAATATGCTCTACGCTGATGTACAAACCCATGTACAACCCGTTTACATAAAAGGCAACATGGTTGGCGCGCGGTGCCGGAATGCCCATTTTTGCGGCCAAATCCCAGTAAAGTTTGGCGCGGATAACAGAGGGGTCGTTGTGTTCGCCGTTGAGGTTTATTTTTTCGAGGCCTTTGTATTTGTTGCCCGGTGTATAGGAATTAAACGATATTTTGAAAGATTTTTTAGCCGAAGAGAGTGAGCTGTTACCTTTTAACCCCAACCCGATTTGCGCAACGGTATCGGTAAAAATGCCGCTTGTAAACACAAAGGTGGCCGGAAACTCGGTATCGCTGTTGGGGTTTACAAACAGTTGGTTAAAATCGGCGGGGTTAATTGCAATGTCAATTCGGGGCACAGCACTGTCGTTGTACACTACATTGGCGGGGTCGTCGGTGGCAATATGATAGGGAGTGGGTATTACGGGCTGCGCAACGGTCAGGGCGAAGGGCAAAAAGCACAGCAAAAAAATGCAGATTTGTATTGACTTGGTTTTCATGGCAGATAAAGGTTTTTTGTACTTGTTCAGGTTGTACCTTTATTGGTGATGTTCTTCACTGAATTCCTTTCATTTTACCGCAAAGAGCGCAAAGTTCCTCAAAGTTTTTTTTGCTCATTATGGTCAATGCTTCAAATCAGCAAGGAACAGTAGAAAATGTCAAGATTTACAGATAGCACCTGAATAGTTAGGTTTTTTAAAAAATACCCGGCTGATACAGCAACATGGAGTGCTCCTGAGAATGGTATCGGGGTTTTATACTACAGGCAACTACCCTTCAGGCGCTGTTTGGGAGCAAAAACCTTATGGGTAAGGAAACTGAGTAAATATAGGCAAGAGTTGTGTTGTTTTGTGAAACAGAAATGCCGGCGGCAATTTCAGGGCACTCTTTTTACCCGGCAAGCACCGGAAACCTTTTGCGCAGCAACCCGAAACTTGCAAACAGGGCGGTGGTGTAGCAAAAATCGCCCAAAAGCGTATTGCCAAAAAACGGAATGGCTGCCGTATAACAGGCTAAAAGCCCCTGCCAGTTTTGGGCATACATGCCGCCCGAAGCCCAAACGCCAAAATTGGTAACCACAAAAAACAAAACCGATGCTGCCAGCGCCGCACCAACAACACGGCCTGCGGTAACCTTGCGCAGCCACAGCAACCCCAGCCCGCAGATAAGTCCAAAACTAAGGTAAACCCAGATTAACCCCGTATCGAACCAGGTAAAGCGGGGGTGGTATTGTGCGTAAACAACGTTGTTTAAGAACAAATCGCTTAGCCAAAGACCGGCAAAAGGTATTAAAAATGCCCAACGGCGGGGTGCAAACCAGGCAGCGCCAAACAAAGCCATGGCGCCAACAGGGGTAAAGTTGGGCGGGTGTGGCAATATGCGGCTGACTGCAGCCAGCAAAATAAGCAACATGGGAACTAAAAAGCGCAGTGTGATAGCATGTGTTTTCATATAATATGGATTACCTTTGTTCTACAAACAAACGAACTTTGCTAATGTTGGCCACTGTTTACAGACAGTGCCCTTAAAAATGGGTTTAAACGGCAGGTTTAACCCGCTTCTATGCTGCAAATTTCGCAAAATACCGGTATATTTTACCGTTGCCTGCCATAATGTTTAAATAATTTGGGTAAAAATGGCTCATTTTTTTGTTCAAATATTTTTGCTGCGTATTTGGTGGAACCCCAACCCGTACCTGCTTGAACTTGGCGCTCTTAAACTGAAATGGTATGGCGTAATGTTTGCCTTGGCTGTTTTGGCGGGTTATTGGGTTCTGGTGCGATTGTACCGGCAGCGAAATTTACCGGTAAACCGCGTGGCTGTGCTGGTGCAATATCAGTTTTTAGGCGGATTAATCGGGGCGCGCCTGGGGCAGATTTTGTTTTACGATTTACCCTACTACCTTGCGCACCCCGCCGAAATTTTGATGCTTTGGCACGGCGGCTTAGCCAGCCACGGCGCCGCCATAGGCGGGTTTGCTGCTACCTGGCTGTATGTGCGCCGGTATAAAGAACTGGGGTACCTGCAAATGACAGATATGTTGGTAACGCCGGCAGCCCTTATTGGCGCACTTATCAGAATTGGCAACCTGTTTAACTCCGAAATTATTGGTAAAATTTCTAACGTGCCCTGGGCATTTGTGTTTGTGCAGCGCAATATGCAACCCCGCCACCCCTCGCAACTGTATGAGGCGGTAATGCTTACAGGGGTGTTTGCCCTGCTGTTTTATTTACAAAAAAAACGCCCCTTGCCAACCGGATTGCTATCGGGTTTGTTTTTTACCATTACCTTTACCCTGCGTTTCCTGCTCGAATTTTTAAAAGAAAATGCCGCCGTTTCGCAACCGCTCAACCTGTTTGCCGCCGCTTTTGGCCTGGCTTTGCTTGGCCGGGTAGTCCTGTCCAACTCCGGCCTTAACCAAAACAACCAACACCTGTAACCTGCACCATTAAACCTTTCATTCTTTGTTTACCCACATGCTTGCTGCTTTTACCACCCACCTTGCCCAGTCATGCTTAGTGCAGAAAAACAACCGGCTGCTGCTGGCCGTAAGCGGCGGGGTTGATTCGGTGGTAATGTGCCACTTGATGCAGGAAAGCAATATGCAGTTTGGAATTGCTCATTGCAATTTCGGACTTAGAGGCGCCGGGTCAGATGCCGATGAAGCGTTTGTACAGAAATTGGCAGCACAGTATAACGTGCCTTTTTATTCGGTACAGTTTAATACCCTGCATTTTGCAACACAAAACAAGGTTTCGGTACAAATGGCGGCCAGGGCGCTTCGCTATGACTGGCTGGAGGACATAAGGCAGCAAAACGGCTACACCTTTATTGCCACCGCACACCACCAAAACGATATTGCCGAAACCATGCTGCTAAACCTTGCCAAAGGCACCGGTTTGGCAGGTTTGCACGGCATAGCCGCCAAATCGGGTAAAATTGTGCGGCCGATGCTGCTGTTTTCTAAAGTGCAGATTGAACATTTTGCTCAAACCGAAAACCTGCCTTTCAGAACCGATGAAAGCAACGCCCAAACCAAGTATGTGCGCAATAAAATAAGGCATTTGGTCATTCCGGCACTTAAAGAAATTAACCCCGCCCTGGAAGAAACTTTTTACCAAAATGCACAACGTTTTAGCGAAATAGAACAGGTTTACCTGTCGGGCATTGAATATTACAGAAAGAAATTGTTTCAAGGCCCCGAAAAAGAACGGCTTATTTCTATTGGCAGGCTACTGAAAATAAAACCCCTGCAAACTGTTTTGTACGAACTGCTGAAACCTTACCATTACAACGCCGCACAGGTGGCACAAATCATAGAAACGCTTACCAATACGCCCGGTAAGGTGTTTTACTCAACTACCCACCAGCTTATAAAAGACCGCAAGTTCCTCATATTATCGGAAAAAACAGAAAAAGATACCACCTACACACTCATAGAAAAAGATGCCGCCGCGGTTGAAAAAACAGGTATGCAACTGCAGTTTTCCTATCATAACCCCGATGGGTTTGTAATAGACACCGGCAACAACATTGCCAGCCTTGATGCGGGAAAAATGGAGTTTCCGCTGCTGTTGAGGCGGTGGAAAAACGGCGATTATTTTTACCCCTATGGCATGAACATGAAAAAGAAAAAACTGAAACGCTTTTTTACCGACCTTAAACTGAGCCTTGTACAAAAAGAGGCCGCCTGGATTTTAACCGATAACCGCGGGCGGATTTGCTGGGTAATTGGGTACAGACCCGATGAACGGTTTGCCATTACCCCAAAAACAAAAGAAATTTGCCGTATTGTTTGTAATTTTACCTGAAATGGGCAATTTTGCTGCCTGTATGCTGTTTTTTACTTAAATATTTGTTGTTTTAAATCTGCATTATTTGTGTTTACAGGAATAATTGAAACCTTGGGTACGGTTCTTAAAACAGAGCAGGAGGGAACCAACCTGCATTTTTGGGTACGCTCCAACATTTGGCAGGAACTCAAAACAGACCAAAGCGTATCGCATAACGGCGTTTGCCTTACTGTTGTAGAAACCGATGCCTCGCAATTGGCACACCGCGTTACTGCCATTTACGAAACCCTGCAAAAAAGCAGCCTCCGCCAACTTGCGGCCGGAAGTTTGGTAAACCTGGAACGCTGTATGCGCATTGATGCCCGCCTCGACGGGCATTTTGTACAAGGCCATGTTGATCAGGTGGCACAGGTAACCAAAATACAAGAGGCCGGCGGCAGTTGGTATTTTACCTTTGCCTATGAACCGCTAACCGACAACGTTCTGGTAAAGAAAGGCTCGGTATGTATTGACGGAACCAGCCTTACCGTTGTAGAAGCTAACAATAACTCCTTTTCGGTGGCCATCATTCCTTATACTTACCAACATACCCTGTTTCATACCTATCAAACAGGAAGTATGGTAAACCTTGAATTCGACATTATCGGAAAATATATTGTGCAACTGTTTAAACAATACACACAAACCAACGGGTTAAATATTGTTAAAACGAAACTTTAAAACACAAAAAACGTTTAAACCTTAAACTAAACCCGTATAATTACGGTCTTACCACAACAAAAAGTAGCGGGGCAAACTTTCGGGCAGGTAAAGGTAAATGCAGGTTGCTAGTACCAAAATATAGCCGGTATAACAAAAGCAAAATTTCACCGTTTATCGGGTATTGAAAAGTATGCCTTACCCGTTTGTTCCCAACCCACTCCTGACAACATTTAAATAATGTCAATAACCATACAAAATTATGATTAAGAAATTTTTCGGTTTAACATTTCCTTTCATTATTACGGGTGTTTTTGTATTCGGGCATTCGCAGGAAAGCCAAAACCCGCCGCTTCCCGAAAAAGGAGAAGCCATACTCCGGGTAATGATGCAGGACCTGGCATCGGAACATTATGAACCGCTGCCCATCAACAATGAGTTTTCTGAAAGAGTGTACAACCTGTACCTCGATGATTTGGACCCCACCAAACGTTTTCTGCTTCAGTCTGATGTTGCAGAACTGGAAAAATACAAAACCAAAATTGACAATCAGATTTTAGACGTAAGTTTTGAATTTCTGAACCTTTCGGTAAAAATTATTGATGCACGGGTGGCAGAGGCTAAAACCTATTACACCCAAATTCTGGAACAACCGTTTGATTTTACCAAAGATGAGTCTATGGAACTCGACCCCAAAAAACTGGGGTATGTACCAACCAAAGAAGCATTGAAAACGCGCTGGTATCAGTCGCTCAAATACCAAACCATGGTGCGGCTTGCCGATATGATGGAAGAACAGGAAAAAGCCCTGGAAAAAGGCGATAAAACCTATAAAACCAAAACTATTGAAGAAATGGAGGCCGAAGCGCGCCAAAAAGTACTGAAAACCCAGGACAGCTGGTTTAACCGCATGGCCAAAATTACCCCCGATGACCGTTTGGCGGCCTACCTCAACAGCATTACCTCTGCCTACGACCCGCACAGCAATTATTTTCCGCCCAAAGCCAAAGAAGATTTCGACATTTCACTTTCGGGCCGCTTAGAGGGTATTGGCGCTACCTTGCAGGAAAAAGACGGCTATATTAAAGTTATAAGCATTGTACCCGGCAGCCCCTCGGCAAGGCAAGGCGAGTTGCAGGTAGATGACGTTATTTTGAAAGTGGCACAAGGCGCCGACGAACCTGTTGATGTGGTAGATATGCGCCTCGATGATGCCGTGCAACTTATTCGGGGCAAAAAAGGAACCGAAGTAAGGCTTACCATCAAAAAAGTTGACGGAACGGTTAAGGTCATTTCCATTATCAGAGATGTGGTAATGATTGAAGAAGGGTATGCAAAATCTGCCCTGGTAAAAGATACACAATTAGCTACCACCACCGGCTACATAAACCTGCCCAAGTTTTACGCCGATTTTAACCATCAGGACGGCAGAAACTGCGCCGACGATGTGGCAAAAGAAATCAGCAAACTGAAAGCCGAAGGTGTGAACGGCATTATTCTCGACCTGCGCGACAATGGCGGCGGCTCCCTCAGAGATGTGGTAGATATGGCAGGCTTGTTTGTTGACAATGGCCCTATTGTGCAGGTTAAATCGCGAGATGAAGTACCTTATGTATATGAAGACCGCGACCCGCAAACGCATTACAACGGGCCGCTGGTAATTTTGGTTAACCAGTTTAGCGCCTCTGCTTCTGAAATTATGGCAGCAGCCATGCAAGATTACGGGCGCGCCGTTATAGTGGGCAGCAAAGCTACCTATGGAAAAGGAACTGTGCAGCGATTTACCAACCTCGATGCCCTGGTTGCCGATAACGCCCTGCGCCCAATGGGGTCGCTTAAACTTACCATACAGAAATTTTACCGCATTAACGGACATACCACCCAACTCAACGGCGTTATTCCCGATATAATGCTGCCCGATAAATACGCCCAAATTGAAGTAGGCGAAAAAGAGCAGCAATATGCCATGCCTTTCGACCAGATTGCAGCCGCCAAATACAAGCCCTGGCAAAGCTCTAACCCATTCAATATTGAAAAAATTAAAAGCCAAAGCCATCAAAGAATTGACAACAACCCCACATTTCAGCTTATTGAACAACAGGCTGCCTACCTTAAAGAGCAACGCGACAACACTACCGAAACACTAAACCTTGCAAAATACCGGGCAGAACAAAAACAAAACGAAGCCCAAAACAAAAAATTCAATGATATTACCGGCGCAATTCCCGAACTCGCCGCACAATCACTGCAATCCGATATATCGGAAATGGCGGGCGATACCGCAAAACTGGCCCGCGCCAAAGATTTTACCGCAAAACTCAGCAAAGACGTTTACCTGCTTGAAGCCGTTTCTATTATTAATGATATGAATACAAGGTAAGTAGTTCCTGCTACGGTTAAAACCTGTAAAACAAAGCGCAATTCCTTAGTTTGAAAGGGATTGCGCTTTTTGTTTTAACAATATGGTATAGGTAATTAGGGTTTTAAGCCCGAAACAATATTGCACATGTTCAGGTTTACATATTGTTTGTTTATATTCTGTTGCCCAAATCTACAGAAGGTAAAAATGGCATATTTGTATGCCGGTTTCCAACCCCAAAAACACCCCCCAAACCACTTATTCCCAAATTCCTACCGGTTATTCCTTTTTGCTTTTTTGCAGTGGCAAATTTGTTATCTTTCGGCAACGGAAACCCCCAAATTATCCGTTAGAATTTTTAAACCGGTAAAATTATACCGCTATGAAAATTTATGCCAACTGGCGGCAAATCGGGCGCACCATTTTTGAAATTACGCCCGAAGAAGAAACGCAACTGCTTGCAATTGCCAACAGCCACACTGCTACTGCCTACAAAGCGCAGTCTTTGCTGTTTGTTTCCCGCGGATATGAATTTACCGTAAATCTGCCCGAATTAGATTTTGTAAACTGGAGCAACTGGCAAACCGCGTTTAAAAACGCCGCCGCCAGCGGCAACCCCAACAGGGTAGTTTCTACCTTTTACCCCAACCCTGCCCAAAACAAGCTGCAAATCACACTTGCAGCACCACTTCCCCGCCCGTTGAGCGAAGTCGAAACGAGCATTACCCTCTACACCCTCACCGGTCAGTTGGTATTGCAAACCCAACTTGCACCGGGCGAGGCAAGCAAAACCGTATCGGTCGGGCATTTACCGGCGGGCATATATGTGTGCAGGTGGCAACAGGCGGCAGGCGGCGCTTCGGGGTATATAAAAGTGGCGGTGGTAAGGTAGGGTAATTACCTCGAACGCTGTCTAATTGTCGTTTTTATTACTCAATCCGTTGAATTTCCGAATTACAAATCCTTCGGCATAAAAAACTGCCATACCTATTATAATAAGGTAACCCTTGCAACCAACAACGGCTGCAGGTTAATCTAAAACAACCACAAACCAATGCAGATAACCCCAAAGGTACTTATTTGGGCGTACCTTTGTTAGCAATGTTCTTCACTAAATTCCTTTCATTTTACAGCAAAGAACGCAAATTTTTGCGCAAAGTTTTTTTGCTCTTTATAATCAATGCTTCAAATTGGCAAGAAACAAGACAAAATACCGGGATTTACAGATAGTATCTGAATAGTTACCCCAACAGATACAGCCGGCTACCTATTTATTCGGCGTTGCAGAAGGGTTTTTTGTCATTTTCTGTAATATTTCCAAAAACTTCAGCCCCTCGCTACCTTTTTGCTTTAAACAGGCTTCCATTTCAGCGGCATGTTTTTTAACGCTGCTGCGCACTTCCACCATCAGCAGCATTTTATTGTTGTCTAAATCCTTAATGCCGGCATCGGTATATTTAACTTTCAGGTCGTTATATACCACATTTACAATGCAGGCGCATTTGGCATCGGTGGCGGTTCCGCCTTTGCAAGTGTTGTTATACATATTGCTGAAGGTGGTTTTCTCAAAAATGCCTTCAATAGTTGGTGTAGAAAACAAACTGCTGATGCTTTTACCACTTATAAAGTAAAACAAGGCAGCAATAACAGCCACAAAAAACAAAATCCGGAAGAAAAACCGGGCAACACGCATTAAAATGAAAATAACAATAATTGCCCCGATGGCAAAGACCAAAAGTTCTGTTGTACCTAAGTTGCTAAACATATTAGTAAAAAATAGGTTGAATTAAGGAATAAGGTGGCGTACAAACGGTTAATTGTGTAAAAACATACAAAAGTAGCTTTTTTTGCCGAATGCACAAAATACACGCAATCCTTCCATGAATGCTATGCCGGTAAATTGTCCGGTTTTACTTTGTGCCCACAACCCACAATTGATTTTCGAACAAGGCAATTTTTGTGGGGGGGCAAAACTTCGGGCAGAGATGAAGATATGGTTTGTACAGAACGTTGCAGAATGGTAAAGAACAGGCAATTGCCGGAATAAAAATGCTTCAGACAGGGAACACCATTATCAGGATAATTTAAGGAAGGGGCAGACGATGTAGATTGAGAGGATTATTGTAGTAGATTGTTTTAGCACAGCCAGCATGTAAGTTGCCTGAGTTTCAAAATTTTCAGAAAAATTTGAAAATTGGGTTAACAAACTTATTTTTGCCTTGTTAATTGAGTGTGAAAAGCAGAAAAACTTATTTTTGCGGTTGGAAAAACAGGAAATTCGGTAAAAAACAACAAGATCATTTAGAATTTGTCTAAACAATGAAAAAAAATAGCGGCGGTGTTTTTTTTACAGTATTAATCTATAAATTTGCACCGCTAAAAAACTGTTAACGCATTTTAACATAATTTTCCGCTGTAGAGTTAAAAATTGAAGTAAAAACAGATCCAATCAATATGTTTAGTATAAGGCGTTTCAGCTTACTATTTACATTTTTTGTATTATTAGCCTGCAATTTGTCTTCTTGGGCACAAGATGCGGCAGACCCGCGCGCCGGTGAAGCATACAAAAAAGGACAGACAATATTTACCGGTCAGTGTACCAGTTGCCACCGTATTAATCAAAAACTGGTAGGCCCTGCGCTTGCCGGCGTTTATGACAAGTACGACAAGGAATGGTTGTACAAGTGGATTAAAAACTCGCAGGACCTGATAAAAGCCAATGACCCCAAAGCAGTGGCTATTTATACCGAATATAATAAGACCGTTATGCCTGCCTTTAGTTTATCTAATGCAGATATTGACGCATTGCTTACTTATATTAAGGTAGAAACCGACAATCCTGCGGCAGCGGCCCCTGCTGCCACCGGTGCTGCTGCACCTGCCCCTGCAGGTGGCTCGCCCAATACCATTACGCTGTTTCTTACTATTATTGCCGCCGTTTTGTTGTCTGTGGCTTTCATACTCAGCCGCATAACGGGCACCCTTGGCAAAATGGTGCGCGAAAAAATGGGCGAATTGGTACCCGATGCCATTCCGCTTGGCAAAATTTTGTTCAGCAAAAAAATGATGGCGCTTGGTTCGCTGGCAGTACTCATTTTCCTGGGTTATGCCACCGTTGACAGTGCCACCAAACTCGGCCGGCAGCAAGGGTATGCACCGGCGCAACCAATTAAATTCTCGCACCAGTTGCACGCAGGGGTAAATAAAATTGACTGCCAGTATTGCCATTCAGGTGCGTCTAAAGGCAAGTCGGCCGTAATTCCGTCGCCCAGTTTGTGTATGAACTGCCATAAGGCTGTTAATCAGGGTCCGAAATACGGGAAAGAAGAAATTGCCAAAATTTACAAAGCAGTAGGTTGGGACCCCGACAAACTGCAATATATACCCAACTACGAGCAAAAACCGGTAGAGTGGGTGCGCATTCATAACCTGCCCGACCATGTTTATTTTAACCACTCACAACACGTAAAAGCAGGCGGCGTTGCCTGCCAAACCTGCCACGGGCCGGTAGAAGAAATGGAGGTAATGAAACAAAACGCCTCATTGGGTATGGGCTGGTGTATAAATTGCCACCGACAGACAAATGTTAATTTTTCGGGCAATGAATTTTACAAATCCTACGAAAAATTGCATGAAGACCTGAAAAGCGGCAAAATTAAACAAGTAACCGTAGAAGATATTGGCGGGCTTGAATGTCAGAAATGCCACTATTAAACAGGAGAACACCCAAACACAAAGAAATTTAACAATTTTCGAAAAAAATATAGTCGAAATCACTAAGATATATAGCCAAATGCAGCAAAAGAAGTATTGGAAAGGTTTCGAGGAATTGAACGAAGACGCAAAGTTCCTTCAAAATAAGCGCAACGAATTTCCCGAAGAATTACCCCTCTTGCAAGAGTTGGGCAATGTGGTTAATGAAAATACCGCTTCGCGCCGGGATTTTCTGAAAGTGCTGGGTTTCAGCGTAACAGCCGCCGCGGTGGCTGCCAGTTGTGAAATACCGGTAAAAAGAATTATCCCCTACGCGGTAAAACCCGAAGAAATAGCGCCCTCTATTGCCAATTATTATGCATCAACCTTCCTGAACGGCAATGATTATTGCAGCGTTCTGGTGAAAACGCGAGAAGGCCGCCCCATAAAAATTGAAGGCAATACCCTGTCTGCCATTACCCGCGGCGGCACCAGCGCAAGGGCGCAGGCATCGGTGGTTAGTCTGTACGATGGTTCTCGCAGCATCACCCCGCGAAAAGGCGGTGAGCGTACCGACTGGCAAACCGTTGATACAGAGGTAAGCCGTCAACTTGCCGCAACATCGGGTGCTGTTGTGCTGCTTACCGGCACAGTGGCAAGCCCAAGCACGTTGCAGGTTATCAGCGATTTTAAAGCCAAATATCCCAATACCCGCCATGTAACTTTTGATGCCGTTTCTTACAACGGTATTACCTCGTCCAATGAGCAGATGTTCGGGAAAAAAGCCATACCTTCCTATGATTTCAGCAAGGCACAGGTAATTGTTGGCATAGGCGCCGATTTTCTTGGCACCTGGGTATCGCCGGTAGAATTTACCAAACAATATGTAAAAAACCGGAAAGTAAGCAAAGAACAGCCTGCCATGTCGAAACACTGGCAGTTTGAATCGCTCATGACCATAACCGGCGGTAAAGCCGATAAACGCTTTACCGTAAGCCCCACCGAAGAAGGAGCCGTAGCCGTAGCCCTGTACAACGAATTGGGCGGCGGCGGACCGGCTGTTAATCTGGATAACAAAATAATGGGCGCCGTAAAACAGGCTGCCTTAGAACTGAGCGCCAACCGCGGGAAATCGCTGGTAGTGAGCGGTTCAAACGATGCCAATGTGCAAATGGTGGTAAACGCCATTAACAACCTGTTGGGCAACTACGGCAGCACCATTGATTTGGGACAATCATACAACCTGTACCAAGGTGATGATAAAGCTATGGCCGCATTGGTTGACGATATGAACAACGGCAGGGTAGGCGCTATAATTGTTTATGGCGTTAACCCCGCCTACAACTACCGCGAGGCAGATAAATTTGTGAGCGGACTGAAAAAAGTACCTCTCAGCATTTCGTTCAGCGACCGCTTAGACGAAACTGCCCAAAACTGCACCTTCCTTTGCCCCGATAACCACTATCTTGAGTCGTGGGGCGATGCCGAAGTGAAATCGGGCTATTATAACCTGCAGCAACCCACTATTG
The DNA here is from genome assembly GCA_002212725.1 of Sphingobacteriales bacterium TSM_CSM. Lineage (GTDB taxonomy): Bacteria > Bacteroidota > Bacteroidia > Chitinophagales > UBA2359 > UBA2359. The sequence goes on along the minus strand of MTCR01000082.1, from coordinate 44,930 downwards.
CTTCTTTGTTCGATACCCGTCAGGCACAGGAAAGCCTGCTGCGTTGGTCGGGCAACCAGGCAGCTTACTATGATTATATCCGGGCTTACTGGCAAGAAAATATATTCCCGAAACAGAGTTTGCTTTCAAATTTCGATGCTTTCTGGGATAAAACGCTGCACGACGGTGTTTTTGAAGTAAATAACCCGGGTAAAACTGCCGTTGGCGCTATTGGCGGCATGTATGCAAACAGCGCCATAAAAGGCACTAACGCCGCCGAAAACACCGGTACACCGGGCGGCGCGGCCGCGCAGGCTCAGGGCAATGTTGCTGCCGCAGCACAAGCCGTTGTACAGGCGGCTTCGGGCGCATCGGGGCTTAAACTGGTGGTGTACGAAAACGTGGTTATGGGCGATGGCCGATATGCCAACAACCCCTTCCTTCAGGAAACTCCCGAACCCATTTCAAAGGTATGCTGGGGCAATTATGTGGCTGTTGCCAAATCTTTGGCCGATGAGAAAGGCTGGAAAGAGTACGACCTGGTAGAAGTAAAAGCTGGTAATTACTCGGTTCAACTGCCGCTTGTTTTTCAGCCCGGACAAAAGCCCGATACCCTTTCTGTTGCATTGGGATATGGCAGAACCAAAGCCGGAGCCGAACAATGTAATGTCGGACAAAATGCGTTTCCGTTTGTTGGATTTAACGGCAACCAGTTTACCTACCTAATTACCAACGGAGTTTCTATTGAAAAGGTAGGCGGAACGGTGGAAATGGCCCGAACCCAGACACACCACACCATTGACGATACCGGCGTAGGTAACAACAAGCGCCCCCTGATACGGGAAACCGAACTGGTAACCTACCAAAAAAATCCGTGGTCGGGCAACGAACTGACCAAAAAACTGAAAGACCACCCCGATGAATACTTCTTTACCCTTTACGGGAAAGATAACGAATTTGGCCCGCATACCGAACTGTATAAGCGCGGGCATCACTGGGGGCTGGCAATAGACCTGAACACCTGCGTAGGCTGTGGTGCCTGCGTTGCGGCCTGCAACATTGAAAATAATGTGCCTATTGTTGGCGCAGATGAGGTGATACGGGCGCACGAAATGCACTGGATGCGTATAGACCGCTACTATTCGGGCGATATGGAAAACCCCGATGTTACCTTTATGCCCATGATGTGCCAGCATTGCGACAATGCACCCTGCGAAAACGTTTGCCCGGTAGCCGCTACCAACCACAGCAGCGAAGGTATAAACCAAATGGCCTATAACCGTTGTATTGGCACCCGTTACTGCGCCAATAACTGCCCCTATAAAGTACGTCGCTTTAACTGGTTTGACTACCAGGGTGCCGACAGTTTCTATAAAGGAACAGTGTTTAACAACGATGAGTACATTATGGTGGAAGACCTTACCCGCATGGTGCTGAACCCCGATGTTACAGTACGCTCACGCGGGGTTATTGAAAAATGCAGTTTCTGCGTTCAGCGCATACAGGAAGGTAAATTGGCCGCCAAAAGAGAAGGACGCCAGTTGCAGGAAACCGATATTGTAACCGCCTGCCAGCAGGCTTGCCCGGCAGATGCCATTGTATTTGGCGATGTAAACAACCCCGAAACAACCGTATCGAAGTTGAGTGCCAATGAACGCAGCTACCGGTTACTGGAAGATTTACACGTACTGCCCGGTGTGGCTTATATGACGCAAATCAGAAACCGCGAGGCAACTGCTGAAACAAAGGAAGTTAAACACGAAGGACATAGTTAACAAAAAAAGTAACAGTAAATTAGCGGGGTTGCCATGGCAGAATAAGTACCCCGGAAATTGAAGCAAAAAAACTCTTTCTTATTATGCATTATACATCGCCCATAAGAGAGCCGCTAATTAACGGCAACAAGTCTTATCACGATATTACAGAAGACATCAGCCGCAGCATTGAACAGCCACCGCGGCTGTGGTGGATAGCTTTACTGATATCCGGTACGGTGGCCACAATAGGCGTTCTGCTCATTTTATACACCATTTGGAAAGGAATTGGTGTATGGGGTTTGAATAAAACCGTAAACTGGGCCTGGGATATTACCAACTTTGTATGGTGGATTGGTATTGGTCACGCCGGAACGCTTATATCGGCAATTTTGCTCTTGTTCAGACAAAGATGGCGTACCGGGGTAAACCGCGCGGCAGAAGCAATGACCATATTTGCGGTAATGTGTGCCGGTTTGTTCCCGCTTATTCACATGGGACGTATCTGGATGGGTTTTTTCATCTTTCCTTACCCTAATACACGCGGTATTTTGTGGCCAAACTTCAACTCGCCGTTGCTTTGGGACGTATTTGCAATCAGTACTTATTTTACCGTTTCACTCTTGTTCTGGTACACCGGGCTTTTGCCCGATATAGCCTCTATCCGCGATCGCACCAAAGGGCTTGCCCGCAAAATTTACTCGCGGTTAAGTTTCGGGTGGACCGGAACCGCCAAACAATGGCAGCGTTTTGAGTCGCTTAGCCTTGTGCTGGCAGGTTTATCAACACCGCTGGTATTATCGGTTCACTCTATCGTAAGTTTCGACTTTGCTACTTCGGTAATTCCGGGCTGGCACACCACTATTTTCCCGCCTTACTTCGTTGCAGGTGCTATCTTTTCGGGTTTTGCCATGGTATTAACCCTCATGCTCATTGCCCGTAAGGTAATGGGGCTTGAGCAATACATTACCATTGCCCACATCGAATCGATGAATAAAATTATTGTAATGACCGGCTCTATTGTGGGTATTGCCTATATTACCGAGTTCTTTGTAGCCTGGTATTCGGGTAATGTTTACGAACAGTGGGTGTTTATTCGCAACCGCGTTGCCGACCCGTTCATTTTCGGGCCGCTATTGGGCGTTGAGCCTGCACCCTATTGGTGGGCTTACTGGTCTATGATGACCTGCAACGTATTGTCGCCCCAAATCTTCTGGTTCAAAAAATTGAGAAGAAATGTGGCTTTAACTTTTATTATGTCTATCTTTATTAATATAGGTATGTGGTTTGAACGTTTTGTAATTATTGTTACTTCACTTCACCGCGACTATATACCTTCAAGCTGGACATACTACTCGCCTACCTGGGTGGAAGTGGGTATTTTTGTAGGTACTATGGGCATTTTCCTTACCTTTTTCCTCATTTTCTGCCGTTATCTGCCCGTAATTGCCATGGCAGAAGTAAAAGCCATTCTTAAAGTGGCCGGCGACCAGTATATTGAGAAAATTGCTGAGAAAGAAAAAGCAGAAAAAGAACAAACATACCTTGGCGGAGCAAACTTAGCCGGCGCCTTGCACGATAAAGACGACAAGTAACCAACCCCCGGATTTTTGACCAAATTCTTAAACAAGCAAAGCAAACTCAAAAATAAGCAACAATGAAGCATAAATATCTGGTTGGAGTTTATAACGACGACGATGTGTTGCTGAACGCGGTAACTCAGGCACGCAAAGAGGGTTACCAAATGCACGAAGTTTTTACTCCATTTCCCGTACATGGCCTTGATGAAGCAATGGGGCTGCAGGATACCCGCCTGCATACCATAGGTTTTGTGTTTGGCGCCATAGGAACCCTGTTTGCGCTTACTGCCATGTCTTATATTATGTCAATTGACTGGAAAGTGATTGTGGGTGGCAAACCCTTCTTCAGTTTTCCGGCATACGGACCTATTTCTTTTGAATTAACCGTATTGTTTGCCTCAATAGGTATGACGGTGGTGTTTTATATTCGCAATGGATTTTCGGTGCTGCGCGATGCCGAAATTTTGGACAACCGCATTACCGATGACAAATTTGTTATGGCTTTTTGCCTTAAAAAATACCACGAAGAAGCCGACATTACCAAAATAACCGGTATATTGAAGCAAAGCGGGGCGGAAGAAGTGTATGTAAAAGAAATGGAAAACGAACTGGAAGCAAATCTCATCAAAAAAGACGGCGGTGTAATTGTTGAAAGCCACCACCACTAACCAATTGAGCAGATAATGAAAAAAGCATTTGTAATGCGTAAAAATACTTTACTTACAGTTGTAATAACCGCAGGCGCCCTGCTTTTGGCAGGTTGCCGGGCAGGCGGTGATTTTACAGGACGCGAGTATATGCCCGATATGGCACACTCGCAGGCTTATGAGTATTACACTCCCAGCCGCCCTGTTATGGTTGATGGTCAGCAAATTAATCTTTTTGCCGATGGCAAATCGGCCAGGGAACCGGTAAAAGGAACCATTCCGCGAGGATTTATGCCTTACCATTTCCCCGATACGCCCGAAGGCTATGAACAGGCCGGACTACAACTTACCAACCCCTATAATGCTACCAAAGCGGCAGTGCTGGAAGACGCAAAAGTGTTGTATAACTCCAACTGTGCAATATGCCACGGCGAAAAAGGCGATGCCAAGGGTTATATTGTTACCAACGGAAAGTACCCTGCGCCTCCGCCGTCGTACTTTGAAGACCGCGTATTGACCTTAAGCGAAGGTAAAATGTTCCATTCCGTTCATTACGGGAAAAACATGATGGGTTCCTATGCAGGGCAACTTAACAAAGATGAACGCTGGAAGATAATTGCCTATGTAAAGCAATTGCAAGCTACATATCTGGCAAGTAACGACAGCGTTGCCAAAAGTACCAATGCTACCGCCGACGATATTTATAACGCCATTACCGGGGTAAACAAGTTTTATACCAAAGGCATGAGTTTTCCTAAAACAGTTGCTGCAACCGGCAGCACAGACGGAGCGGCAGAGCCACCGGTAGTATTTGTAGAGTCGGAACTGGATAAACTTGCCAAGGAGCGCAGGGAACTTAAAGCGGGCGAAGTGATTAAACTCAATAACGTCTTTTTTGCAACAGGTAAATTTGATTTGCGCAAAGAATCGGCTATTGAATTGGATAAACTTGCCGAACTGATGAAAAGTAAACCAACCCTGAAAATTGAAATAGACGGTCATACCGACAACCAGGGTGACGCAAAGTCAAACCTCACACTTTCTGACAACCGTGCTAAAGCGGTATATGATTACCTGCTTGCAAAAGGTATTGAAAAGGCACGGCTGGCTTACAAGGGTTATGGCGCCACAAAACCGGCTGCCGACAATGCAACCGAAGAAGGCCGCGCAAAAAACAGGCGCACCGAGTTTAAGGTACTTTAATTATTCAAACAGGATTAAATTAAACCGAAATATAAAATAATGAGCACGGCAAACGATAAATTTACCATTCCCGGCAAAGCCCGAAATTTCAGTTTCATTTTGCTGATTGCCGGAATTGTACTTGCCGCAATTGGCGCAGTAATGAATTTAGACAATCCTACCCGGTTGTGGACAGGGCTGCTCTACAATAACATCTTTTTCTTAATGCTGGGGTTAGTAGCTGCGCTCTTCCTTTCAGCGCATATTGTGGGATACGGAGGTTGGGTTACACTGTTCAGGCGTGTACCGGAAGCCATGATGTTGTATGTGCCGGTTGGCGGCATTTTAATGCTGTTGATTTTATTTTTTGGCTTACCCCATATTTACCATTGGAGTGACCCCGAACTATATAACCCCAACAGCCCGCATTACGATGCCATTTTAGACGGGAAACGGGCATTTCTCAATCCGGGATTCTTTTTTATCAGGGCATTTTCGTATATTCTTATCTGGTCGGGGTTAATATGGTTGCTGCGCCGCAATTCAATTCAAAGTGATTTAAACCCCTTGCAAGGAGTTAAACTCTACCAAAGCAGTAAGTATATTGCGGCAATATTTATTGTGGTATATGCCGTTACCAGTTCAACCTCTTCCTGGGATTGGATAATGTCTATTCAGCCGCATTGGTACAGCACCTTGTTTGGCTGGTACAACTTTATCAGTATGTTTGTTACCTGCAACGCGGTAATGATGCTTATTCTGATATTCCTGACCCGCAACGGCTACCTTCCGGGCATTACCAATGAGCATTTCCACGATTTGGGTAAATTTATGTTTGGTTTCAGTGTTGCCTGGGCTTACCTGTTTTACTCGCAGTTTATGCTTATCTGGTATGCCAATATACCCGAGGAAACCCTGTATTTCAAATACCGCATAGATAACTACCCCATGCTGATGTGGCTTTGTGTGGTACTGAACTTTGTAACTCCGTTTTTCCTGCTTATAACCCGAAATGCCAAGCGCGATAACAGCCGCCGAATTATGATTGCCGCCGCTGTCATCATTATTTTCGGGCACTGGCTCGATTTCTACCAAATGACCATGCCCGGCGCTTTTGCCAACATGGCACACGGCGCAGCCGAAGAGGCCCACGGACATCATGAAATAGTACGCATCGGGTTGTACGAAATAGGACTACTGCTGGCTTATGCAGGGCTGTTTACCTACATGTTCCTGTTCAACCTGTCCAGACAATCACTCATATCGGTTAACCATCCTTTCCTCAAAGAAAGCCGCGTATATCACACCTAAAAATTTTGTCAACTCAAACAATCTCAACAGACAACAAGCAACAAACAATCTGTTCGTCCTTGTGTTTAAATAGTGGCAACAGCATTGACAAAGCTGATAAAATTTAAAGAATAACTATGTTAACAACATTCCTGGGTTTATCTATCATAGCGCTTGTTTTAGTCATTGTTTTCCAAATAGCGAAAGCCAACGAACTGGTTGCTTCGCTTAAAGGAGAAGAGGTGGTTATAAACCGTAACCGGATTAATGCCATGCTGTTTTTGCTCTTCCTGATTTTTGGGATGATAGGGGCAGTATGGTCAACTTTTCATTACGCCCCGAAATTCCTGCCGGTTCCTTCCTCTGAACATGGTGTGTGGCTGCGCAATATGTTTTTCTGGACATTGGTTGCCACTGTTCCCGTATTTATTGTAACGCATATTGCCTTGTTTATATTTACGTTCCAATATAAACACGATGGCACCCGCTCAGCTTATTATTTTCCGGGCAGCAACCGTCTTGAACTCATTTGGACGGCTATACCTGCCGTGGTAATGATATTGCTGGTTTATGAAGGTATGCGCAGCTGGTATAAAATTACCGGACCCGCACCCAAAGAGGCAATGGTGGTGGAAGCAACCGGGCAACAGTTTTTCTGGACACTTCGCTATGGCGGTGCCGATAATAAAACAGGAAAAAAATCGGTAAAACTAATTAATGGCGACAACGCTTTAGGCCTTGATTGGGAGGATAAAGACAACCACGATGATTTTATTGCCGATGAACTGCACCTTAAAGTTAATCAGCCTGTGTTGGTTAAAATCAGTGCCATCGATGTGCTGCACAGTTTTTACCTGCCGCATTTCCGGGTAAAAATGGATGCTGTGCCGGGTATTCCAACGCAGTTTTGGTTTACTCCAACCAAAACTACCAAGCAGATGCGCGAAGAGCTTAACAACCCTAATTTTAATTATGAGTTGGCATGCGCAGAATTGTGCGGACAAGCGCATTTTAATATGCGTAAAGTGGTTGTGGTAGAGGAGGAAGCCGAATTTAACCAATGGCTGGCAAAACAAGAGCCGGCTTATGCTAAAATGAAGGCAAGCAGCAATGCAACACCCGATAGCGGAACCACCGGAAATACCCAACAAAACTAAACTGAAAGGTAAATTAACCAAAACATTTCACGCATTTAGAGCCTCCTTTTTTTAACCGTCATTTTTTTGAACAATATAACAGTAAGTTATGGCTACCATAGAAAGCGGAACTGAAATTAAAATTAACGTGCACGACCACCACGACCATGAGCACGACCACCACCACGAGGAAAGTTTTATTAGCAAATACATCTTTAGCCAAGACCATAAAATGATATCCCGGCAATTTTTAATTACCGGTATATTCTGGTCGTTTGTCGGCGTTTTGTTTTCGGTTTTGTTCAGGTTGCAACTGGCTTGGCCTGATGAATCTTTTCCCATTTTGGAAACTTTATTGGGTAAGTGGGCTGCAGGAGGGAAACTAGCGCCTAACTTTTATTATGCCTTGGTTACCATGCACGGAACCATTATGGTTTTCTTTGTGCTAACAGCCGGCTTAAGCGGTACTTTCAGCAATTTGCTCATACCCTTGCAAATTGGCGCAAGAGATATGGCATCGCCGTTCCTTAATATGCTCTCCTATTGGTTTTTCTTTTTGTCAGGCTTTATTATGTTGGTTTCCTTGTTTATTTCAACAGGGCCTGCCGATGGGGGTTGGACAGCTTATCCACCTTTGAATGCTTTACCGCAAGCCAGTAGTGGGTCACAATTCGGTATGACTTTGTGGCTGTTAAGTATGGCTATGTTTGTGGTATCATCCTTGTTGGGAGGGTTAAACTACATAACCACCATTTTGAACATGCGCACCGAAGGTATGACCATGATGCGCTTGCCGCTTACTATTTGGGCGTTCTTCTTTACCGCAGTTTTAGGGGTGCTTTCTTTCCCGGTACTGTTATCCGGTGCAATTTTACTGCTCTTCGACCGCCACCTCGGTACTAGTTTTTACCTTTCCGATATTTACATAGGCGGGCAACCGCTGACCAATGCGGCCGGTGAGTTATTGCAGGGTGGAAGCCCTATTCTGTTTCAACACTTGTTCTGGTTCCTGGGGCACCCCGAAGTATATATTATCATTTTGCCCGCAATGGGCATGGTGTCGCACGTATTGGCCACCAACAGCCGCAAACCCATTTTCGGGTATTCGGCTATGGTTATGTCCATTCTGGCAATTACGGTGCTGGCATTCCTTGTATGGGCGCACCACATGTTTGTGTCGGGGCTTAATCCTTTCATCGGGTCCATTTTTGTATTGTTTACCCTGCTCATCGCAGTACCTTCCGCAATTAAAGTGTTTAACTGGATTGGCACCATCTGGCGCGGCAACATCAACTTTACACCCGATACGCTTTTTGCCATCGGGTTTGTATCGCTCTTCATTTCGGGCGGCTTAACCGGTATTTACCTCGGCAACTCTGCCTTGGATATTCCGCTGCACGATACCTATTTTGTGGTGGCGCACTTCCATATTGTAATGGGCTTGGCAGGCGGTTTCGGGCTGTTTGTAGGTGTTTACCATTGGTTCCCCAAAATGTTTAACGGGCGCCAAATGAATAATACTATGGGTTATATCCACTTCTGGGTTACCTTTGTAGGAAGCTACCTTATTTTCTGGCCTATGCACTATATGGGTATGACCGGTGTGCCTCGCCGCTATTTCCAGTTCAGCAATTTTGAAACATTTAATGTTTATGGCGAATTGAATGTTTTCATTACCATTGCTGCATTGGTGGTGTTTTTTGCACAGTTTATATTCCTAATTAATTTTATATACAGTGCATTGTACGGGCCCAAAATTAAAACATTAAACCCTTATTTATCAAATACGTTGGAGTGGACAACACCCATAGAACCCGGCCATGGCAACTGGCCCGGCGCTATTCCGCCTGTATATCGCGGCCCTTATGAGTATGGTAAAAACGGAACAGATTTTGTTCCCCAACATTTACCCGACAATGCCATTTGGCCGAAAGAGGAAAAAGAAACCAAAACTGAACTGGCATAAATTTACCAAGGTTTACTGCCTGCTCTGTATGGGGCAGACAGTAAACACACTTGTAACCACAAAACCCTTTAGCATTTGCAACCTAAATCATCTGCAATAAACGGGCTTTATCAGCAAAAAGGATTTGTTGCTGCTTTTGTGCAAAAAGTAGCCGACTTCTTATTGCTCATGAAATTCAGGCTAAATCTTACTGTGGTTTTTTCTGCTGTAATTGGTTATTGGCTTGCATTAGGCGGCAACGCCGGCTTGCCCGGCCTGCTGATGCTGGTTGCAGGCGGCTTTTTGATAACCGGAGCCGCTAATGCCATTAATCAGGTGCTGGAGAAAGATTACGATAAAATAATGAAGCGTACCCAAGACCGACCGGTAGCAGCCGGGCGAATGTCGGCAACAGAAGGTTTGCTCATTGCCGGTTTGTGCAGCGTGGGTGGGTCGGTAGCGCTGATTTATTTTTTTAACAGTCTTACTGCTTTTGTGGGGGTATTATCAATGCTGTTATATGCCTTTGTTTATACCCCTTTAAAAAGGGTAGGGCCAATTGCCGTAGCGGTAGGTGCAATACCGGGCGCGTTGCCACCGCTTATTGGCTGGACAGCAGCCACCTCAGCATTAACCTATGAAGCCTTTTTGTTGTTCAGCATACAGTTCATCTGGCAATTTCCGCATTTTTGGGCAATAGGCTGGCTCGGTTCTGAAGAATATGCAAAGGCAGGGTTTAAACTGCACCCTTCACCCCAAGAACGAAACCAACATACAGCGTTTAAAATTTGCATTTATCAGGTATTCCTGCTCTTTTTAAGCTTGTATCCGGTGATGTTGGGCATTTTCAGCTATTACTTTGCGGCAATTGCGCTGTTGCTCGGTTTAGGCTTTGTTTACTGTGGTGTACAACTCATGAAACATTGCAATCAGCAATATGCCCTTCGCCTCATGATTGCCTCCATTATTTATTTACCATTACTTCAAATTGCAATGGCAATAGATATCTTGTTCAGATAGCAAAATGCCTGCAATTCTAAATATTGAAACATGAGTACCGTAACTTTGAAACGAACACAAAGAATACACCCGAAAAAATTTGCTCTTTGGTTGGGTATAGGTACCGTAATAATGATGTTTGCGGGCTTTACAAGTGCATTTATTGTGCGTAGGGCTGCCGGAAACTGGGTAGAATTTGAATTGCCGCCCCTGTTTTATATGAGCACTTTGGTAATAGCCATGAGCAGTATAGCGCTCTTTTTTGCCCAAAGGGCTTTTAAAGCAAACCACCGGTTGCAATACCGCAACCTGCTTGGTTTAACTTTTACAGGAGGCATAGCTTTTATAGTTTTGCAGTATGCCGCCTGGATGCAATTGGCAAGCTATGGCATACTGCTGCGCGGAAACCCTTCGGGTTCTTTTGTGTATGTAATTTCGGGTGTGCACGCTGCCCACGTTTTGGGCGGTGTTGTATTACTTGGATTATTCTTTGTAAGAGCTTTACCCAAGCCGGACCCGGTGCAGGAATTGCTGAGCGAAATAAATCCCGAAAGAAACCTTGGAATTGAAATGTTATCGGTATATTGGCACTTTGTCGGAATTTTATGGCTCTACCTCCTTGTTTTTTTCCATTTCTACAAATAACCGAGGCTGGAACGAGCTAAATTAAACAGTTAATTAATTATTGTAAATTATTAATACAATCGTATTCAATGGCAAGTAATACTCTAACGGCAGAGGTAAGCAGCCAGCAAGATTGGAAAGGCGGAAAATCACCATTTTCGGTAAGCTACGGTAAACTAATGATGTGGTATTTCTTAGTTTCCGATGCCTTTACTTTCTCTGCGCTGCTCATTTCCTACGGCGCAATCAGATTTAGCAGCGCTACCTGGGCAGACCCCAACCATGTGTTTAATTCAATGCCCTTTTTACCGGGCCGAGATGTGCCGCTGGGTTTTGTGAGCATTATGACCTTTATACTCATTTTGAGTAGTGTATTTGTTGTAAGGGCAGTACAGGAAGGACATATGATGAACCAAGCAGGTGTAATGAAGTGGATGTTCCTGGGTATTTTAGGCGGTGCGGCGTTTCTTGGCTGTCAGGCGTGGGAGTGGACCCACCTTATTTCGCACGGAACCAGCTTGTATCACAACCCGCACGGACCGCCGGCTTTCGGGCAATTGTTTTTCCTTATTACCGGTTTTCACGGTTTTCACGTGTTTTCAGGAGTGCTTATTAACATCATTATTTTTATACAAGCCGGACGGGGCGTTTATCAACGCAGAGGCCATTACGAAATGGTAGAAAAGGTTGGCTTATACTGGCACTTTGTGGACTTGGTTTGGGTATTTGTATTTATGGCTTTTTATCTGCTGTAAAACAGGTGCTTGCAAAATTTTTAACAACCTAAAAAAAACTACAACACAATGGCACATACTTATGACATTGAAACGTATAAAAAACAGGTGAATGCAGTTTACAGGGCAACCATCTGGCTTACTATCATTACCATTATTGAAGTGGCTGCAGCTTTGCTTTGGATGTATGTACATCCGCACGGTGGCGGGCCACGCTGGCTGCTTAACAGCTTCTTTATTGTAGCAAGTTTATTGAAAGCCTATTTTATTGTGGGCGAGTTTATGCACATCCGGTACGAAACCCGTGCATTAACTATTACCATTCTTGCACCAACTTTCTTCCTTATTTGGTTTATTATTGCCTTTTTATGGGAAGGACAGGAGTGGTTAAACAATAAAACAACGGGCGGCATTATTATGGAGCAAAACATTGCCCCGGCGCATCATGACGACGGGCATGGCGCTACCGACAGCCACAACGATAAGGGCAACAAAGATGCCGGACACCACTAAGTACAGTTAGCGAAATCTTTTAGAACAGGTTTTGCTAAACAAAAGCGCCACCGAAGCGGTTTATATGTAACCGCAATTACCGGTGGCGCTTTTTGTTTTTATGCCAACTTAGTTTAACCAAAATATACCCTGAAATCTGTAATGAAATCAAAGCTGTTGGGTTTATTAATTGCAGTACTTGTTCCTGTCGCATTCTTTCTGTTTTTTGACCATTTCGATTTTTTTCAGGCGCAGGGCAGAAAAAACCTGCCAAAACTACCCCGATACGGCGCTTTAGATGCCGGCAGCCCGCAGCCTAATAAAGCATTTGCCAACGATACCCTTTGGCATACAGTTCCCGATTTTGAATTTACCGACCAAAACGGCAACGCGGTGAACAAACAAACGGTTAAAGATAAAATTTATGTAACCGACTTTTTTTTCACCACCTGCCCCGGTATTTGCCGCCGTATGTCCTCGCAATTGCAACGTGTGCAGAAAGAATATCTCAATGACCCCGATGTGCTCATCTTATCACATACGGTTGACCCTGAAAGAGACTCAGTTCCTGTGCTGAATGCTTATGCCGGACAGTACAATGCCAACCCCGGCAAATGGAAATTGCTTACGGGCAAAAAAACCGAAATTTATGATATTGCCCGAAACGGCTATTTTGTAACTGCCAATGAAGGCGATGGCGGCCCGAAAGATTTTATTCATACCGAAAAATTTGTATTGGTTGACAAAGCCGGCATTATCAGAGGATATTACGATGGTACCGACAGTATATCGGTAAACAAACTGCTTACCGATGTAAAACTGCTTAAACTGGAATATCCTATGAAAAAAGAAAACGAAATGGTTCTCGACCGGCAACGTAGCGCCGCAGAGGCCGAAGCTGCAAAAGAGCAGAAGCGCAACTGATAAAACAGCCATTTGCCGGTGTTAGCAGTAGAATGGGGTAAAATTTGGAAAACGCATTAATTATATATCTAATTATTTGTATGGAGCGATTTTTTGCAGAGAAAGAACAATTTTGGGCAAAACTCATTGTTTTTGTATCGGTTTTGGTTCCGGTAGTGGTAGCGGTTTTATTCAGGCTGCCACAGCTAAACTTGCAGTTGCCTTTTGATGTAAAATTGCTTCCAAAGTTTCATGCCATTATTAATGCAAGTGTAAGCATATTGCTGGCACTGAGTTTTTATTTCATTAAACAAAAAAATGTTAAAGCGCACAAAACCTGCAATATCACAGCATTGGTTTTATCGGCGCTGTTTCTGGTATCCTATATAACTTACCATACACTTACAGAATCTACCCGGTATGGCGGCGAGGGGGTTATTAAGTACGTTTACTATTTTATTTTGCTTACCCATATTGTATTGGCAGCAGTTATTTTGCCGCTTATTTTGTTAACCTTTTTAAGGGCTTTTGCCGGTAATTTTGCCGCACACAGGCGGCTCGCCAAATGGACAATGCCTTTGTGGCTGTATGTATCGGTAACAGGAGTGATAGTGTATCTTATGATTTCGCCATACTATTAACCGGTGTCAAATGAACGAGCAAAATGCCCTTTCCCCTACTTTGGAGCAATTGCAGCAAACTGTGCATAACTGGATAACCACCGTTGGAGTGCGTTACTATAACGAACTCACCAACATGGCGATATTAACCGAAGAAGTGGGTGAAGTTGCCCGTATAATGGCAAGACAGTTTGGTGAACAGTCTTTTAAAGAAACCGACAAAAGTGCCGACTTGGCCGATGAACTTGCCGATGTGCTGTTTGTGTTAATTTGTATTGCCAACCAAACCGGCGTAAACCTCTCGGAGGCTGTTACCCGTAACATGGAAAAGAAAACCCTGCGGGATGCCAACCGTCATGCAGGCAACAAAAAACTGAAGCAATAGTGTTGCAGGTGTATGCATTGCCGCGTAATGCCATACAATACCCCTTCATAAACTGCTTTAAGCTGCTTGCCCGGCAACTTACTTAGTTATGTTTTTGGTCAAGCTCCTTGTTTTTAACGCAAACCTTTGCACCGAACCCCTGCAAACTATCAACTGAACAGCAACCACGCAACTTACAGATAGTGCAGGAGAGCGGCGCCCTGCTTTCGGGCAGGTTGAGTTACGGATTATACCCGGTATTAAACAAAAAAAGCAGTCCCTTTAAAAAAAGGTAACTGCTTATAGTTTGCACTTCTACTTCCAATTTTTTTTATTGCTTTTTTACCTAACCCCGCCCACAGGCATTCGCACATCGAAATTGCCAAAGAGCGAAGGGCTTTGCGCATTTGCGGTATAGCTGCGCACGTTGGTTTCAACAAAATCAAACAACTCAACAATGGTAATGAGTTTATCTTTGTCGGTATCAGCCTCGCCTTTTAAGCCCCGCATAAGAAAATGGCTGAATACTCCCTGTCGCAAACCGTAATATTCTACCGACTTTTCCTGCGCTTTTGAGGACATGAGAATTGCGGTGCCCCCCGATGCATTATCTATGGCTCCATAATATTTTTCGAGCATGTTTTTTACGTCTTCGGTGCTGCGTGAGGCATATTCGCTGAAATTTCCGGCGTAGCAGGCATCGGTAATACATAATTTGTATTTGGCTTTGCTCCTCTGGAAATAGCCGTAGATTTCGCCATAGGGTAAAACATTATTTAAACCATCGTAATCAATGGGCAGCAGGCCGGTGTTAATGCCATGTCCGGCAAAGTAAAATACAATGGCATCATTAGGCCCGGCATTGCTGAACGTTTTTTGCAGCGCCTGAATAATTTGGTTTTTGGTGGCATTGCCGTCTATAAGCAGGCTGATTTGTTCGTCGGGCAATGCGCCACCTTCGGGGCTTTTCAGGAAGGCGTACATCAGGTAGGCATCATCTTTGGTAAATTTAAGGCTTTGTACATGATTGTAACCGGCAATACCAACCACCACAGCCCAAACTTTGGGTTTATTGGCAGCTTTGTCGAGCGCAGATACATCGTAGGAAGAAAAAATTGGCCCTTTGTATTGGTTATCGTTGTCATCGGTGTACTTTTCTTTTGCGTTCAGTTGTCCGGCGCTGTTGCGGGTTGCTGCATTACCGCCCGGATTGCCAACCGGAACTGCATAAATGGTTTGCGCAGGTGTTGTTTCATTTTGTACAATATCTGACGGGGTTTGAACTGCCCAAATTTTGGCTGTGTTATCTAAAGAATTGCTCAGAATGTATTGTCCGTTTGCAGAAAAAACAGCGCCATTGACCCCGCCTTTGTGTCCTGTATAGGTGCATACAAGAGTTCCGTTAACGTTCCAGAGTTTAATGGTATTATCGTCTGATGCGGTAAGTACAAAATTGCCGTTTGGCGAAAACACCGCACTGTTTACCAAATTTTCGTGTCCCGAAAAAACCGACAATTGTTTGCCCGATTGCGAAAGCAAATAGGCAGCGTTTCCGGCGGCAACTAAAATTTGCCTGCCATTTGACGAATATTCTACCGATTGAACACTGCCGTTGAATTTGGTGAAGGTGCGCAACATTTCGCCGTTAATAGTCCAAACTTTAAGGGTATTGTCTTTTGAAGCGGTGAGGATAAAGTTGTCATCGGGCGAAAAGGCGGCAGCATTTACCGCATCGTTGTGGTCTTTAAGCGTTTGGAGTAAAACCCCCTTGTTGCTCCAGATTTTGGCTGTTTTGTCGTCGGAGGTGGTTACCCAGTAATTTCCGTTATGTGCCACTGTAACAGAAGTAATAGATTTGCCGTGTGCATTAATAGTGTTCAATAAATTGCCTGCAGGTGTCCATAATTTTATACTTTTATCCTCCGAAACCGTTATCAAATTGCCGTCGTTGGTTAAAGATATTTTTCTGATAGGTTTATTATGAGCCGGAAAAACTGTTTGCAGTTGGCCATTGTTATTGTACACACAAATGTTGTTGTCACTTGCTGCTGCAATAACCCACTTTCCGTCGGGCGTAAATACGGCATCGGTAAAGTAAGACAAATCACCGTTGGTAATGCTGGCAATGCTGGTGTAAACAACTTGCGGTGTTTGTGCAAAAACCGGAATGGCAAAAAGCAACAGAGAACAAATCAGTGAAAGTAGTGCAGCGCGTTTCATAACAGAGGGCTTTAAAGAGTGTAGAAATTGATAACTTATTGGTTGTAAACAGGAAACAGGTTTTGTCTAAATCTGGTATAGTGTTACAAATACCGAGCCAATAAAATAGGCAAGCTTTTACCCTTGGCCAACTATTGGCAGTATTGAACGGCGGCTGCACAAAAACAGCTGTATAATAAACAAAAGCAGCTATTTAAAATGCTGGTTTTTGCGTTATTACGCATTGTTAATTACATACTTTGATAAATTGTCATAAAAAAGTAAAACATGAAAATTGCAATTATTGGCACCGGAAACATTGGCGGAACCTTGGCTAAAGCATGGCTATCTGCCGGGCATGATATTTTGCTTGGAGTACGGGATATTGAATCGGACAGTGTACAGCAGTTGCTGACCGCAAGCGAAAGAGTAGTGGCCAAACCCATTTACGAAGCAGCACAGGAGGCAGAGGTTATTTTAATTGCGGTACCAAGTCAGGCGGTATTTGATGTGGCAAAGAATTTGGGCTATGTTGCCGACAAAGTAATTATAGACGCCATGAACTCGGTAGGCCGCAAACCCGAACCCCACCCCAATACTTTTGAGGCATTAAAAGCCTTAACCCGGTGCCGGCACTTGGTAAAATGCTTTAACTCTACCGGTTGGGAAAACATGGCTAACCCGGTATATGGCAACACGTCTATTGATATGTTTGTGGCCGGCAGTAGTCAGAAAGGTAAAGATATTGCCATAAACCTGGCCAAAGATGTCGGGTTTGAAACCTGCTATGATATTGGAGGCGACGATAAAGTACAATTATTGGAAGATTTTGCCCTTTTCTGGATTAATTTGGCTATTATGCAACGGCAAGGGCGCAACATTGCCTTTAAATTGCTCAAACGGTAACTACCGGAAGCACTACGGCAGCGCAGGTTACTGCAAAAGTAAACCCGGCCGGCCGGTAAACCGGCAAATAACCCCCCTGAAAAAGCAATACCCAAAATGAAATTGCATACTATAAATACCGGCTTTTTTAAACTCGATGGAGGGGCCATGTTTGGCGTGGTTCCGAAAACCATTTGGCAACACATAAACCCACCCGATGAGCACAATCTTTGCACCTGGGCAATGCGCTGCCTGCTGGTTGAAACTGCTAACCGGCTGGTACTTATTGATACCGGCATTGGCAACAAGCAATCGGATAAATTTTTCAGCTATTACCAGCCGCATGGCGAAATAACCTTGCAACAATCGCTTGAAAAAGCCGGTTTTTCGGTTTCCGATATTACCGACGTGTTGATTACTCACCTCCACTTTGACCATGTGGGCGGCGCGGTGGTAAATACGCCTTCGGGTTTGGCGCCGGCTTTTCCAAATGCGGTTTACTGGAGCAATAAGGCACATTGGCAATGGGCAATGCAACCCAATGAACGCGAGAAAGCCTCTTTCCTGAAAGAAAATTTTGTGCCGCTGCTGGAACATGACCGTGTGCAATGGCTGGAAGACAACCAATGGTTGTTGCCCGATGAACTGTATGTGCGCTTTGTATATGGCCACACCGAAGCCATGATGATTCCGCACATTGTTTATGGTGGCAACCAAACGCTGGTGTATATGGCAGACCTTATTGCTTCGGCCGGCCATGTGCGGCTGCCTTATGTAATGGCTTATGATGTCCGGCCGCTGCAAACCTTGCAAGAGAAAAAAGATTTTCTGTACAAAGCGGCGGCGCAAAACCACATATTATTTTTTGAGCACGACCGCAGTATAGAGTGCGCCCGCGTGCAAACAACAGAGCGGGGCGGGGTAGAGGTAAGCCAAACCTTTACCCTGCAGGAACTTGCGTAGCTGTTTGGGTTAAACATGCTTTTCCGAAATATCCGGCGGCTCTTCTAAGGTGTTCAGCAGGTTTTGCAAGGCATTTCTGATGCGCCGGAGCGAGCGTGCAAGTTCGGCTTGTTTGCCGGTTTCTGCTTTAATTTCTTTGATGCGCTTTTTTGCTCCCTCAAGTGTATAGCCGCTTTTTTTCACCAAATGGTAAATTAACCGCAAATTTTCAATATCTTGTTCCGTAAACTGGCGGTTGCCCTTGCGGTTTTTACCGGGTTTCAGTATGCTGAATTCGGTTTCCCAATACCGCAGCAGCGAAGCGTTTACCTGAAGCATTTGCGCCACTTCGCCAATGCTGTAATAGCGTTTGGTTCCTTTGTTTTTTTCTTCCATAAAGCAGGCTTATACCAACACTACAAATATAACACCAAAAAACAGTGCATACAAAAAAGTAAGTGTTAAATTATTGATTTGCCTATGAATAAAATAGCTTTTGTGGGTTTTGGTGAGCTGGGCGAGCAACTTTGGGAATTTATACAGCACAGATACCAGCCGGCGGTAAAAATTGTGTTTGACGATGCCCTGCATGAACGCGGAGTACCCAACGCACGGCCTTTTAACCAGTATGCCGACGAACAATTTAAGGAGTACCATTATTTTATTGGTTTGGGTTACCGGCGCATGGCGCTCAAAATGCAAATACTTACCAACCTTAAACAGTTGGGGCGCAGTTTACCGGCTTTTATTCACCCCTCGTGCCATATTGCCCCAACTGCACAAATTGGCTATGCCACCTACCTGTACCCTATGTGCAACATAGACCGGATGGTAAACATTGGCAACGGTGTATTGCTGAACAACTCGGTGGTTGTATCGCACAATACCGGGGTAGAAGATGGTTGTTTTATTTCGCCTTCGGTTACCGTTTGCGGATATGTGCATATTGGCAAACAAACGTTTATTGGCGCCGGAACGGTAATTGCAAACGGTATTACCATTGGTAACTCGGTGCAAATTGGTATTGGAACCGTAGTTACGGACAATTTAGCCCATGATGTTTCGGTAATTGGCAACCCCATGCGCATTCTTAACCAACCGCTTCAGCTTAAATGAAAAAGGTGTGGTAAAAGTTGCCCTTCCGGGCGTTTTTGTTTACGGAAATCATTGAAATTGCATTGTTTCATATGCGCTGCAGCACTTAAATTGTCAATAGGAAAGGAAGCAAAATCTTTTGATTTCAGGCGCAACTTCATAAGTTCTTGTCCGGCTGTGCTTGTAGTGGCAATTATTAAACCATCTCCAAGAGCAGGCAGACAGAAGCCTTTTACTTCTTCCTCCTGTCCAACGATAATTCTCTCCTTGGTTTCTGTTCTTTCTCTTATCCTGCTAAAGGTAACACCCAAACTTCACCCATCCGGCGCATATGTTATTTTTTCCAGGGATTTTGTTATGTTTGCAGCATTCAGGCCGTGCATACAACTTTTGTACAGCTGCATGGTTTTTGGTCTTTCAAAAACGGGAAATTAATCGAAAGATTGGCTATGCCTTGAAGCGAGTTCTACAATCTGCTCGTATTCGGCAGGTGTAACGTCATTAAAGAAGAAGTTAACCGGGTTAATTTTAGAGCCGCTCTTAATAACCTCGTAATGCAGGTGAGGCGCTGTAGAAGTGCCGCTGCTGCCCACTTTTCCAATAATATCGCCGCGGTTTACCCATTGCCCTACCTTTACTTTTGCACTGCTAAGGTGTGCATACAAAGTTTGGTAGCTGTAGCCGTGGTTAATAATAACGTGCAAACCATAGCCGCGCCCCAGTTTTTCTACTTTTACCACGCGCCCTTTGCCCGTAGCATACACATCGCTGCCGGTAGGGGCCGAAAAATCGAGGCCGGTATGCATCCGGCGGGTTTTGTAAATAGGGTGAATGCGGCTGCCAAACCCCGATGCAATATGGCGTAAATCTTTGTTTGAAATGGGTTGTATGGCCGGTATGCTCATGAGCATTTCCTCTTTGCGTTTAAGGAGGTCAATGATTTCGTCGTATGATTTTGACTGCACATACAA
The DNA here is from genome assembly GCA_002212725.1 of Sphingobacteriales bacterium TSM_CSM. Lineage (GTDB taxonomy): Bacteria > Bacteroidota > Bacteroidia > Chitinophagales > UBA2359 > UBA2359. The sequence goes on along the minus strand of MTCR01000082.1, from coordinate 24,589 downwards.
CTCGCGGCCAACCTGGTCAATGCGTTGTGCGGTTTCGGTAATGAGTTTGCTGTTCGATAAGTTTTCCAGGTCTTTATACCGGTTGGCGCCTCCTATGCCTGCCTGCCGCAGGTTATCGGGCAAAGGTTCGGCTTCAAAAATGCTGCGGTAAATATTCTTATCTCTGTCTTGCAGGCTGCCAAGCGCTTTTTCATACAACATGGCTTTACTGTTCATTTGCTCAAAGAGCAATTCCAATTGGGCAATTTCGCGCTTTAATGCTTTTTCTTTGGGCGAATCGAGAAATTTAAACGCAATAACCACTATAATAAACCCAAACATCATGGTTGCACATAAAAACCCGAAAGCCCTGAGCAGCCGGCTTTTCCAGGTCTCCTCTACTTTTTCGTAGCGCAGGCTGGAGGTATTGTAGTAATATTTTACTTTTTTCATGAAATTTGCACCAAATTCCTACTCAAATGCGGTATTTTGCAGGGCAAAGATAGCAAACAAGTTTGAATTGCGGCCGGTCTTTGAAATAACTGCCGCCGGTTTGCTTCGGGTTATAAATTAATGGTAAGCATAACCAATTATAAAACAGGATGATTTAAGCGTAATGTTTTGCATCTTCATCGGGTAATTTTTATTAACAAATGCGGCTATTTTCATGAGAATTCCATTTCAAACTGCCATTATGAGCTTTTTTTCGGCATTTTCGCTGTTTGGACAAACATCAGACAGCCTGCAACTGCCGCAGGGGTTTACCTTTCAGGGGCACAGGGGCGCACGCGGCCTGCTGCCCGAAAACACCATTCCGGCGTTTCTGAAATCGCTTGAGCTGGGTGTACATACCCTGGAATTAGATGTGGTAATTTCTGCCGATAAACAAGTGGTTGTATCGCACGAACCCTGGTTTAACCCCGCCATTTGCAGCTTGCCCAACGGCAACCCTGTAACAGCCGACAAGGCCGGAAACTACATCATTTACCAAATGCCCTACGATACGGTAAAACAGTTTGATTGCGGAAAGCGCGGCAACCCGTCTTTTGCCCGTCAGCAACCACAGCCGGCACATAAACCCCTGCTGAAAGAGGTTATTGAAGCCGCCGATGCGTATGCCCGCCAAAACAACCTGCCCCTGCCTGTATTGGATATTGAACTGAAAACCGAAAATGAAGCCGCCGGCGATGGTATTTACCAGCCGCCGCCACCCGAATTTGTGCAGCTGGTGTATGACATTATTCAACCATTGCACAAAGAAAACAGGGTTATTGTGCAGTCTTTTGATGTGCGCATTTTGCAGGCATTTAAAGCTGCCGTGCCGCAACTGCCCCTGTCGTACCTCATAGCCAACCCGCGCAGCATGGAACACAACCTGAAACTGCTGGGCTTTGTGCCCCAATATTACTCACCCAATTACCGCCTCATTAGCCGCCGCATGTTGCGCAAAGCACATGCGCAAGACATGAAACTGGTTGCCTGGACAGTAAACGACTTAACAACCATGCGCCGCCTTATTGCTTTGGGCATTAACGGTATGATTACCGATTATCCCGATTTGGCCGCTCAAATACTTAGGGAAATAAACAAAGCCAATGCCTCAAAATAGCAAATTCCGGCATCTGCCATGAACATTTGCAAAAACTGTTTGTAGTTTTGTGAACTATCTGAACCTGCAAACGGGTTTAGGTTGTAAACAGGTAAACATGAGCAAACACGGAAGAGTTTTAGTGGCTATGAGCGGCGGTATAGACAGTACCGTTACTGCTGCCATGCTGCACGAACAGGGTTATGAAGTAGTGGGTATTACCATGAAAACCTGGGATTATGCCACATCGGGCGGCTCAAAAAAAGAAACGGGCTGCTGTAGCCTCGATTCTATTAATGATGCGCGGGCGGTGGCCGTAGATTTCGGGTTTCACCATTTTATTGTCGATATCCGCGATGAATTTGGCGATTGGGTTATTGATAACTTTGTGGAAGAGTACCTGGCCGGCCGAACCCCCAACCCCTGCATTTTATGCAACACCCACATAAAATGGGCTGCCCTGTTGCGGCGTGCCGATGCGCTGAACTGCGAATTTATTGCCACCGGACACTATGCCCAAAAACGGTTTGAAAACAACCGCTTCATCATTTCTAAAGGCATTGATGAACTTAAAGACCAATCATATGTGCTGTGGGGGCTGAACCAGCAAAACCTGGGGCGCACCCTGTTTCCGGTGGGCGGCTACCGCAAACCCGAAATAAGAAAAATGGCCGAAGAATGGGGCTACAAAGAACTGGCGCAAAAATCGGAAAGCTATGAAATTTGCTTTATACCCGATAACGACTACCGCGGTTTCCTGAAACGCAAAGTTGAAGGGCTGGAAGAACGGCTGCGCAGCGGCGTGTTTGTATCGGTTACCGGGCAGGTGCTTGGGCATCACGATGGTTACCCGTTTTTTACCATAGGGCAGCGAAAAGGGCTGGGTATTGCCCTTGGAAAACCAATGTATGTGGTTAAAATTATTCCCGAAACCAATACCGTGGTGCTGGGCGAAGAAGAAGACGTGAAAAGCACCAATATGGTGGTGAAAAACATTAATATGATAAAATACCCCGATGCCTTCAACGGCATGGAAACCATTACCAAAATAAGGGCACACCATACCGGCGCACCTGCATATATTCAACAAGAAGCAGGTAAAATGCACGTGCAGTTTCATGAAAAAGTAGATGCCATTGCACCCGGACAATCTGCCGTTTTTTACGACGGAAACGATGTAATAGGTGGCGGCCATATTGAAACAGCCATTGAACCACAATAGCAGCCCGAAGATTAATGCCCTGCCATGCAACTATTTTTTAACCAAAGCAGACTACTAACCGTAAGTAAATACAAGGCATTGTTGCCACTTTATTACCAAACCGTTTTTTGTGAACAAGTTTTATCTTATGCGTTTTTCCTTTGTAATGCTCATTGCGGCGCTGTTTACCGGCTTAACCGTATGGAGCGGCTGCTCGTCAGAAACCGAAGACCTGAACCTCGATTACGGGTATGCGTATTTTCCGATAGACTCGGGTTATTGGATAACCTATGAAGTTGACTCAGTACTGTACAGCACATTTTTAACCCAAGGTGTTGATACGGTTCATGCCGAGGTGAAAGAACTTTTTTCCACCCCGTTTACCGATAATGAAGGCCGGCAGGCCATTACCATTGAACGCTACACCCGATACAGCGATACCATTGCCTGGGAAAACATTATTCCAACGGTTTGGTATGCCGTAAAAGACAGTCAGCAGGCAGAACGCATGGAGGGCGAACTGCGGTTTCAAAACATGGTGTTTCCGGTATTGGACGGACTGAAATGGTATGGAAACGCCCATATTAACACCAACCAAGACAATACCACCAACTATGCCGGCTGGCAATACCAATACCAGCAAACCGGTACACCGCAAACGGTAAACGGTTTTACCTTTAACCAAACCACTACCGTTTTGCAAAATGATTATGAAGACCTGGTAACCAAAATTTACAGCCGCGAGGTATATGCCAGAAATGTAGGCATGATAGAAAAAGAACGCTGGATTTTGCAGTTGGGCAGCAATGATATTACCAGCCCCCTGCCTTGGCCGCAGCGCGCACAGCGCGGGTTTATTGTTACCATGCGCATAACTGGTTACAAACAATAAAATACCCAAACATGCACTGCACTTCATTGAATTACCCTTAACTGTAAGCAATTATTGAATGACCGCACAGATAGACATAAACCTGTTGCTTGATATTGCCCGATTGGCGGGCAAAGCCATTTTGCAAATTTACAACAACGCTTTTGATGTAACCCAAAAAGACGACAACTCGCCCCTTACGCTGGCCGATACCGCTTCAAACCAGGTAATTATTGACCGCCTTACACAAAACTACCCGCAAATACCCATCATTTCGGAAGAAAACAAACAAACGGCTTGGGAAGAAAGACAGAAATGGGAATATTGCTGGCTTATTGACCCGCTCGACGGTACCAAGGAGTTCATAAAACGCAATGGCGAATTTACCATAAACATTGCCCTTATACACCGCCAAAGTCCGGTGCTGGGGTTGGTGTACATACCGGTGCAGGATTTGGCGTATTATGCCGTTAAGGGAAAAGGCAGTTACAAGGTTGAAAGCGGCGGTGTGGCAGTGCGCATACACACGCGCCCTATTGAGGCCGGTAAGCCCGTAATTACCTTTGCCAGCCGCTCTCACCGAAACCGGGAAACCAACGAATTTATTGACCGCTTAGAAGAAAAATACGGCAATGTAACGGTAACCGGCGCAGGCAGCGCCCTTAAATTTTGCATGGTGGCAGAGGGGAAGGCTCATGTTTACCCGAGGTTTTCACCCTGCATGGAATGGGATACCGCCGCGGGACACATAGTTGCTGCCGAAGCCGGTGCAACCGTTAACCAACCCGATGGCAGCCCGTTGTTGTACAACAAAGAGAACTTGTTAAGCCCGTATTTTGTGGTATCGGTATAAGTAATATTGCCTTTCGGGTGGTTTGCTTCGGGGTATTGGGCAAGCTGTAGCGGCAGGAAGCAATCAAATGGCATCCTCATTGCCGGATTGTTCGCATGGCAGCGAAAAATCCTCTAAAAACTGCCGGTTGTCTTGCACATTGGCAATAGTATCTGCCACATCAAGCGCCAGTTGCAGGTAGCCATGTGCCTGTTCGGGTTGTTGGCCGGCATTAAAGGCACGCCCCATAGCTTCGCAGGCATAAGCATAAGCAAGCGCATTATTGGTGTCGTACTCGCCGCTTTCAGCACGGCACTTATGTGCAAAATACAAAGATTTGGCAGAGTTGCACAAAGCGGCATACACTTTTGTAAGCAACCAAAGGCAGCGTACATAAGCGGTTTTATCGTTGCTGTGGAGGTTGTGGTAGTACCCGGTTTGTGCAACAGTTTCGAGCAGTTGGTTTTGTTCGGCGGTTCTGGAGGGTTGCCGCAACAAGCCGGCCGCAGTTTCAAGACACTCGCCTGCAAAATACCGGTGTGCTTCGGGTAGTGAATATTGGTGGTTGGTTTCGCTCATGCGGCAATTGGGAGTTGGTTTTTAAAATGGAACACAAATTTCGGTAAATAATTGGCATTTTGCAAACCTCAACTATCATTTTACTTAATCTTTACAAAATGGTTATTTTATTTACCATTAATCTGATACTGATTTATAAATAATTAAATTTTTACTGTGTTTTTGTCGCACTAATTAAGGGCTGAGATATGGTTTTGCAACACTAAAATTGAAAAAATAGCAGTATTATTGCAACTGCCCCGTTTTATTTTCTGTTTATTAAAATCTGGCAACGTGCCTTTTATATGAAGTTGAACAAATTGTTTACTCCTGCTTTGGTTCTTATTAACCGTTTTGTTTGCCGGATTGCCGCCGCCATGCCGGAAAACCGCCAAAGGTACGCCTTAAAGTGGTTGTTGCCGGCTTCGTTACTGGCTATTGTGTGTTGGCTGTTGCCGGTATCGTGCAGCCGAAACCCCAACAATAACAGCACCCCGGGCAAGGCAACTCCAGAAACGGAAACAGGTAAAACCAACCTGCCCGCAACATTTACCGCCACGCTGACTGTAGGAAGCGGCGGCGGTTTTACCGGTGCAACGGTGCGCTATGTTATACCACCCGATGGCAAGGTTACCCGAATAAGAACCAAAGTGCCCCAGGATACCACTTTTATTAAGCAACTTACCACCAAAGAATTAACTGCTTTGCAGCAAGATGCTCAAAGGCTGCGCCTGAACCAGATGACCTTCAATTTTCCGGGAAACCTCTACTATTTTATAACTTATGCCGACAAAGACCTGACCAACACCATAACCTGGGGCGACCGAAGTAACCCCGCGCCACCCGATGTGCAAGACTATTACAACAGGGTTATGACCCTTGTAATTGGTGAAGAATAAAAAACCGTATTTGCCGTTTATAAAATTGTATCACAACGCTTAACAGCCCCTCACCCATAAACATTTTTAGCTGTTGTTTTCAGACAAACAGTATGCTGCAACCGGCCGCAAGTTTATCCTGTTTTTCAACTAAATTTGAACAAATGAAAAAAAAGCTGTTTCTGTTTTTCTCATTGGCGGCTATTGCCGTATTGCTTTTTTCCTGTACGCATGATGTTGCCCTGCCCGAAGACCCGGTTGATACCGGCGAACCCTGCGACTCTACTATAGTGTATTTTGCAAATGATGTACTGCCCATTTTTGAGGCGCATTGTGCTTTTTCGGGTTGCCATGATGCCCAAACCAGCGAGGAAGGGGTGCAGTTAGACACTTATGTAAATATTGTTACCACCGGCGAGGTAAAACCCTTTAAACCCGGTAGCAGCGAGGTGTATGAGCAAATTGTTGAAAATGAAATGCCTCCTTCGCCCTATGAACCGCTAACCGCCGACCAGAAAAGTATAATTGAAAAGTGGATTTTGCAGGGTGCAAAAAACCTTACCTGCACCTCTTCGGGTACGTGCGATACTACCAACGTAACTTATTCCGGCAATATTACCGCTATTTTGAGCAATAGTTGTTTAAGTTGCCACGGCGCATCGGTTTACCCGGATGCCGGCGGCGGGGTTAACCTCTCCAACTATGATGCGGTAAAAGTGGTTGCATCAGACGGCAGACTATATGGTTCTGTGAACCACGACCCCGATTTTATTGCCATGCCGCTGGGCTTGTCGCAACTGCCCAACTGCCAGATTAAGCAAATTAAAGCATGGATAGATGCAGGAGCGCCCAACAATTAATTGAGTGCCGCTATGCTCATTTTAGGACTGCATACAGATGCTGCCAACCCGCAAAAGCAATTACCGATGCGGGTTGGCAGTAACTTTTATAGTAACTATTTAGGTGCTATCTGTAAATCCCTGCTCTTTCTCCTGCTCTTTGCTCATTTGAAGCATTGACCAAAGCGCAAAAAAACTTTGCGGAACTTTGCGCAAAACTTTGCGTTCTTTGCGGTAAAATGAAAGAAATTCAGTGTAGAACATCACCAACAAAGGTACAACCTAAATAAGTACCTTTTATAAAAAATGACCGGTGCCCTGATTTGTAACTTCCTGAACAAATTTTTTAAAAGTGACCACAAAAACAAAAGTAACAGCATTGTTTAACACCACCTTGGAGCGCGCTTTTAAAACCCCCATGTTGTGCGATGTTACCAAGGTGCATACCGGCTTTCTTATTATGCCCAAAGTTACCCACTGCTCCAACGACGAAACCTGGGGAACCGTTGGCGGAACCCGAAAGGTGTTTATGTCCAAAACAGCAGCTTTTAAAGGGGGAGAAGCAGCACTCGACAAAGTGTTGGAGCGTAAGGAACTTGCTTACTGGAAAATTGAAATATCGGGCTTTAAGTACTGGATGTTGGGGTTCTCAAAGTTTGAGGGAGAATGGTTTACCCAACCATTGCCAGATGGCACAATACAGGTGCAATACATATACACCATGTTTTCGGGCAATAAATTCCTGTATCCGTTACACTGGATTTTCACAAAAACATTCTGGAATATTTATATGAAGCGGGTAGTCAGAAATATTCAACAACTTGCCGCCAACAACGAACCTTATTTATATGCGTAAACTACTCTAAGCATACATTTTGTTTTTAACCTAAGCCTTTCCACCTGTAACTACTGCCGCCGGTTTATGCATATTCTGCAACTGTGTAAGAAAAATCCCTATCCGCCCGCCGATGGCGAAGCAATTGCCATACTATCGGTAACAAAAGAACTGCACAAAGCCGGACACAAAGTAACGGCGCTGGTTATGAACACACCCAAACACACCTTTAACCCCGCACAAATGCCACCGGAGGTAAAGGCTGTGGCTCAATTTCGGGCAGAGTTTGTTGATACACGGTTAAAACCCTTGCAGGCGCTTAAATGCCTGCTCCTAAACAGGTCGTACAATATAGACCGGTTTGTTTCAGCCGGCTATGCCGCTGCGCTTCGGCAATTATTGCAGACAGACCGTTTTGATGTTGTGCAAATGGAAGGTGTTTACCTTGCTCCGTATCTGCCGCTTATAAGGCAGTTGGCTCCGCAATTGCCTGTGGTTATGCGCACCCACAACATAGAACATATTATTTGGCAGCGTTTAGCCGCCGAAACCAACAACCCGGTAAAGCGCGCGTATTTAACATTGCTGGCAAGACAGTTTAAAGCCTACGAGCAAACCATGCTGCCGTGTTTTAACGGGCTGGTTCCCATATCGCCATTAGATGCCCGGCAACTTGAAGAAATGGGCTGCAAACAGCCCATGTACCTCATGCCCGCCGGTTTTAACGAAGAAAACTACCCCTTTTCCCCACCCGGAAACAACTTGTCCGGTTCCGACATTTGCTATCTTGGTTCGCTCGACTGGCTGCCCAACCAACAGGGTTTAGAGTGGATCTTTACCCGCGTATTGCCCTTAGTAAGGCAACAGTTGCCAAATGCAACCCTGTTTGTAGCCGGCCGCAATGCGCCGCCCGGGTTTCTGCAGCAACAAATACCCGGCGTGGTATTGGTAGGCGAGGTGCCCAATGCTGCCGCCTTTCTGCAACAGCACAGCGTGGTGGCCGTTCCGTTGTTTTCGGGCAGTGGTATGCGGGTTAAAATTATTGAAGCGCTGGCACTCGGAAAACCTGTTGTTTGTACATCGGTAGCAGCCGAAGGCATTGCCTGTACACCCGGAAAAGACCTGCTCATTGCCAATACTCCCGAAGAATTTGCAAACAACCTTCTTAAACTGTTAAAAAACCCCGGGTTTTGCAACCAAATAAGTTATAATGCCCGTAACTTTGCCATGCAACACCACAACAACACTGCCTTAGTGGCTGGATTAATTGGTTTTTACCAACAGTTGCTAACCCAATAAATGTGGTGCATAAACCTTTCTTTCCAACTTGCTAATTCACCCGTTTTGCTGCTGTTGCTTCAAATAATTTTCTGGTTATCGGTACTGGCGGTGGCACACACCTACCTCTTTTACCCGCTTTGGCTGCCATGGAAAGCAAAGGGCAAAACCGGCAACCGGCAAATATACCTGCCCAACCACCCGTTGCCCCGCGTGTATATACTCATGGCAGTGTATAATGAAGAAAAAGTACTGGCGCAAAAACTCGACAGCATTTTTGATACCACCTACCCGTTAACACAAGTAGAACTGTGGATTGGTTCCGATAGCTCTACAGATGCCACCCACCAAATCATAAACCGCTATGCTGAGCGGTATCCCAATATTAAACTCACCATATTTGAAGGCCGGAACGGAAAACCCCGTATTATTAACCGCCTTATGGAAGCAAACGGCACCGGTTTGCCACCACAGTCTGTACTGGTTTTAACCGATGCCAACGTGTTGTTTACTCCCTCCCTGCTATACCAACTGGTAAAACACTTTAAAACCCCCCAAACCGGTGTGGTGGGTGCCAATGTACTTAACATAGGTGTTAAAGATACCGGAATTTCGTATCAGGAAATGTGGTACATAAAGCGCGAAAACGTACTCAAACACTACGAAAGCCTTATTGGCGGCTGTATGATGGGAGCATTTGGCGCTTGTTATGCCATGCGCGCCACCTTGTTTGAACCGGTTCCGTCTAATTTTGTGGTAGATGATTTTTACCTCACCATGCTTGCCCTCGAAAAAGGCCACACCGCCATTAAAGAACTGGAAGCCGTTTGCTATGAAGATGTGTCAGACGATATACAGGAAGAATACCGCCGCAAAAAACGCATCTCATCGGGCAATTTCCAAAATCTGCGCCGGTTTTGGCGCCTGCTTGCCCCCGAAAAAGGCTTTATCGCCTTTGCCTTTCTTTCGCATAAAGTGCTGCGCTGGTTTACCCCGCTGCTGCTTATAGCTGCCTTTTGTATTGCAGGATACCTTGCTTTCCGAACCAAATTTTATGCTTTGTTGTTTGTATTGCAATGTGTCGGTCCGGTACTCTGGTTTGCCGATTTTATTTTCGGAAAATTTAATGTAAATATTAAATTGTTCAGGTTTGCACGGTACTTTTACCTCATGAACCTTGGTTTATTTATCGGATTAATTAAATATATAAAAGGAATAGAAAGCAATGTCTGGAAACCTACCAAACGAAACGCCTGAGTTTACGCTCAATACCATTGAAGAAGCAGTTGCCGATATTAAAGCCGGAAAACTGATAATTGTGGTGGACGATGAAGACCGCGAAAATGAAGGCGACTTTATAACCGCCGCCCGAAATGTAACACCCGAAATTATCAACTTTATGGCTACACACGGGCGCGGCCTCATTTGCGCTCCGGTTGTAGAAGAACGGTGCGATGAGCTTGGCCTCGATTTAATGGTAAGTGCCAATACCGCTACCCACAAAACCCCCTTTACCGTTTCTATTGACCTGATAGGGCATGGCTGTACTACCGGAATTTCGGCGCATGACCGAGCAAAAACCATACAGGCGCTCATTGACCCCAACACACACCCCGATGAATTTGGTAAACCCGGACACATTTTTCCACTCAGGGCTAAAAGTGGCGGCGTCCTGCGTCGTGCCGGCCACACAGAAGCTACCATTGACCTTGCCCGCTTAGCCGGTTTTGAACCCGCCGGTGCCCTGGTTGAAATTATGAACGAAGACGGAACCATGGCCAGACTGCCACAACTCATGGAAGTTGCCAACCGGTTTAACCTTAAAATTATTGCCATTAAAGACCTTATTGCCTACCGCCTGAAAACCGAACGCCTCATTCACAGGGAAGTTGCCATTAATTTACCCACCAAATGGGGGAATTTTAAACTCATAGCCTATACCGAAGTGCATACCGGCAACGTACACCTGGCGCTCACCAAAGGTAATTGGCAACCAAACGAACCGGTTCTGGTGCGCGTACACTCTTCCTGCTTAACCGGCGATGTGCTGGGTTCTTTGCGTTGCGATTGCGGCGACCAACTGCATAATGCCATGCAGCAAATTGAAAAGGAAGGCAAAGGCGTTGTACTCTATATGAACCAGGAAGGGCGCGGCATTGGCTTGCTAAACAAATTAAAGGCTTACCAGTTGCAGGAACAAGGGCAAGATACCGTGCAGGCAAACCTTAGTTTAGGCTTTAAAATGGATGAGCGTGACTATGGCATTGGCGCCCAAATCCTGCGCGACCTGAACGTTTCTAAAATGCGCCTGATGACCAACAACCCTAAAAAACGCATAGGACTTATCGGCTACGGGCTGGAAATTGTTGAAAATGTTTCTATTGAAGTGTATCCAAATCCCCATAACCAAAATTATCTCCTTACCAAACGCGATAAAATGGGGCACGATATTCTGAAAGACCTTACGCCGGTATTGTAGCTGCAACCCCGTCCATTGCACTGCCCGTGACTGTATTTACCCGCAAACAAAATTCGCTGTAACTATTCAGGTACTATCTGTAAATCCAGGCATTTTCTCCTGTTCCCTGCTGATTTGAAGCATTGACCAAAGAGTAAAAAAAAACTTTGCGGAATTTTGCGTTCCTTGCGGTAAAATTGAAGGAATTTAGTGAAGAACATCACCACCACCAAAGGCGCAACCTGAATAAGTACGTTGCGCAACCGAATAAACCCTCTGCAGAAGAGATTTCGGGCATTTTACCCAACTCCAAAAGTTCCCTGCACCACCGGGGCACCAATTTCCGGGCATCAAATGTCAATGCGCTCAAAGATGGAGCGCATAAAGAATACCTGTTATAACTTGGCAGTATTTTATTCCTCGCCCGGTCAAAGAGATAGAACCATATATCGGTTAACCTGCCCTGCGCCTCAAACATGGAATTACCTTTATAAACAACGCACATAATACCCTGCCCGTATTACCTGCAACCAATAAATACCCGCGCTGCACAGAGCCTTGCCGCCGTTTTGCCCGGCCGCCGCCGCTTAAAACCGCCAAAACAATAAAAAAGCATGGCTTTACACCACTATGACAAATAAAATTGTACTAAATTGCGTTAAACTTGCCGAAAAAACCGAATTTTAGGGCAAAATTACCAAACCGTACTCGGGCTATGCAAATACCAAAACAGTTTTTCACCCAATTACACCTTGTGTTATTTGCTGCAGGCATGTTGCTGGCGGTAACTGTTAAAGCACAACAACCCCCGGCAGCCGGCGGCACCGACGATATTGCGCCGGAAAACATAGACATAGTAAAACCCTACGAGCCGGTATTGGCAGATGCGGTAAAAGTAGAATTTTTACCCGATTTACCCACCAAAGAAGAATTAGAAAAGCGCAAACCATCGTTTTCCGGGTATATGGTGCCCAACCGGTTTTTGTCTATGAGTTACGACCCGTTGCCACTTAAACCTCTGGCATACAAAACACAGCCAAAAGACAATAAAGAACTGGAAAAACTACATAATATCTGGCTTAGCGCCGGCTACGGAAACCTTAAAACCCCCTACATAGATGCGGCTGTAAGCACCGGCAGGTCGAAAAAAATGATAGCCGGTTTGCATGGCAACTACCTTTCATCGCAGGGTAAACTCAATTTACAGGATTTTGCAAGGTCGGGCGGGGGCGCTTATGCCAAATTCTTTACCAAATCAAACGTTATTGGGGTAAGTGCAGATTACCGCCGCGACAAATACTACTTCTACGGTTTTAATGCCGATACCCTCCTGATGCCGCCACCGGAAAATGCCGACTCCGCCCGTCAATTGTTCCAGACTTTTTCGGGCGCAGCAGACTTTACCAACGCAATTGAAAACAAGGCCGAAACCGATTATAACCTAAAGTTGGCCTTCCACCGTTTTACCGATAATTACGAGGCAAAAGAAAATAACATTATCGCAACCGGACAGATAGGAAAACTGTTCAACGAACACTCCGGCGTATCGGTTACAGTGCATACGCATTATTCTGCTTATAAAGATACCGCAACCTTTAACAACCTGTTGCTCAATTTTATACCCGCTTATTCCTACCGCGCCTTGTTTGGTTCGGTAACACTGGGCGCAAATGCCATGTTAGACCAAAGCAAGTTTTATGCCTGGCCGCACCTTACCATTTCGGCTATACCGGTTCCCGACAAACTGGAAATTTACGGTATCTGGAAAAAAGAACTGGTAAAAAACAATTTCATGGAACTGGCTTCACTCAACCCGTTTACCAACCAATACCTGCAATTTCAAAATTCGCGCCGCGAAGAGCGCACATTAGGATTGAAAGGAAATGCGGGCACGTTTTCTTACAACCTCAAAGGCGGGCAGGAAGTAATAGCCAATCAGCCCCTTTTTGTAAACGATTCTACCGATTTGCGCAAATTTAACGTCTTGTATGATAAAGTAAGCGCATGGTTTGCCTCTGCCGAAGCTGCCGTTAACTTTAAACAGGGCGGGGTTAACCTTGCCGCCCGGTATAACCGGTTTTCTACCAACGAACAAGCAGAGGCCTGGCATTTGTTTCCGCTCAACATCTCCCTTACCGGCAACTATAACCCGCTGGAAAAACTGTCGCTACAGGCGGCATTGTATGTGCTGAACGGTGCAAAAGCACAAATTGCCAACGGACAATCAACCAATTTAAAAGGAACCATAGACATAAACCTTTCTGCAAGGTACTCAATTATTGAAAATATTGCTATTTTTGCCAACCTAAACAACATTGCCTCGGTTAAGGCAGAGCGTTTTCTTTATTACCCCGGTTACGGGTTCAATGCCTTGGGCGGCATTACGGTAAGGTTTTAACAAAGCCCCGCAAGCATGGCTTGTGGCCTTGCTGGTTTTACCCGTGAAGCAGCATTACTTATAATAAAACATACAAAATAAGCATAATTAAGCCGTTTATTAACCAACAACAGTAAAAAAACAAACCAATTGCCATGGCAAAAAAAGTAAACATAGTTCAATACATTCAATCTTTGTTGTACGATTACAGTTCAGTAGTAGTGCCCGGTTTGGGGGCTTTTCTTACCCAATATGCACCGGCACGCATCCGCGAAACCGATGGCGTAGTACTGCCGCCGGTAAAAACCGTGCAGTTTAACGAAAAACTGAACCTGAACGACGGGTTGCTTATTAGCCATATTGCCCGCATGGAAAAAATTGCCGAAGGAGAAGCCGGTATTTATGTGTCGCATTTTGTGGACAACATTTTTGACCAATTCGCCAACGGAGAACCTGCTGTACTGGAAGGTATTGGCACACTTTCCAAAACCTTGCAGGGCATTGCGTTTACCCCGTTTGCCGATGCCAATTTTTCATCAGATACCTATGGGCTGACTCCTGTTGAACTTCCGCCCGTAACCGAAGAAGAGGGAACCGCTCCCGCAGATTTACCTCCCCCACCCGTAGGAACCGGCATGGGAATGAATACCGATGTGTATGAAGAACCCGAAGACGAAACCCCGGTAACGGTTGTTGAAACTACCGAAAAGCGAAGTTTGCACGAGGTTCTGGCATCTACAGGCAGCAATACAAATGAAACCACGCAAATTGCCGCCAATGCCGAACAACCCGAAGCGCCGCCGGCCAAAAAAACCAACTATTGGTGGTGGTTGCTGCCGGTGTTCATGCTGTTGGCTTTCATTATTCTGCTGTCGCAACTACCATCGGGTAAAAAACAGCAAGACACTGCACAAACCGACAGCACCAACAATGCCGCCGCCTATGACACTTCGGCTAATACCGCCTATACCGGTTCCGATTCTGCGGCTGCCACCACCACAGGCAGCACAGATAATGCAAACAATGCCAACAATACCGCAGCTACCGGTTCAGCAACAACTGCAACCGGCACAACAACAGGTTCAGATTCCGATGCTTCAACCGGTAATGTGCGCGGCAATGCCACAACAGAAACCACCGGAACTGCTGCCACCACCACCGATAACCGCGGCAATGCAACTACCACTGCCACCACCACCACCGGCACTGCTTCTACCTCTGATAACCGCGGCAATGCCACCGAAACCACTGCCGAAGCGCCCGCCGGATACTATGTAATTGTAGCTTCTTACGATGTGCAGAGCAAAGCAAATAAACTGGCATTGAAATTGAGCAATGCTTCGGGTAAAGTGTATGCATTGCCACCCGATAAAGGGCGCTACCGCGTTGGATACTATGCCGCCACCGAATCGGCTGCCAAAACAGAAATGGACAGACTCAAAAAATCGGGTTATCCGCAGGCATGGATTTTGAAAAGATAAGCCCAAAATTACACCGCTGCCGTTGCTAATTGCGTTTGCACGGCTAACGTGTATTGTTGCGCTACCATTTGCGTTGCTACTATGAACAAAGGGTTATTGTATTTTATTCCGCGGTTTTTACCCCTGCTGCTGTTGGCAGGCGGCTATTGGTATGTTTGTGAACTGAATGAAAACGGCTGCAGTTGCCTGGCAAACCCCGACAAACCTAAACCCTTTGTTGTTGCCGATGAGAATACCGTATTGCTGTCTGCCGGAAATGAATTTATACGGTTTCCCGAATCGGGTACAAAACTCAAAATTCCCGATACCATAGAACATGCCCTTCCGGCGGTTGCCGCTTACCTGCAAAACCATTTAAACAAACAGTTAAAAATTACCTGCTCCTACGGTAAGAAAGAGCAAAACAACACCATAATGCCCGATTTGGGGCTTGCCCGCGCCGAAGTGCTTAAACAAAAACTCGTAAAACTGAATGCCCCCGAAGACCGCATTGTAATTGCTTCCGAAGAAGCGCCTGCGCCGCTATTTGTTAATGATTACCTGATTGGCGGTGTCGATTTTAGTTTTATGCCCAACCGGCTACTGCCCTTTACCGTTGAAACCATGTTGCAGAACGACTCGGTTACTGTATTTTTTGAAGGAGGCACCACCCGTTTTACCATGCCCGCCGAAACCCGCATTTACCTCGAAAACTTGCGGCAGTACCTTTTGCAAAACCCTATGGCGGCCGTGGAATTATATGGCCATACCGATAACAGCAATACCGATGCCTATAACCTTGACCTGGGCGACAGGCGTTGCAACAACCTTAAAGAGTTTATGGTAAACATGGGCTTGCCCGCAAACCGAATTCTCACTATAAGCAAAGGCGAAACCCAACCGGTTTACCCCAATGCACTGGAAGAGGGACGTATGCGCAACCGCCGTGTGGTTATTAAAACAACAACTACCGCCCAACCCGCCGGCGCCGGACAAACCGGTAAAACAGACCAAAATTAATTTGAAAAACCTTGCCGTTTAAATTGAGCGCACATGTATAGTACAGTTTCCGATTTTTTAACCGAATGGAAAACCGAAACAGACAATACCCTTAAAATATTTGGGGCATTAACCAATGAAACCCTGTTTAGCGCCGTACACCCAAATGTGCGCACTTTGGGGCGTTTAGCCTGGCATATAACCCAAACCCTTACCGAAATGCCCGCCCGCGCCGGCTTGCTTTCTGCCGATACGTTGGAACATGTGCCTTGCCCAACCGAAGTATCTGCAATTACAGAACAGTATGCCAAACATGCCGATGCCATTGCCGCCGCAGTACAACTGCAATGGACAGATGCCACCTTGCAGGAACAGGTTGAAATGTATGGCGAACAATGGGCAAAAGGTTTTGCGCTCAGGGTGCTGGTAACCCACCAAATACACCATCGCGCACAAATGACCATTGTTATGCGGCTGCTTGACCTTACTGTGCCGGGTATTTACGGCCCTTCAAAAGAAGAATGGGCGGCATGGGGTATGCAAGCAGCAGAGTAGCGTTGGTTAAGCAATTCCGGCAGCTTATTTTTCCGACCTATCAGATGTATTCCTCTCAGAGATGATGAGCTGGTAATTTGGTGTAGCCGCAATACCTGTATAGCGCATCACTAACACAAAGTCATTGCCCAACCCATACTTTTATAACTACAAAGTGTTTTGGTTCATGAACCGGCGTTGCGAAGGTGTTTGTAAATTTGTATGGCCAGCAACAATATGCCAATAAAAACCGCCAGCCCCAGCAACCCCCAAAGCGCACTTAACTCTTGTTTTACCACCACCAACAGCACTATTGCCACCAGAAAAACGGTTGCCAGTTCGTTCCACATGCGCAACTGCTGCGAGGTGTACGGAAACCTGCCCTGTTGGTGCAGTTGGTAAATATGGTGCAGTGAAAAATGGTAGCCATATAACCCTGCAACAAAACCCAGTTTAACCCACAACCAAACCGGCACCGTGCCCAATAACCACCATGTAAAACTGCCCAAAAACAGGGTGAGCACAGCCGAAGGCCAGGTAATGCCCAGCCATAACCTGCGGCTCATAATACCCAATTGTTGCAGTAAAATGGTTCTTTCGGGTTCGGGTTTTGCGTTGGCTTCGGCTTGGTAAACAAAAAGCCGCACAATATAAAACAAGCCCGAAAACCAGGTAACAATAAAAATAATGTGTATTGCTTTAATGTATAAATACATGGTTTGCTGTTAGAGGTAAATGTGTTTGCAAGGGAAGCATTGTTGCGAAAAAGCTGTGTTAGCCGGTTATTCTTCTTCAAGCCAAAAATCTACCAGACTGCTGCGGTCGCTGTACAGACTTTGGTTTACTAAGTACAACCCCTGTTTATGAATAAAGCCGTTTAATTCGGCATGTTTGGCAATATCCAAACTGTCTTCAATCAGCAGCATGGTGGTATTGGTTTCGGTTTTGGCCAGTTGTTGTACCCGTTGGGCGCGTTTTTTATCATTTACCGCCCGAATGTAAATGCACAAAATACGGCCGGGAAATTGCCGGGCAACCTGCAGGTAAGTATCGGCGTCTTTTTCGCCGCTGTCGCCAATTAAAATAAAGGGCAGGTTAGGGTAGGTTTGCAGTATTTTTACGGTTTCGTTGTATTTGTGTTGTTTAAAAGCAGCCGAAAGTTCATCGTTGCCGGCATGTCCAAAATCGCGCAGCAAGATGGGCCCTTTTGGAATGTGGTTAATATCCATAAACTCATCGAGCATATCGTACAGGTTCCAGGGGCTGTTCGAAACATAAAAGATGGGGTTTTTACTGTTGCCGTTTTTACCCTTCCTGAAAGCCCAGTACAAAGCGGGCGCACCGCGAAAAGCCAGCCGGGTATAGGCATTTTTAAACAGCGCCAGATACAGCATTTTGGTTTTGGAAATGATGTTTGATTTTATGAGTGTGTCATCAAGGTCGCTAATTACGCCATAGTCGGCCAAGTGGTTGGGCACCAGCATTTGGCTGTAGGCGCTTACCATTTGGTGTTGCTGTATGTTTGCGGCGGTGGCAGGCAGGTCGAACCGGGCATTATGCCAAATGTTGTTGGAAGGTTGCAGGGCAGTCGGCAAAGCCGCATCGAGTTTAAAATAGCCTTCTTCATTGGTTTGCAGCACAAAAGTGTTGCCCCCATAGTGTATCTGCAGCGGGTGGTGCGGCACCTCATCGCTCTCAAAGCGATGGTAAGTGTTGAGCAGGTTACGCCAGGGGCTGTCTTTGGCAGAGGTAACAATGCCCTTACTTTGTAAAATGCGGCCCCGGCAATACAAATGTTCCGGCGTGCCATAACCGGTATAGGCAATAATTTCAAGGGGTGAAGGGGGCATATTTTTACCCCATTTCCGGTTTTTTACCCTGTCAACCCCCTGTTCGGCCAAGGTTAGCAAACCCGAAAGCGTTGTTTTAAAACCGTTTCTTTTTTGCTCGTTCATGCCGCAAAGGTACAAAAAGTCTGGCAAATACAACTTTTGTATTGCTTTGCGGCACAGGGGCAAGCGGCATTGGGGTAAACAAAAATTGCAGAACGGCGGGGCAGGGCGGTTAGCCGGTTTTTCTTTTTCTAAACAGTTCTTTCAACTGTCCGAATTTTCGTTTGTAGGTAATGGCTGCCCCTGTAGTTGGTCGGTACAATTGGCTAAGTTGGTGGTACCGGTCTTTTCTAAACACGCGGGCTTTTACCTTGCCGTCTTTGGTTACTTTGTATTCTACGGCCACATCGGGGGCAAGGCTGGCGTTGTTTTGTTGCTGGTTGTCGAGGTTTACCGTACCGCCAACCTGTATGGTCATTCGCTCGTTGAACAATTGTTGGGAAACGCCGTATTGCAACTCGCGGTTTTTGGTGTCGCCGGCTCCTTCCGATTCTACGTTTACCATTATTTCCATGCCTTTTACATATTTGCCTGCCAGATTATTCAGTTGGTCAGACACCATTTTGCTAAGGCTGGAATATACAATTTCTTCGGCATCGGGTGTGCCAACGTTGGGCACATTGCTGGCCGGAATAAAACGGTTAAACATTATCAGCCCGAAACTCTGTTTATTCAGTTCGGTATCGTTTTCGCGTATTTGGGCCAGTTTGCGTTCTACAAGGGTGTTGGGTTCTTCCTGTAGCCGGGGCAACAAAATGTTAAAGGCAAGTTTAGGCTCGGCAATTGTGCCTTTTATGCTAAGCGCTACCTGCACCGGCTGTTTCTTTTTAAGTTTTGAAATTTCATCTTCCGAAAGCTGGTCGGCAAATTCCGAAACCATGTCATAGGCCGGTGTTTCTATTTGGTAAATGGCGGTTATGTTAAAGCGGGTAGCCATGGGGTCGCCTGCAAAATTGAGGGTGCTGCCTCTTTCTATGGCAAACTTGCGCTTTACCAAATCGTTCAGGGTCATTTGGTAGGAACCCTGGTCAATGGTATAATCGCCGGCCACCATTAAATCGCCTTTGGCATTGGTTTCTACGGTCATATTGCCTTCGCCGTTGCAGGAAAGCTGGTCGCCTGCTGCGGGGTCAATTACTATATTGAGCCGTGCGTTGTTGTTGGCGGCAAGTTTAAGGGTAAAATTATAATTAAGTGCGGCTGCTTCGGCTTGTTCTTTTCTTTTTTGTTCACGGTCGTTCATTTTTTGCACCAATGAATCAATTCGGGCATTCTGACTGCCAAAGGTTACTAATTGTTCTTTTTGTATATTGCTTTCCGATTCGGGAACCGATACATAGATGTCGGTATTTTTACCGGTTTCAAAAAAAACTTTAATATCGGGGTTATTGGTGCTGCCGTTCACCTTCACATCTAAGTTGCCGTTTATGGTTCCGTAGGCGGGCATATCGGGGCTTGCCGTTTTGGTGTTCATCAGTTGCAGGTTGCTGCCCCAGGCGTGCAGGTTCAGGTTTATGTTGTCAAAATTGCGGTGCTCAATATCTGCCTGCAGGTTGAGCGCACTGCCGGTTTGGTCAACCAATGCGGCGGGTTCCAGATGAAAACCGCCCGGTTCTATGCGCAGTTTGGCGTTTGAAAGTGTATAAGCAGTGTTGGTTGCCGGCACTTGCATGGCGGCCTGTTGCAGTTGTATGCCGCCGCTTAACCTTGGCGCCGATGCCGCCCCTTCTATGCGCACCTTGCCAAACAGGGTGCCGCCAAGGTTGTTTATTGCCCCTTCCATAACAGGTTGCAGGCCGCTGAGGTCAATTTTTTGAAGGTCTAATCCAAGGTTAAGGGCATTAACGGTGTCGTTCAGGTTGTAGCTGCCTTTTAACAGTGCTTCATGGAACTGCCCCGCCAAACTAAGGTCTATGGGAACTATACCCGTTTTATCGTACCGGGTTTGCAATTGCAGGTTGCCCAGTTCTGCACCTTCATAGCTCATTTGGTTAATGAGCAGTTGTGCCGCCACACTCATGTCGCCGGTGGGGCTGCTAATTTCCACATCGCCGTTCAGGCTGCCGCCCATGTTGAGCGAGTCCATTCCGGCAAGGCTGCCCAGGTCTTGAAGGCTGAAATTGCTCAGCACAACCAGCAACGGCGACAAAGGGTTGCCCGGTTCTTTGTTGTTGATGCTCAACTGCCCGCTTCCGTAACCCAGCCTGAAATTGCGGGCTTCAATTCCATTGGCAGAAAGCGTAAGCGCATTATCGGGTTTTACCTGCCATATTTTGTTGTTCAGCACCAGCGTATCATCTAATAGTTGTACCGAGTAAGTGCTGCCATTTATGGTAGTAAGCAGGTTGTGCAGTCCAAGGGCAATGCCGGTGGTATCGGTTTGCACCTGCAGGTTCAGCAGCAGGCTGTCATTTGTCATGTTTATGCCCAGGTCGGCGCCGGGTAAAACGGTTTCGGTAGTATCTGCCTGAATGTGAAGCTGTTTTAATTGTACCGAACTTACCAGTTTGCCGCTTTCATTGCCCGATGTAAGGTTGGCAGTTTCCAGCAGATACGTGTCGTAAGCGGCATTGCGCATATACATTTTTGCCTCAAAAACATGGCCGGTTTCATCAATTTTACCACTTACCATACAGGTGTCTAAGCGTTTTAATTCGGGCACAAACAGTTGTTGCAGCAGGGCAATGTCTTTCATTTTCAGGTTAAATTCGGCTTGCTGCGGCAGGGTATAGTTGGTAAAAGTATCGGGGAAAGCGCGGTAATACCGGTTAATGGTTCGCATAATGCCCGAAGCCAGCATATCGGGTTTAAACCTGCCCGACAGGTTGGCATTGGCAATATCTGATTGAATATCAATTGTTTTCGCGTTGTTTTTATCCGAAATGTTTATGCTGACATCTTTTAGTATGCGGGTGGTATCGTTTCGGGTAAAGCGGGTATTGTTTAGTTCAAGCGTTCCGGAAATATTTTCGGCGCTGTTTCCCTGCAGGTTGGTTTGCAGTTGTGTGCCAAGGGTGTAATTCCAGTTGTATAAGCCCAGGGCGGTGGTGTTGAGATGTTGCAGGTTGGCCGTAGCTGCAATTTGTGGCAGCGGGTTGCGCAGGTTGGCATTGGCTTGCAATTGAATTTGCAGGGCGGGGTCGTTTACGGTAACATTGGCGGTGTAGCTGTTGCGGTCAAAGCCCAGATTTAGTTGGGCGTTTTGGTAGTTGTAGCCCATGAGTTGCGCCTGCAAGAGGTTAATTTGGGCATTGCCGGTAATTTTTTCGGGGTCGGTATCCTGCATATCAAAAGTGGCGGCAAGGGTCATTTGCCCTATAAGCGAATCCATTTGCGCCACTTTACCTGCTTCAAATTGGTACAGCGCCACTTTACCCTTGTATTGCATGGGTTGGGCAAGGCGCACGGCCACATCTGCATCTACGTTGCCGGCATCAGAAACCAGCTTTGCCAGCACGTTGGCGTGGTTCATGCTGCCGCTTATGTTGCCGGTAAGTTGCAGGTTGCCCAATGTTGTAAGCTGTTGCGGAACAAGTGAGGGGAAAAAAACAGCCCTCAAAGCCGGGTAAGAAGTGCTGAGTTGCAGCCCGGTAATATTGTATTGCAGGTTTTTGCTGTTGGTTGGGTTGGTAAGGGCAATGGTTTTGGCTTTTACCGTATTATTGCCCAACTGCACCTGTGTATTTTGCAGCAGCAAATTGCTGAGCGAGCCGCTTAAAACCGTTTGCGCTTTAATGGCGGTATTGGCAGGTTGTAGCAGTTGGTAGCTTTTAACATCGGGGTAGAGCAGGAACAGGTCGTGTTCGTGCAATTGCATTTTGGGCAGGTTAAGTTGCAGGCTAACGCTGCCGGGTTGAGCGGTAAAGGCATCGGTATTGGGATATTGTACTTCGAAATTGGCCTGCACAACCGATTTTGGCGTTTCGAAAACAAGCCCCGAAAGCGAAATGCCTTGCGGGTTGTATTGCACCGATGCGCCTAACTGTTTACACACAAACCCCGAATGTTCGGCAAAAGCAAGTTGCTGCAATTGCAGTTGAATGGAATCGCCTGCATATTGGAGGTTGGTAATGGCTGTTTCGAAATCGTTAACCGACAGGTTGGCGGGGTCTATTCCGCCGTTGTTGGCCGGTTTTTGGGTGTGGTCGGTGTAATTGAGGCAAAATTGTTGCAGGTTCAGGTGGTTAACAATTACCTGCATGGGGGTTTGTTGTGAGGTATCGGGCGGCGTTTGGGCGGGTTTTGGCAATGATGCCAACAACAGGCTGTCGGCAGGGTACAGGTTAAGGGTTATTTGCCCGTTATTAAGTTGCAGTTGGTCAATATCAAAAACAGAACGGTTCAGGTTGAGGCGGTTAAAATTGAGCGCGGCTTTTTGGAGGTTGAGTTGCAGGTGTTGCCCGCCGGGTGTATCGGCATAATTCAGGCGCGTATTGTTAAGCTGAATGTGCCCTATATGCAACCACAGCGGCAGGGTATCGGCGGGCTGGGTGGCAGCGGCGGTATCGGTGCTAAGTAAGAAATCGTAATTAAAGGCAGTTTGCCCTTTGTTTCGGTACAGGTTTACCACTGCACCGGCAAGGTAAATGTTTTGAATAACTAATTTTGGGTTGCGCAAACTCCACAAACCAATGTCAATGCCAAGGTTATTGAAATAAAAAAGAGTATCGGATTGTTTGTCGGCAATAAAAAAGTTATCGGCCTGAATTTGGTTTAAGAACTTAATTTTTACGCTCCCTATGTTTGTTTTTACACCGTAGGTATTGGCAATATACTCCATGGTTTTTTGGGCAAGCCAGGTTTGTGTGCCGGGCTGCTGCACAAGCCAAACGGTTGTGAGCGCCAACACAAACAGGGTTAGCAATATGCCAGGTAAAAATTTTTTCAAGCTAAGGGCGGTTAAGCGGTTTACTGCAAGGCAAAGTTAAGCAATATTTATTAGAGCTTATGCAGGTTTAGCAGGGTGTAACCTAAGTTTGATGCAGATTTATACACTTTCGGGTTATAGGTTTTGTCATAAATTTTGGTTATGGTCAAAAATATTAGCGCAATATAATAATCGCAACTACCCAAATAAACTCCTATGCCGATTGGTGTGATGCTGCGGGTAGTTATGATATTTGTACGGTAATATTTTATAAAATCCGGTTTAAGACAACTGCCGTGTGTTATTATGTTACCTACCGCACCACCGCCACTTTTACATACCCCGATGCGCCACCTGCCGCCTGCTGCCACTTGCACACATACACGCCCGCCGGCAGGTGCGCCACCGATATGGTTTTGCTTGCCTCGCCCGGTGAAAGTTGGGTTTGCAATACCAACTGACCGGTGAGGGTGTAGAACTGTAGTAAAATCCCCCCCAGCCCCTCCCGAGCAATCGGGACAAGCTCCTTGAAAAGTGGGGGAACTAAGATTTGCAGCGTGTTTTGGGCAGGGTTGGGGTAAACTACTACCCCGACCACCCCTGACCTCCCGAGTACTCGGGAAGGGGAATTTTGTGATGTGCCTACCGTTCCGCCAGAACCTTCTGTATCTATAACCGCCTGCACCGTGCTGGTATCTGTGCAGACTATGGCGGTAAGGGTGGCGGTGTAGGTACCCGGGGCGGGGTATTGGTGGGTAAGGGTGCTGCCGGTGCAGGGAGCGTAGCCTTGCCCGCAGAGGTAGGGCGGGCTGCCATCACCAAAATCCCAGATGTAGTAGCCGCCGTCTGTGCTGTCGGGGTAGGCGTAGAGGGAGAGGTTGGTAAATTGTACTTCATTTGCGCCTTGCGGCTCATAGCTGAAGGCCGCCGCAGGTTGGGTGAGTAAGCCCATGCAGTTGAGTTTGAGCAGCCATGCCGAGGCGTGACCAATAGGTGCGCCCGGTATAATGGTATCTTGCCTGCCTGCTACTATAAAACCGCCATCGGGTGCAAGGGCAAGATCGTAGGCGTAATCGTGCCAACTGCCCCCATATAATCTTCTCCACATAATGGTTCCATTGCTACCTCGCAATTTTGCTATTT
>MTCR01000069.1 GCA_002212725.1 Sphingobacteriales bacterium TSM_CSM | reverse complement strand
TGAACCGTTTCCTTCAAAAATTTTTCTGTTCCCTAACTTTTAAGAAAAGTTAGGGATTAAGCTATGTACGCGACACCATGCAGGCCAATTTGTTTTTGCACTTTTTTACCGTTAGCGACCGGCAGAATAATCAACTCGGCAGTTTTGGGGCGTTGGAAAATATTTACCAACAACCACCCTACCTGGCTGTTGCACCCAAGTACCAAGCGCTGCTCGATTTTGTGCCAATCATACCCGCGCCCGTTATTTCGGGAAACAATATGGCTTGCGCTAACCAAACCTATACCTACAGCACACCCGCCATAACCGGCAGCACCTACAATTGGACAGTAACCGGCGGCACTATCATAAGCGGGCAAGGCACCAATACCATTACCGTGCAGTGGAACAACGGCACGGCCGGAACGGTACAGGTGCAACAAAATGTGCCCTGAAATAACCGGCAACGGAATAAACAACAGCCTGTACAGGTCTGTCATTGTACAACATTTCATTTGCAAGTACAATAAAGACAAAACAAAATGGCACAATTTAAACTTATAATTTGTAGTTGTTTAATATGTTATTTGTGTAACAATATTATTTCACAGGCACAAAATGTTCCGGTTTACCTATACTTTGCCAGCCACAACGAAACCAACGATATTACTTATCATGGTTTAGACTATGCCGACGCCGCAGATTACGCTACCATGCGCGGCTATGTAAAACAGGTGTGCGATACCATTATGGCATACAATGCCCGATACGAAATGATGCTGGAAAGCAATTTTATACTGGGTTGCCTTCAAAACGAAAGCGCACATACCAACCCCGATGACTTAATTGAATGGGCCGATAATACTGCGCAAATAGAAATACAGCCGCACAACCATTTTAAACCCTTCGGGTTTGGAGCCAACCCGTATAATTATGCCGATTTATGCCACCTGCTCGATTCGTGCGGGTTAAGCAGCACCTCCGAAGTAATGGGTGGTTTTATTTGGCGCAATTTCACCTCTCCGCCTGTAAACCAAGACTGGACACAATGGCAAACGCCGCAACCCGGCTTTACCTTTCCGTTTTACTCATGGAAACCCACGCTTTTATGGGGCGGCGGCTCGCCCAACCATATTGATGATTATGATGCTTACGGCATCTGGAAACCTCAAGCTGCCACTATTGCGGGTTTTGGCATACATAACCCTACCGGTGCATTGGTAAATTTTGGCAGCGGCTGCAGCGAGGATTTTATTTTGTGGGACACCACCAATGTTGCCCTGCTGGCCAACCGCATTTTAAACTTTGCCGATAGCGTAAATCTGCATTTTGCAGGCAATGCCAATGCCTTTTTCTGCATGAAAGTTATGATGAATTTCCGGAATTTTCCATCTCCGGGATATGCTGCCAAGGTTGGGCAACTTATTCGCTTAATACAGCCCGATGTTTGCAATGGTGTATTACATTGGCAGGGAATAATGGAAACTTATACACAATGGCTGGCTGCCCACCCCAACCCGAATGATTATTACCTAAGCAGGTGCGAAAATACTGTTGCTATTTCTAATGCACCCAATACAGCAACTTATACCATTACCCTTAACGGGCCTGATTCGGTGTGTGCAAACACTCCGCAAACCTATACGGTAAATAACCCTGCTGCCGGAAGCACTTATATCTGGACTATTACCGGCAACTACACCATTGTTTCGGGCTGCGGCAGCAACAACAGCAGTTGTACCCTGCAATGGACAGGCGGCACAGCCGGTACGGTGAGTGTAACGCAAAGTACCCTGTAATTAAAGCGCCCCGAATAAAGAAGGAAGCGGGAAAAGGATGGTTATTTGTGGTAAAAATACACCGGCCACAAAAAGGCACAGCGGCGCAAGGTTATACAAAGAAAAAGCTGGCAACTTTTACCTTAACCACTGCTCAATTCCGATGCTTTTTGAAGCAGCCACTTTTTATGAATACTGTTTGACTGCTCAATTTTGGTTATTAGCACAGGCAGCAGTTTCCTTGATTTTCCTCCATATTTAAAACGAAGCAGTTGCAGCACAAAGTTGGTAAATTCCCGGTTGTCCGCTATTTGCCAGGCGCTTATTTGCCCGGCTTCTTTCAGGTAATGTTTCAGGGCATCTATTTGCGAGAGCAGGGCGTCGGTTTCGCCCCGTTCATAGTAAATGCGCACCAGCAGGTTTTTGTGCGATGCCTTATTTTGGCTCCAAAACACATTGCTTTGATGCAATTGAACAAGCGCATCTTCAAAATTTTGCAGTTCAAAATAATAGTGGGCATAGCAAAAACATACAAGGCTTTGGCGTATGGCAGGGTTAAGTTGTGCCGCATGAGTTTCCATAAAATGCAGCGCCCATTCATAACTACCCAACTGCAAGGCATTATGAACAATATTGACAAATGGTGTTGCCAGAAAATAACCATTTACCAACAACAACCCCAGTTCAATGAAATGGTTGTAAACAACCTGTAAATAACCCCGGTAAAGCGCTTCGTTATGCTGAAGGTTTTTATGGCAATAATTACCCATATTGGTTAATATGCTGCGTTGCATACGCGTTGGAACGGCCGCAAATCCCGGTTGTTCAACCGCTTGTATCAACTCCGAAAACTGTTCGTCAGTTCCGTTCAGCGCCAAAAGCAGAGATTGGTGGAAAGTTCGGGCGGCAAAAGCATCGGCAGGTTGCATAAAGGCAAACAACGGCGCTGTTTGTGTTTGCAGAAAAGCGGGGTTAAACGGCAATCCGCCCGATAAGTGGTGGCTAAGCAGATAACTTTGATTAGCCAGGGCATCAATTACATACAAAGAAGTTAAATCGGCAAATGCTTGTTGGTGGGCTGTTGTGTCAAACTTTTTAAAGCCTTTTCTATGGGCATAGTCATCGTGGTGGTAGCAGTTGAGTTTTGCCAGGTAGTATTTTTCCAGCCAAAAATCTGCCGCCTTGTTTTTATGTTTATTGGTTTGCCCGGCCAACCGGGCATATTGTTTATCCCATTGCGTGTCGAGGCGTTTTTCGGCAAAGGCAGCCAATTTGTGCTGTTCGTAACCAAACTCGTGCAGCCTGAAATGCTCAACGGCCAGAAATTGCTCTGCCAATCGGGTTAAATATGATGAGAGGTCGTATAGCCATTGGGCATTAAATGGCTGTTTGCCGTACAACCGGGTAAATAACCGTTCTTTTTCCAGATTTTTGTGCGAAAATTCCGGCGCATATTTTCTCAGAATTTGCCAAAATTTCAAAGTGTCTTGATGCTTGTTAAAAAAGGGAGATTTTACAAATTCGTCAAACCGCTTAAATTCTTTTTTGGTAAACGTTTTCAGTATTTCAACAAGTTGGTTGCCGTGCATGGAAACAGAATTTTTCGGGTAGCAAAAGTAGGTATTTATGTCCTTTTTATTGTCGTTTGAAAAGTTAGATTGCGGTATTTTTTTCTCAGATTGTACTATTTATTTCTTTGCAACCTTATGCAAGGCAACGCAAATTTGTGTCAAATAAATCAACTCCATGCGCACCTTCTTTTATGTTTCTCTCTTTTTATGCAGTCTTGCAGTGTTTGCCCAGCCTGCTGCCTACATTCCGAAAGGAATTGCCGGATGGGGGGCCATCTACAGCCCTTCGTTTAGTCCTTATAACCCCAATGAACTGTATATTGCCTGCGACATGAGCGGCCTGTACCATTCTACCGATTTGGGGGCATCATTTCAGGTGGCAGATTTCAGGCAATTGAAATCACATAGGGGCGGGCGCGTTGTGTTTACCAACGACTCCAGCATGCTCTACACCATAGACTATACCAGCAGCAGCAACGCCAAACCTGCCAAAAGCATAAACGGCGGCAACACCTGGACACCACTGACGTGGAACTACGGCAGGTCGCTCTATATTTTTGGCGATATTAACCGCAACGACCGTATTGTGGTGGGTACGGCATCGGGTATTTATTTTTCGGGCAATGGCGGCAGTTCATTTACCAATATCTATACCAATACCAACAACGTTCATATTGCCGGCGCGTTTTTCGACCCAAACGGCAACGATATTTACATTGCTACAAAAGCCGGTTTATTGGTATCAAACAACAGCGGAACCAATTTTGCCTTTTCGGCTTTGGGGGGCTTTAATCAAACCACCGAAAACATGGTTTCGTTTTCAGGCGCTAAACAAAACGGCATTTTGCAGTTTTATTGCGTAACCATGGACCCCGCAAGCGTTTACCCCGATAACCCCTGGCCCGCATCGGTTTTAATGGGCTACCGCAACGTGTATGAATGGACAAGCGGCGATGCGGCATGGAACCCTTTTGTTTCGGGTTTTATAAATGCCAACGACAAGTTTTGTATGGTGGCCATGGCACAAAACGATATTTCCACAGTGTATTTAACAGGCGCATTTAGCGTAACAAACAACACAGGCGGCAAACCGGCCGTTTATAAATCGGTAAACGGCGGCGCATGGCAAAGCGTTTTCCTCTATTTGCAAAACCAAAATATTTACACGGGTTACCGCGGACATCAGGGCGATTTTGACTGGTGGGCAATTTGGACAGGTATTACCGTTGCTCCTTTTGACAAAGATAAAGTTTGCCTCACCGATATGGGCGAGGCACACCTCACTACCGATGGCGGTACTACCTGGGCAGGTATTTACCTGCAACCTGCCGACCGCAACAACATGGGCGTTTGGGGAGCCGCTACCCAAAACCGCTACTACCATTCAAACGGCTTGGAAACCACCGTTTCGCGTTGGCTTACCTGGTGCGACCCGCAAACCATTTGGGCTTGTTATGACGATATTGGTTGCAGCCGAAGCATTGACGGCGGAAATACCTGGGGATTTACCTACAACGGCATTTTGGGTAATGTACAGAGCGAAGAATGCCAAAATTCGGTATTGACCGCCGATGGCACGCTTTACACTTGCACGGGTAATTGCAGAGGCATTATGTACGGACCTTTGGTATTAAGTGATGCACAAATTGACCCTTACGGCGGCTTAATTTATAAATCAACCGACAAGGGGGCAAACTGGACGGTGCTGAAAAACTTTGGCAGACCTGTTACATGGATAGCCCTTAACCCCGGCAACCCCGACCAAATGTTTGCCATGATTGCCAACTATGCCAATGGCGATGGCGGTTTGTGGGTAACAAACAACCTGTCGGCAGGTGCAAGTGCCACCTGGACACACAAGCCCAACCCGCCCCGTACCGAAGGGCATACCCTCAATGTATTGGTGTTAAACGATGGCAATTTGGTAACAACATACTCTGCAAGGCGAGATGCCGGCGGCAATTTTACCGCAAGTGCCGGTGTATTTATTAGTACCGATGGCGGTAATTCATGGATTGACCGCACCGCTCCCGAAATGCAATATTACACCACAAACCTTACTATTGACCCCTCCGATACCACGCAACAAACCTGGTACACAGGCGTAGAAACGCATTGGAATTGCCCCGGCGGCTGCCCCGATTATGCAGGGGTGTATAAAACCACCGACAGAGGGCAAAACTGGACGCGCATTTTCCCCGCATCGGGCAGTGGCATTGCCGTATATGAGGCAAAGGTAAATCCGTATCAGCCCAACCAAATGTATATATGTTCCATGCAAAATGGTTTGTATTACACCAACAACCTCAATGCCGCAACGCCTGCTTTTACACAAGACGCCGCCTACCCCTTTGAAGAACCTATGCGGGTGTTTTTTAACCCCTACAATCCCGCCGAAGTATGGGTGTGCAGCAATGGCAACGGTTTGCGCATGGGCAAAGATTGCAGCAACCTTGTGCCGGTTATTACAGGCAATGGCAACGTTTGCCCCAATAATACCGAAACCTACTCTGTGCCCGCCATTGCCGGAAGCACCTATACTTGGACAGTAACCGGCGGCGCCATTATAAGCGGGCAAGGTACCAACCAAATTACCGTGCAATGGAGTGGCGGTACAACCGGTACGGTTTCGGTACAACAGCAAACCCCTTAACCCAGTTGTGCCGCAACGGCAATAACTGCCGGTTTGCTTAGGGTTGCAGGGTAAAGTATGGGTTGGGTATTTTCACCTCGTAATACACTGCCTGCCATTTTTGCGGCGTTTGGGGTGGTTCGCGGTCGGTGGGCGGGGCGCTTTCTTCGTTTCTGATGCCGGTTTTGGGAGCGGGCAGGGCATCTTGCGCAAAGGAATCAACAGAGAACGGCTGCAAACTACACAACAACAGCAGCCCGAAATGAGATTCGGGATAATTGTATTGCTCAATATAGGCATCTTGTACAAGCGGTATGTCTTCGGCGCGTTTGCCGTTTGGCATTGTTACGGTGGCATATACGGTGGTTTTGGGGGCAATTTGAACAACCCCGCCCGTAAAAGTATCGGTAACTATATCGTAAAGTTGCCCCAGATAGGCTAAGGCGCAGTAGTAAGAAACCGTGGCAGAAAGGTTTGTGAGTGAAATTTTTATGCTTCCCGATGGGCTTTGGGTAAGGCTGCCGGCGGGTGGTATTTGGGCGTAGGCTGCCTTACCGGTAAATTGCTCATTAAATTCGGTTTCGGCTTGGGCGCCGGCAGGTGTTTGGTAAAACAGCCTGAGCCGCACATCGGAACCTTGCAATTGAGTGGCAGCAACGGTGTTTTTAAAATTCTTTACATACTGCCATCGGGCAATATGTTTCAGGTAGCCGAAAATGGCATTGGCCGATGCTGTGGTGTAGCCTTCGGCCTCTTTTGCCACAGGAAGGTTGTTATAAGTAAGTTGAAAAGTATTGTTTTTTGCTGTTATTTTATAAACATTCAGGGCGTTACCTCTTGGGGTGGGCGCAATATTGGCTTTTTTAAGGCTTTTGGTGTTGTTTGCATAATATTGCTGCAATATTTGCTTGCCCTGCTCATCGCCGCCGGTGGCAAACAGCAGTGGGGTGGTAAAAACCTCGCGCACAAAAGCGCCATAGGTATCGGTACTATACACACTTGCACTTGCCGGAAACTCAATTTGTGCATAATCGGGAAAAACGGCCTTCAGGCTGGCGCGTGCAAATACCGATTTATCTTTGTCGTTTACCACTTCTACGGCAACCTTATCCAGCCCTATAGAAGGCAGTCCGTGCAGAGTACCTTTGTCAATTTGCCAAAAGCCTTTTTGTGCGTTGTAGGTAACATTGGCTTCAACCGGTTCGCCTGCCACCAATCCGCCCAAAAAACGTTCATATAAAACAGCCGGCACTGCCGTTACCGGTGTTTTGGTATTACTTTCTACCACATAAATTTGCGGTGTTTGGGTAGTATAGGGGTTATTTTCCAGCAGTTGGTTCATGCGGGTAAACAGGTTTTGGTAGGTAATATTGCCGGCAGTTTGGGCAAGTACTTGCAGCAGGGCTTCGGTAAACAAGCCGCTTTCGCCGGCTTCCACGGCCAGTTCATCGGCTTTGCAGGCGGCAAGGTGTATATGACTACCTTGCGGCAATACGGCATTAAGGTTGCCGGCAGCGGCAAGCGCCTGTGCTTCGGTTATTTCGGAGGCAAATAAAAATTCATTCCATTTCCTTTGCGCATAAGTAGCGCCTTGCCTGAGTTCGGGTGGCGGAAACGCCTGCTTTACCCTTACCTGAAAGTTGTTGCTGTGCCGGGTAGAGTCGCCCGAATGGCAGGTATCGGTAATAATAACCACATGCGGTTTTTTGCCCGATATTTTATGTATGAGATACCGCAGTTCCTTATCGGCAAAGCCGTTCACAAAATAAAAATCGTGGCAAAGCAGGGTTTCAATCGTGTTATCGGTTTCGGTTTGTTTAAAGGCCGAATGAGCGCCTTCCAGCGCGCCGTGTCCCGAAAAATAAAACAACGCCACATCGCCTTCGCCTGCCAGCCCCAGTTGGTTGGCAAAAGAACGGGTAACTGCGCTTCGGGTGGCCTGCTCGTTGGTAAGCATCAGCAGGCTGAGTTTGGCGCCGGCGCGGGCAGCTGCGGCTTCCAGCCAGGTTTTCATATTGTTGGCATCATTTACACAGGCGTACAAAGGGCTTAAACTTTGATACCGGTTAATGCCAACCAGCAGGGCATAAATTGTTTTTGCCATAATGGTAAAGGTTGAGGAGGTGAGCGAAATGTTAAGGGAAACCGGTTCCCTCCGAAAGTTAGGCAATTTACACCATATTTACCTTATGCAAGGTCTTTAGACAGAAAAAATTAATGCCGGCAATGCGCGCTATACGGCGGCAATTTTGTAAGCAGGGCGGTGCGGGTAAAAAAATATTCAGGAAACCAACCGGCGTGAAATAAAACTACCTCAGATTTGGTCTAATGCCTCAAAAACTTGCTCTTTCCTTTAACTGTACACAAAATGAAAAACAATGCCAAAATAGCTCTTTTTTTTCTAATATCCCCTTTGTTTGCGTTTATAGCCTTTGATTATGAATGTGTAAACCTGCCCGAAACCCTGCTGAACTATGCCGGCATTGTATTTCCGGCTGATATTATAAATAATTTGGCCGATATGGACAATATGCCTGCCTCCAATCCTACTACCGATGCAGGTGCAACCCTTGGCAGGGTGCTGTTTTACGACGCAGATTTATCGCAAAACCATACCATTTCGTGCGCTTCCTGCCATATACAGGAGTTTTCTTTTACCGATACAGCCAGATTTAGTACCGGATTTAACGGCGGTCAAACCACCCGCAATGCCATGAGTATTAACCATATTCGTTTTCAGCGCGACAACGCTTTTTTCTGGGATGAACGGGCGCCCTCTCTCGAAGCGCAGGCGCTCATGCCCATACAAAACGCCGTAGAAATGGGTTTAACCCTCGATACGCTGGTAGCACGGGTTGCCGCCAAACCATTTTACCCATCCCTGTTTCAGGCAGCATTTGGCACCACAACCGTTACATCTGATTTTATTGCCCGTGCGCTGGCACAATTTATGCGCAGCATGAATACCTTTGGCTCAAAATACCGGCAGGGAGTGGAACAAACACCCGGCAACCCGTCTGTTGTGCCCTTTGCAAACTTTACCGCAGAAGAAAATCTGGGTAAAACCCTGTTTATGGATACCACCCGCGGCAACTGCCAGTCGTGCCATACGCGCAACGTATTTGTCCACCAAGGCTCGCATAACATAGGCTTAGATATTGTTTATGCCGATAACGGTGTGGGCGCGGTAACCGGCAACCCCAATAAAAACGGAAAATTTGCCGTACCTTCGCTTATTAATGTGGCGCTTACCGCCCCTTATATGCACGACGGGCGGTATAACACACTGGAACAGGTAATTAACTTTTACAGCGATTCTATACAACCACACCCCAACTTATCGCACTTTCTAAAAGACAACATTACCGGCCTGCCCCGCCACCCCAACTATACCCCTTCCGAAAAAGCAGCCCTGCTTGCCTTTTTAAATACCCTTACCGATACCATTATTGCCACCGATGAACGTTGGAGCAACCCATTTTGTGTAATTACCTGCGTACCCACCATTACCGGCAACGCCGAAGTATGTGCCTACGACCCCGTTACCTATACCATTACTCCCGGCCCGCCTAATTCCACTTATCTGTGGAACATTACCGGCAGTTATATTATTGTGTCGGGTTGTAGTATGGCAGACACCACCTGCACGCTCATGTGGACAGATGGTCCGGCCGGCACGCTGAGCGTTACGCAAACATCGTATTAAGTTGGGGCAAATCCCGGGCGTTAGTCTCTTATTTTATCCAGCAGTTCGTTCAAAAGGCGCGATTCATCGGGGCTAAGGTTATGAAGCAGGGCATCTAATTGGTGTATGTGCATATCAATAACCGATAAAAGTTGCAGCCCTTGCTCACTGATAAACACATCAACCAGCCGCCGGTCGGTGGGACAGGGGGTGCGTACTATGAGTTGTTTTTCCAGCAGTCTGTCCACAATGCGCGATACATCCGACATTTTATCGAGCATCCGTTCACGTATGGCCGAAGTAGAAATAGGCTGCGGGTGTTGCCCTTTTAAAATACGCAGTACGTTAAATTGTTGCGGGGTAATATCATAGGGTTTAAGAAAGTTTTTTATGCGGGAAATAAGCCAGTTATAGGTAAACAGAATGTTTACAATGCTTTTTTGCTGTTCATTTCTGAACTGTTTCTGATGTATTTCTTTCTCCAATTGCATAGCTTATGACCATTTTGCCCGCTGCAGAACCCTTGTGTGCTGCAATTTTGAAACTGTTACAGCAAAAAAACGTTCAGTAAATTGGGTTAGTTGAATAAAAAATGTGTTTATTTGCACAAAAATACAGATTTTTACCTGCACAAAACAACAAACTATGAAATTAATACTACGCCAAACGCTGCTTACTTTTCTTTTTGCTTTGCTGGCCCTTGGGCAGCGGGCACATGCCGCCCACCTGGTAGGGGGCGAACTTACCTATGAATGTTTGGGCGGTGATGTTTATTCCATTAACCTTACCATATACCGCGACTGCAACTGCGTAAGTTGTGCCGATTTTGATAATCCGGCTTATATTACCGTCTTTAATTCATCGGGGTTTGTAGTGCAAAGCCTTAATATGTTCGACCCTGTTGTGGTAGAACTGCCGGTATCTACCGAAGGTCTTTGCCTCGAAACCGGTCCCGATGTGTGCGTAGAACGCGGTTTTTACCAAACCACAGCTACCCTGCCGCCCATACCCGGCGGCTACCAGATTGTGTACCAACGCTGCTGCCGTAATAACACCATCGTAAACATTATTGACCCCGGAGGAACCGGCTCTACCTACGTGGCCAACCTGCCCGAAAGCGAATTTGGCGCCTGCAATAATACCTCGCCGGTGTTTAACAATTTCCCGCCTATTGTGGTGTGCGCCAACAGCCCGCTGGTGGTAGATAACTCTGCCTTTGATGCCGATGGCGACTCATTGGTGTACTCCATTTGCGAACCTTTTTCGGGCGCCAGCGTGGCCGACCCGCAACCGCTTACCGCATCGCCCCCACCCTATACGCCTATTTCTTGGCTGTTTCCCTACAGCGGAGCAGATCAATTGGGCGGCGACCCCGTTATGAGCATTGACCCCGTTACCGGAGAGTTTACCGCTTTTCCCTCTTCCACAGGACAATATGTGGTGGGCATTTGTGTAAGTGAATACCGCAATGGTGTTTTACTAAGCACCAACCTGCGCGATTTTCAGTTTAATGTTACCGAGTGCCAGATTGTGCTGGCACAGGCAGGTATTACAACGGGCAGCCAAACTATTTGCCCCGGCCAAAGTGTGCAATTGGAGGGTTCTGCATTTGGCGGAAACATTATTGAATGGTCGCCCGCCGCCTCGCTCGATGATGCCGGCATTCTGAACCCCATAGCCACTCCTACTCAAACCACCACCTACACCTTAACCGTAATTAACCCCTTTGTAGGTTGCGAAGACAGCGACCAGATAACCATTTTTGTTGCCGGCGAAGTATTTGCCGATGCCGGACCCGATGTGGAATTTTGCCCGGGAGATGCCATACAACTTGGCGGCGGCGGAACCGTTGGCGCTACTTTTTCATGGGAACCTGCCAACGGATTGAGCGACCCCAACAGCGCCAACCCCGTAGCTTTTCCTGCCCAAACCACTACCTATACCCTTACCGTAGTTGATGCTGAAGGTGTTTGTATTGCCACCGATGAGGTAACCCTTACCCTTGGCAGCAACGCCAACCCCGGCACCATGCCCGAAGGACCTGTGGCAGTTTGCGCCGGAGATGCTACCAACGTAAGCAGCAGCGGCGCCAGTTTAGGAGAAGGCGATGTATTGGCTTACGTGTTGCATACTGCACCCGCCGATGCGTTGGGTACTGTACTGGCAGTAAATGCATCGGGTGGATTTTTTACCAACAGCAGCAGCCCCGATATTGCCGCTTATGCCACTTATTACATTTCGGCAGTTGCAGGCCCCGAAGGTGCTACCCCCGGTGTACCCGATTTTAACAACCCCTGTACCAAGGTTGCTCCCGGAACGCCCGTTGTATTCCTGGCTCCTGTTACCTTTGACATTGACGAATACTGCGATTTTCTTACCGGCGATTACCACGTAACCGTAATGATTACCGGCGGCTATCCGCAGTACGACAACAACTTTACCTATAGCGTTTCGGGCGATTATTTTGGCGAACTGGCTTACGGCGAAACCGTAGAAGTGCTGTTTGCCGAAGGGGTTACTACCAGCTATTCCTTTACCGTTACTTCCGATGGGTTTGGCTGCACCGGCGCCACTGCCGCCGAAGATTTTTACTGCGAAAAAACACCCATTACCCTGCTCAACTTTAGCGGAAAAGCCCAACCCGCCGGCAACCTGCTGAACTGGGCAACCGCCACCGAAACCAACAATAACTATTTTACCCTCCAACGCGCAACAGGCGCTAACCAGCAATTTACCAATATTGCCACCGTAAACGGTGCGGGCAACAGCATTACCACCCTTCATTACAGTTATTTAGACCAAAATGCGCCCAACGGCATCAGCTACTACCGCCTGTTGCAAACCGATTACAGCGGCGCCACCACTGCATCGGAAGTAATTTCGGTAAACCGTGCCCAAACAGAGCAGCAGCATATTGCCGTCAGTCCCGTACCTGCCACCAATTGGGTAAACATCAGCTTTAATGCCACCACTGCCGGTATTGCGTATATTGACTTGTACGATGTTGCCGGTAAACTGGTAAGCAGCGCATATCAAAATATGAACCAGGCCGGCCTGCAACAGGCATCCCTGAATGTGGAGGAATTGTCCGGCGGCATATACCTGCTTTCCGTTACCACACCCACCGCACGCCAAACAACCAAACTGGTTAAAGAATAATTGCAGAAGGTTAAACATAAACCTTGATTACTATCCCAAAAAAGATGAGGTGTGGCTACGCATCTCATCTTTTTTGTAAATGCTCAGGCTTTATTTTGGGTTAATTTGTTACATAAACATTTGCGTTCTTTGCGGTAAAAAAATTTAAACGCAATGTTTTTACATTTTTTTTTGAAAAAAGCAAACTATGAGCAGACGCTGTTTATTTGCCATGTTGCTTTTGTGTTGTATAACGCTTAACCGCATAGTTGCCCAAAAAAGCGTAATGCAACAGCAACAACTTTGGTATGCCTATTATAATACCCTGGTTATTAATAAAAAATGGCAACTGCTTACCGATGTACAAGAGCGTCATTTTATTAACCCTGTTCAGCAACATCAGTTTCTGGTGCGCACACATCTGCACTACCGCACTAAAACCGATTGGAGTTTAGGCGCAGGAGGCTCATTGTTTATAGTTGGAAACCCGGTTCCCGGCGGCGAAACAAACCTTATGGTTCCCGAATTGCGGCCGCATATAGAGTTTAACCACAAAACCAAAAGCAACCTATTGGGCATTAGCCACCGGTACCGGTTTGAGGCCCGTTTTTTTCACAATACGGCGGGCAATGAACTGGCATCGGGTTACCAATTTGGCAATTTTAGAGTACGCTACCGGTTGGGTATTGAACTGCCGCTAAAACTTACCTCAAATGCCAGAACACCCCTGAAACTGAAAATTGCCGATGAAGTACACCTTAACTTCGGGAAAAATATTACCTATAATACGTTTGACCAAAACCGCATTTACCTTAGCCTTTCCTGCGATTTATTGCCCGATGTGCTTAGTCTGGAAACCGGCTATCTCAACTGGTTTCAGCAGCGCACCACAGGAAATGCCTACTTTATGCGACACATTTTTTATTTAAGTGTGCAGCAAAAAATTAGCCTGTTGCCCAAATCACCGCCATAACAGCGGGTAAGAAAGCTACAGATGTATTGTTGCCGGGGCCGGAAACAATGCGCCGTTGTTGCGGTAATATTCAATAAGCGGTTTGTAAATGGGGCTGTTTTCCAGAACGGAGGTACAACCAATTAATATCAGGTATTCCTTGGCACGGGTAAGGGTTACGTTCAGTTTTTTGTCCACATTGCCGGCTTCGTTTAGCACATGCAGGTTTTTAAGTTGTGCGGGGTCATTTACCGCCAGCGAAACGATGATGATGTTTTTTTGTCCGCCCTGGTAGCGCTCTACGGTATCAACCACAATTCTGCCTTCTTCATCGGTGTTGTTGAGGTGCAGTTTAATTTCGGCAATTTGGGTTCGGTAGGGGGTAATTATGCCAATGCCGGTTTCCAGGTCATCGGGTTTAAAAAGGGGCAGTAAATGTGTTACCAGC
The DNA here is from genome assembly GCA_002212725.1 of Sphingobacteriales bacterium TSM_CSM. Classification (GTDB taxonomy): domain Bacteria; phylum Bacteroidota; class Bacteroidia; order Chitinophagales; family UBA2359; genus UBA2359. Next base: position 10,365 of record MTCR01000069.1, on the reverse strand, counting down.
CGGTTTACCAGCATTGCCTCCAGTTTGTTTCGGTTTCGCTCGTTTTCGGGGCGGGTTGCCAAAAAAATGGTGCGTTGTTTCCACAGCGTTTCTAAAAAAGGCCATTCGGGCTGCATGGCGGTGCCGGGTACAAAGGTGGCAAAATTGGCTGTTTGTCTTTCTTCAATATGCCTTAACCGTCCTTCGTAATAGTAGGCATTGGGGTAGTTGGCAATTTTTACGTGCATTCTGCCCTGGTCTTGCAACATATCAAAAGCGTCCTGCCATTGCTGTTGTTTGCACCGTTGGAGCAGGCGTTCAAACAACGACACCGACAGGTTGTGTATGCCGGTTTGGTTAAGCAGTTCGGAGTTGGTATAAATATTTGTTTCGCCCTGAATGACTACGGCGGGCAGTTGTTTTTCGTCGCCAATAAGAATAAAGCGGTCAACTTTACCCAGCACGCCTATAATTTGCGGTTCAAGCAGTTGTGAGGCTTCATCAATAATGGCAGTAAGGCGGGGGTTTTTGGTTTTATCTTCCAGAAATCTGCGAAGTTCGGGGCTGCGCTGCCAGGTAAGCACAGTGGCTATAAATATGCGGCATTTTTCAATTTCTTCTTTGGTGGTTCTCAGTTCGTTTTCTTTGGCAAAACGGCTCAGGAGCAGGTCTGGGTGTTCGGTGGAAGAGCCATAACCCAGCCTGAAAATTCGCTGTTCTTTTTTAAGGTTTTGCAATGCTTCGCACATTTCGTCAACGGCGCGGTTGGTGTAGGCCAACAGAATAATTTTTTCGTCAGGATTTTTAAGGATTTCGGTTACCAGTTGGCGCATCATTACCTTGGTTTTGCCGGTGCCGGGCGGGCCTTGCAGCAAAAAGTAATCTTGTGCGGCAAGCGCTTTTTTCAGCACTGCCATTTGGTGGGGTTTAAGTTGCGGGTTTTGTATGGTTGCGGCATAAGGGGTAAACCCGGGCGGTGTTAGTCCCAGCAGCAGTTGTTTTTTTTGTGGCGGCAGTTGCAAAAATTCATACAATGCCTGATACATGGCTTCGTACCCCACATCGGTACCTTCGGCTTCAAACGCCCAATAGTTCCACCGGGTAAAATAATCGGGGCTAATGTGCTTGTTCATGGGGCTGATAACCACCTGCTCCCTGCCCAGTTTTTTAATGGTTGCTTTTAAAATTTGGTGTTGCATGGGCTGCAGCGCATTTTCGTTGTTGGGTTCGTGCGGGTAAAGCAGCACCATATCGCCCACCCTGAAACGGGCTACATCAAGGGTATAACCCGGTGTTTTGTCAAAAACAAGTTCAATATCGAGCGGGGTGGCGTTTAGTCCGGCAAAAGTAAGGAAGGCAAGGATGGTAAATTCTTTTTCTTTAAACTTCAGTTCGTTGTTCCACAAGCCCGAAAATCCACGGTCGCCGCGGTTGTTGTCGCCGCCAATTTTAGAAGCTCTGTGTTCGCGTGCGGCAAAAGCCACCCATGTATAAAAATAGTCGCGTTCCAGCGGGGTGGCTGCTGCCAGTTGGTTTTTAAAATGGTTAAGGCAAACAATATCTTTTGGAAACAGGTTATCTTGCCCCACCACATCGGGGTTTACCGCTTTCAGGGCTGTTTCGGGTTGTTGGGTAAGCAGAAATTCGGCGGCAACAATTTTGTTGCGCAGTTCCAGAATTTGCTGCTTGGCATGTATATCGTTGGGTACATTTCGCAGCGGGTTTTCGTGCGGGGGTACGGCAGAGTACAAAATGGCGCTGCTGCCGGTTTGAAGCGGGTCAACACTTTCGAGCAGCAAATAATACGAAACAGCCTGAATGGCATCGCGTTCATGCACCGGCCGCCAGGGCAGGGGGTCTTTGCTGGTTTTAAGTTCTATAACATCGCGGTGGTGCAGGTCATCGGGGTAGTTTACCAATATATCCAGCCTTCCGCGCAGTCCGTAAATATCAGACAAAAAGGTGGGTTCCAGGTTAAGTGGCAGTTTTTTATAGGCTTGCAGGTTAGATTGTACAATATTGCCGGTATGTTGCAGTACTTCTTCTTTAAGCTTTTTGAACTCTTCGTTGCCAAAGGTAAGGGCATGGGTAGGGTTTACCTGTATATATTGCCTGAAAAGGTCGAGTACCGACGGGTTTTTATCCCGAAGCCACGCATCGAGCCATGCGTTTACCATATTTCCCCGAAGAAGGTGATAATTTGCGGCATCGGCGGCAAATTTTTTATACAGATACATGGCATAGCTGGCGCCTTTTTTAATACACGCCTGCGAGAGGTCTGTTACATCGAGCAGGAAATCGGGGTCAAGGGTAATAAGGGTTTGGGGTGTTGCGGCAAAGAGCGCCGCCTTATTGCCCGATGCGGGTGTTTTGAGCTGCAGATTGGTTAAATTTAAGCGGGCATATTGCCAAAGTAGCGGTTGCAGATAGGTAAATTTATCCCACAAATACACCTCTACCTCATCAAAACCGGTGGTAGCACAGGTTAGCACAAAATAAGGTTTTGCGTCGCCGGTTTCTTGCAGGTGGCCAATTTTAAGCACTACTGCTTTTAAGAGAGGTATTTCCTCTAATATATTGAATGCACCTTTTTTATCTTCTTCTTCGTTTGCTGCCAGTAGCAACGGCTGGCAAAAATCATACAAACCGGTTGGCGGAAAAACACCCGAAAAATGCTCAATAACGCGGCAAAGCAACAGCACCGTTTGGCGCAGGTCATGAACAGATACCTCGGGACTTGTTTTGCGGGCAGTTGTACTGAGAATGTACCCTGTTTTTTTTAAACCCGATGCCAATTTGGGCGGAAGGTGGTAGTAATCAATCAATACAATTAATCTTTCATAATCTGTTGAAAAGTAAGCCTGGTGCCCGCTTAGCAAATCGCGCAGCAAATATTGGTACACCATGCCGGCTTCAATAATTGCCGATGCGGGCGATTGGGCGTTATCGGCCACTGATTGCAGCAGGCGGTAGTTGTAGGCGGCGGTTTGGGCACTTAAAGGAAGCGGGGTATCTGGCATAAAAATACGAAGGGTTAATTATTTAATAACTTTACCGCAGGTTTTAACAAAAGGAAGGGTAAAAAAGTGCAAAATAAGCAAAGTAAATTACAACATGAGCGCCATAAATGTATTGTGTGTTATATTTTCGGCAAGAGGTTTCTTATGGCAAAGTGATTTAACGTGAGGTTGGCTTTTGATTTGGGTAAATTTGAAAATCGGGAATGTAATTCATGTGTTTAAAAATCGCTTTATAGTTCTAAAGTCCTTACAAAACAAAGGTTACAGACCCCCACCCTTTCTAAGAGGTTTGTTCCGATTGCTCGGGGGAATAAATGAAACAGCCTCACAACCGGGCTTCTTTTTTGTTTTCTGTTGATGATTGCCATAACTTTTTGGAATGGTAAAAACGGCCGAACAATTAAAGACCTTTGCAGCATAAACCCGCAACGCTAATTTTAATTCCACCCTCACGTCATTTTACCGCAAAGAATGCAAAGTTTTGCGCAAAGTTCTGCCAAGTTTTATTTGCCCTTTATGGTCAATGCTTCCAATCAGCAAGGAACAAGAGAAAATGCCGGGCTTTACAGATAGCACCTGAATAGTTACCCCCAAACACCCTGCGGAATTTTACCGGCACTTTTTGTTAATCAGAAGGTCTTGCCCCACCAAAATTTTTTCGTTCCCTAACTTATTCCACTGCATAAGTTCTTTTACAGATACGGCATATTTTCGGGCAATGGCGGTAAGGGTATCGCCGGTTTTCACCACGTACCGGCAGTTGTTCTCCTTTGGGGCAGGCGGCGGCGGGGCGGGGTAAACAGGTTGAGGCGTTTCGGTAACGGCAGATTGGGTGGGCGGCGGGGTATTTGGTTGCGGAGAAGTTAACACCAAACAACAGGTATCTTTGTTGGCATTATAGTACTGAAGCGTTTTGGTTAATGCCTCATAAAACAGGTTTCCTTTTAGTTCGTAGCCCTTAACACTTAAATGAATGTTATCGGGTTGTGCCAGTTTATTGTTAAACCATTTATTCATGGAATAAGCGCCGCCGGCTACCCTGTACCAATCGTAATACAGGCAGGACTGCTCAAAAGCAATGGTTCTCATGAGGTCTGAAAAATCTTTTGCTGCCGAAATATTAACCCCTTTCCGGTTCATGTCTTGCACAGAGGTGAGCATAATGAGTGCATTGGGGTAGGCATTGCGCACTTTATTAATGGTGGCAACAACCACGCCGGCCAGGTCGGCTTCCAGTTTGTTTTTATATATAATATCGTTGGTTCCCCAGTCTAATATAACCAAATCGGGGGCAAGAAACGGAAATTGTTGGTTGAAGTATTGTTGGTTCAGCACGGCAGAATAGGTTGCACCGCCAACGCCTAAGTTATGGTAAATAACACCGCCCGCGTTGTTTTCAATGCTTATACCATAGAGTTCAAATAAATTGTTGTTGAGGTACTTGTTTTGAAGAATAAACTCAAGGGTATCGCCGGTTTCGGGCAGGTAAAACAAGGCATAGGGAATTTCGGGGTCGCCGGCGTTCTCAAAACTCAAAGATTGATATTGCCTCTTTGATTTTACGGTTAATTGGTAGGTAGTAAGATTTTTTTTGCAATATACTTTAATGAATTTGGGGCCGGCCGGCTGTGGTTTGGTAAAAAAGATGCTGAAAGATGCGGCGGTATCGGTAGTTTGGGCAACAAAGCCCGATACGCCCAATGGTATTTGCGGCGGGTTTTGAATGCTGTTGGCGGTTTTCCAATTGCCGGTAAATTTTGATTTATAATCTGACTGAGAATAGGTTTTGGCCATGGAATAAGGAAAAATCATGCCACGTCCGCCGTTTCCTTTGAGTTGCTGTAATTGTTGTCTTACAACGGAGGTAAAGTAATCGGGCTGTACGTGCGAGTCGCCAAAATGGGCAATGCTAATGTTTGAATAACCTTCTATTTTCCATTTTTCGTAAAAGGTCTGCAATATTTTGTTGTTGTTGTATTCCACTACATTTGCGCTGTGGTCAATAAAGTCATAATCTGCAGGGGAGTTTAGCAACAATTCGTGGTTGTTTTTACCGGTCAGGGCGGCAAAAACAAGTAAAGGAACGAGCAATAAAATGTAAAGGGCAGTTCTCATTATTCCTGTTTTTTAACCGTGTCGGGTATTGTGGTGGTGCCGGGCTGTATTATGTTTGCCAGGGTATCTTTTGGTGCAGGTTTTATTTTTCTTTCAACACTTTTGAGCATCATGGTTTCGCGTTTTACGGTAAACTCTTTGTTAATAACGTAAGTGTTATGCGCAAACAATAAATCGGTGATATTATTTTTTTTGACAAATTTTTTGATATTGCCCCAAAAATACCGATAATCTGCTATATATACTTCTTCAAAATGGCTGGTCAGGTAGGGTGCAAAAGCATTTCCGTAGGAGTCTTTCATAACCAGAATTCGTTTGCCGTTTTTCACATTGGTAACAATTTTCATTAACGGGTAATCTGCCCCCAGAAATACTCCGTAGGCGTTTTTACCTTTGGCGTACTCGGCATATAAACTGGCGGGTTTAGGCGCTATGGAATCGGCTACAAAATAAATAGTTGAGGTTTTTACGGGTGTTTTAAAATACTCAACGCTATCGGGGTTTTGAAGCAATCCTTCATTGAGGGTGTAATAATAAAGCGACCCTACGAAACCGTGTATTACTTTGCGGGTAAGTTGGGTTAATGGCAGGGGGGTAATGCCGGCCGCCTTGCAAAATGCTTTGTAGCCGTAATAGGCGCCAAGCCCTGTCCAATGATGGTCTGTATTAAATTGTATGTATTCTTTGGTGCGTTGTTCCAGTTCTTCGTAAACGGGCACGCGTACAATGCAGGAGTCTAACTGCCCGTAGAAATACTCAATACATTTTTTTTCCTTTTGTTTATCGCGGGTAATTTTTGGGGGCAAATAAAAATCAGAACCAATCGGAATTGCCATGGCGTATAACTGCACATCGGCGCTTAACTCGCTGTTATAGCGGTTTAATACGGCTGCATATCTTGTTACGGTTTGTCTTGACCCGCCCAATACCTGTACTGCCCGGTTATTATAAATTACCACCGATTTAACAATATCATAGTTAGCGGCATCGCCTGTTTTTTCGGGCAGGGTGGTTTGTAAATCGGTGTCTGTTGTATCGGGCAATACGGGCAGGGCAACGGTTGTATCGGCTGTGGGGGGGGCGGGTTCAGTTTCTGCTTTGGGGTTGTTATAAATAACCACATTTTCATAGGTAAAGCCTTTAAGCGCCTTTAACCTGTTAGCCATATCAATAAACCCGTTTCGGAAAATAAAATTATCTGAACAATAGGCATCAATACCCTCGGCTAACTTGCCATTCCACAGGTTTTCAAAAGTAACCGGGGGTAGTTGTGCCAGTTTGCGGTTTTCGTTTTCAGAAACAGTTTGTTTGGGCATGACTATAAAAAGCAACCCGCCGGCCGCCAATAACGCCACAAACAACAAGGCGTTGGCTTTCATAATATTATTTGACCACTTTAACTCCATAACTGCCTGCTTTTTAACTTAAAACCTGAAGTAAAGAAACGGGTTGTAGGAACTGCCAACCAGTAAAGCCACAGACACCACAAATAACAGCATACTAAGCGGCGCTATTACATACCAGTATGCATGGCGCAACCGCGCATGAGACAAAGCCGCATCCTGAAACCAATGGTACACCGGAAAACATAGCAATACTGCCAAAATAAGCCAATACAGGTTCTCATAAAAAATATGTATGGTTTCAAAATCAATAAGTTCATTACCGGTTGCCCCAAATATAATTTTCAGAAAACCGGATAGTCTGTATAAATCGGTAAAATAAAAAATAGCCCAACCCAGTATAATTAAAAACAAAGAATAAGTATGCCGCACAAAAGCCGGTACTTTTAACAAAACCCGGGTAAGTAAAACTTTTTCGGCATAAATAATACAACCAAAATATAACCCCCAAATAACAAAGTTCCAGCTTGCACCATGCCAAAGGCCGGTTAAGCCCCATACTATAAAAAGGTTTCGGGCGGTGTTAGATTTACTTCCGCCAAGGGGTATATATACATAATCTCTAAAAAATGAGCCGAGCGAAATATGCCATCGGCGCCAGAAATCTGTTATAGAAGCCGATAAATACGGGTAGCGGAAGTTTTCGTGGTAATGAAACCCAAACATTCTGCCCAAGCCAATGGCCATATCAGAATACCCCGAAAAATCGAAGTATATCTGAATGGTAAACATAACCAGCCCAAGCCAGCCGCCCGCTACCGACAGGGTAGTAAAATCACCATCAAGAAAACCGCTGCCAATATTGCCGGCAACATTGGCAATACAAACTTTCTTAAAAAGCCCAATGCAAAACCGCACTACACCGCTGTTAAAATCTACCCAATTAAAAAGCCGCTCATCAATTTCGCGTGCAATATGCTCATACCTTACAATAGGTCCGGCCACAAGCTGATGGTACAGCGATACAAACATAAGAAAGTTTAAAAAAGACCGCTGTGCTTTTACATGCCCTTTGTAAACATCTATGGTATAGGAAATGGTTTGGAAAGTGTAAAACGATATGCCTATTGGCAATATAAACCCCGGCTCTTTTATGTGAACGGGAAAAAACATGTTAATATTTCTGGCTATAAAATCGGCATATTTAAACAGCATAAGCAGCCCGATGTTGAAAATTAAAGTGCTGTAAATGCCCAGTTTTGCAATTGGCCGGTTGCGGTATTTTTCTATAAACAACCCGTTTACATAATCTACAAATGCCGATAAAATAAGCAGTGTAATCCACACGGGTTCGCCCCATGCATAAAAAAACAAAGAAAAGCCAACAAGTACTATATTGCGGTAATTTCGGTCCTTAAATGCATAATAGCACAGCAGATTAAAGGGCAGAAATAAAAATAAAAACACAATACTTGAAAATACCATTGGCGCTAATCTGTTTATATATTACACCTATTGCACAATTACCCTCTTTATCTTATTGCTAAAGGTTGCGGCATCAGGAAGGTAAAGTTAAAATTGGGGTGCAAGTTATTGTATTTTTTTCAAAATTTTAACCGGCATTGTGTATTTATTTTGTATTAAAATTGTGTCATAACAAAAGGCTAACCCCATTTTGCAAAGCGTTTCGGCGCATAGTTTACCATTTACCCTGTTGCCGTTTTAATTGCGGTGGTTTGCCGCACCAGTTCCCACAAAACCACCCCCACACTAACGGCAATATTGAGCGAGTGCTTGCTGCCAAACTGCGGTATTTCTATACAAACATCGGACAAATTCATAACTTCCTCACTTACCCCCGTTACCTCGTGCCCAAAAATCAAGGCATATTTTTGTTCGGGCACAATGGTAAAGCGGTTTAAGGGTATGCTTTCTTTTGCCTGCTCAACGGCGGCAATACGGTAACCCTGTGCTTTTAACTGCATAATAGCCTGTGTGGTTTGCGGGGCATAATGCCAATGCACCCAATCGGCAGCGCCAAGGGCAGTTTTGTGTATGTCTTTGTTGGGCGGCGTGGCGGTTATGCCGCAAAGGTAAACCGCTTCCAACAAAAAAGCATCGGCTGTTCTGAACACAGAACCCACATTGTTGGCGCTGCGCACATTATCCAATACCACCACAAACGGCAATTTCCGAACCTGCCGGTAATCTTCGGCCGATAAGCGGTTTAACCCGCTGTTGGGTGTTTTTTCCATGATTGGCTATGGTTACGGCTGTTATTTTAGTGGAGTGGCTTTTAATTTGGGGTCTAATTGCATGGCTTTCTTAAATAACTCCTGCGCCTTGGCATTGTTACCCTTGTCCATGTAGCAATGCGCCAGATTTACGTAGGGGTTGGGGTAATCGGGTTTTATGGCAATGGCTTTTTCGTAGCTTTCTATAGCCTTATCGGTGTTTTTTTGTTGCAGGTAGGTATTGCCAAGGTTAAAATAGGCGGTGTAATAGTTGGGGTCTATGACAATGGCTTTTTGGTAGGCATCAATGGCTTCGGAATATTTATTTTGCGCATCGTATAAAATGCCAATACGCAAAAGTGCCCGTTTTTCGGCGGGGTTTAGTTGCAGCAGCTGTTTAAAGGTTTCCATAGCTTCTTGTTTGCTGCCGCTTTCTTCCAAAGTCATTCCTAAACTGTAATAAGCCGTTTCAAACTTTGGGTTTAATTCTATTGATTTTTGAAATTGTTTGATGGCATTCGGGTAGTCTTTTTTTTGGTTATAAGCTACACCCAAATTGTGATGAGCGGCAGCATCGTCTTTTTTGGTATTGATTAATTCGGTAAAAGTGCCTATAGCTTCCTCTACCTTGCCCTGCTCCAATTGTTCAGAGCCTTTTTGATTGAGCAATTGCCTTTCGTTGGCAGCAGGATTTTGAGCAGTATTTGAAGTTGTATTGGTATTGCTGCTTGTTTTTTGTGAGGAGGCATTAGTGGTATCTGATGGGTAAAAATTGCTTCTGTTGGCAAAAAGAAATAACAATGCAATTGCGCTTATTACCGCAAGGAAAATTTTTACCGTATTACCTGATGTGGGTTTTGTAGTATTGTTTTGTTCCATTTTGCACCAATTGTTTGGTAAAAAGTGTAAAGGATAGAAAAAAAGAAAGGTAAATCGTTAATTATTGGCTCATATAAAAACCAACCGTTATGCTTGTGAAAGCAGCTGCCTTCGGACAGCAATATTACGAAAAATAGATGAATTGGTAAGTACAACAAGAAATTTGTGGTGCATATTGTTTTTTATTTTTGAACATGCACAGCCATGTAAATTACCTGATGCTGTCGCGCTTTGGGAGTTTAGTTATTGACAATTGACAATGAAATAAATGGCTCATTATCAAGCAATTGTCATGCTAAATTGTATGAAACCAATCGCATTTATCAATTTGTCTTACACATTTAGCCATAACGCTTATATCGGTAGTTGATTTGGTAAAAATAATTGGACTATTAAAGACATGCTATTGGTTTAAATTACCGCTCGCGCGAGGCTTAGCCTCGTGAGTTGAGTATCAGTAAAGGCTGTGCCTTTACCACCTGCAATAACTGACATCAGTTGTCTTTTGAAATGCAATATCATAAAGGAAATATTTTTGTAAGGTATGTATTTTCCCTGCCCAAAATACACAATTACCAACAATAATTTTCATAAAAAACAGCCTTTTCTAAGCCTACCTCACCACCGCCACCTTTACATACCCCGATGCGCCGCCTGCCGCCTGCTGCCACCGGCAAACATACACCCCCGCCGGCAGGTGCGCTACCGATATGGTTTTGCTTGCTTCGCCCGCGGGTATTTGGGTTTGTAGTACTAACTGACCGGTGAGGGAGTAGAGGGTAATGCTCGTTTCGG
>MTCR01000091.1 GCA_002212725.1 Sphingobacteriales bacterium TSM_CSM | reverse complement strand
AAAAACTTTGCGGAACTTTGCGCAAAACTTTGCGTTCTTTGCGATAAAATGAAAGTAATTTAGTTAAGAACACCACCAACAAAGGTGCGGCCTAATAAGTAATTATAAGCTAAAATTCAAAGACAACTGATTGTTAATTTGGTTATTTTTGTCTGATGTACAGATGGTTAGTTTGTTAAGTTTGCCTCATAACTCATAATTCATAATTCATAATTCATAACTTATAACTCGCTTCCTGTTTTTGGGTTAAATTTGCAGCAGGGTTACTGTTTCCTGCACTTCGGCGCGGGGAATAAGGGTAGGCCACAGGCTAAGTTGCACGCGGTTGGTTTTACCCCATGCCGGCATAGAAACCACGCCCGGTGGGCCGTTAAGTCCAAGGCAGGTTACGGCCTGCATGGCAATTTTACCCGCATTGGCATCGGTATGTTTTACGGCAAGGCGCACGCCCAGTTCGTTCATTTGCTCCAGCAGGTGCGGCGGCATGGGCGGAGCGGCGCTGCCGTGAATGCCGTTTAGCCCCAATATAGAAAACTCGCGGCGTTCAATTTTAATAGGCAGGCGCATCCAAATTTCTTTTACCGCCTCAATAAACCGGACACATTTTTGGTAGGCATACGGCCACGAAAAAAAGAACAACTGCTCGCTGATGTAACCTTCATGCAGCCCGATGGCCAGTTTCAGTTGCTCCGGCTGCGGGTTGCCCACAGCACCGCAAAAATGCACCCTGTTTTCGTCTAATTGCGTAAGCTGTATGCGGGTAAGGTCAACGCATACATCGGGGGTTATGTAGTGGGCGGGGTTGTGTATTTCATATACCAATTGTTCGCGCAGGGTATTGCGGCTCATTTTACCCCCTTCGGAGGGCAATTTGGTAAAAACGGCGCTGCCGTCTTCGCTAACATGGGCAATAGGGTAACCCAGGTTGCTGATGGGGTAATCCATAGGCCACTCGGCATACGAGTTGCCGCCCGAAGCCTGCCCGCCGCACTCCAGCAAATGCCCCGTGGCAATGCCGTTGGCAAGCCGGTTCAGGTCGGTTTGGCTCAGGTTGCCGTCTAATTTCCACCCAAAATGGTGTACCAAAATGCCCAGGGTAAGGCAGGGGTCGGCCACGCGGCCTGCCAAAATGAGGTTTGCCCCCTGGTTCAGGGCTTCGGCAACCGATTTTGCGCCAATATATACATTGGCATGGGTAGGCGGATATTTGTTTTCGGCAAAAGGCTGTTGGGTATCTAAATGGCGCAACTCGTGCCCGTTTTGCAGCAGTTGCGGCAGGCGCGGCAGCATATCGTCGCCGGTAATGGTGGCAATTTTAAAATTGGTAATACCCTGTTGCTGCAAAATGGCAGCCACTTTACGGGCAGCGCTTTCGGGGTTTAACCCGCCCGAATTGGTAACAATGCGTATGCCGTGCCGGTGTGCTATAGGAATTAAAAATTTGGCCAAGGTTTCAACATCGCGGGCATACCCCATGTTGGGGTCGGCAAGGCGGTCTTTTTGTAAAATAGACAGGGTTAGTTCTGCCAGCGCATCATGCACTAAGTAATCGGCACCCTGTTGTGCGGCTATGGCTATGGCTGCCATGGGGCTGTCGCCGTAAAAACCCTGTGCGCCGGCTATGCGTACTACACTCATACGGTTGGTTTATTTTGTTTCCGGCTCAAAACTACAATGCACGCATTGATTTTTTAAGTATTACCCCCATTTTTTTTCGGAAAAATTATTGCTGCTGCCTGCCTTTGGGCTTTCCAATGTAAAAAATACGGTAAAACGCTATTTTTGCGGTAAAATAGCCTGTTATATGAAACGCTTGTTAACCACAGTATTGTTTTTGCTCTTGCTTGCCGTTGCCTGTAAAGAAACGGTTATTACCCGAAAACCTGCCGATGTACCCACCATAACCGGGCTTCCTGCCGAAAACCGCAAAACCGCCCTTACACAACCCGAAGTGGTTGCCCTTGCCGAAGCCTTTGTGCGGGCGCAAGGTTATACCGATTTTATACCCGATTTTACCAAGATTAAAGTGCAGTTTGAACGCATGGAATACGCCTCAACCCCCCAAGACGTGCTGAAATACCGCCACAACCTGCTACGACCCAAAGCAGTAGGTGTACGCCAATACGACAACAAAAAATGGTTGGTGGGCTTTGCCTATTATTGGGAGGAAGAAAATATAGCCCGCGCCGTTACCATGGATTCTATTGGCGCTATTATAACCATGCAACTTCAGGATGTGCGCATAGATTGGGTGCAGGGGCTGGAAGATTAAGGCAGAAAGCAGGCCGGAGAAGGTTGCATTTCGGGCCTTTTTTTATCTGCTAAAGGTAAAACCAATGCGCCGTTATTACACACTTCAAAATAAATAGTTATCTTGCAGCAACTAATTTGGAAACACATACACCATGACAGAACTTATTTGGGAAGGAAAATACAAGAACGGAAAAAAGGTAGCCCCCGTAAGAATTGCCCTTCCTTTTCAGACCATTGAAACCATAAACGAAAGCGCAGCCGACCGGCAAAAACGCTTTGGCAGTTTATTCAACCAAAAGCAGGAAACCGGCCATTGGCGCAACCGCCTTATCTGGGGCGACAAAAAATATGTGCTGCCCAGCCTGCTGCCCGAGTTTGCAGGCAAAGTAAACCTTATCTACATAGACCCGCCTTTTAATGTTGGCTCCGATTTTTCTTTTACCGCTACAATTGGCGACCACCCGGATGAATATGATGAGGCTACCACAGGCTCAGCCTCCTTTGTAAAGCAGCCAGGTATTATTGAACAAAAAGCCTACCGCGATACTTGGGGAAAGGGGCTTGATAGTTACATGCAATGGTTTTATGAAACCGCCATTTTATTGCGCGAACTGCTTGCCGATGATGGCAGTATTTATGTGCATTTAGATTGGCATGTAGGGCACTATGCAAAAGCCGTATTAGATGAAATTTTTGGCTATGAGAACTTTAGGAATGAAATTATTTGGAAAAGAAGAGGTGGTACACTGAACAACTTCAAATCTTTTGGAAGCATAACAGATGTAATGTATTTTTATACAAAATCAATAGAATATATATTTAACCCTTTGAGAACAAAAGATTCAGAGGAAGCACAGCAGTATATTAAAGAACGATTTGTGTATGATGATGGTGATGGCAGGAAATATAGTCGTGACCCTTTGACTAATCCAGCAGCCAAACCCACGCCGAGTTTAGTTTATGAATATAAGGGCTACAAACCACCATTAAAGGGTTGGGCTGTGTCGCTGGAAACGATGAAAGAGTGGGATAAGCTTGGAAAACTATATTTTCCAACCGACAAAGCGCAGCGCATAAGGAGAAAAACTTTCTTGGATGAATACGAAGGGCAACCAATTCAAAATCTCTGGACTGATATTTATGTTATAAACTCTCAAGCAAAAGAAAGTGTAAATTATGCTACTCAAAAACCCGAAGCCCTGTTAGAAAGAATTATTAAAGCAAGCAGCAACGAGGGAGATTTAGTGTTAGATTGTTTTTGCGGCAGCGGCACTACGGCGGCCACAGCAGAAAAGCTAAACCGCAGGTGGATAACCTGCGATTTGGGCAGGTTTGCCATACACACGGCACGCAAACGCTTTTTGGGCATACCCAATATAAAACCCTTTGTGGTGCAAAACCTTGGCAAATATGAGCGGCAGCAATGGGTGCAGGCAGAGTTCGACAACCCGCAGGGGAGGTTGGAACAAGAAAAGGCATACAAGCATTTTATTTGCGAACTCTACCATGCCCAACCATTAGAAGGCTACATTTGGCTGCACGGAGCCAGGGCAGGCAGAATGCTCCATGTGGGCAGTGTAGAAACTCCCGTAACAGTAGAAGACATAAAAGCCGCCATTCTTGAATTTTGGAAATTGGCAGGCAAGGAAAAAGCCGCCGCTACCAACGGCATTGACTTTTTGGGGTGGGACTTTGCTTTTGATATAAACGAAACAGCCGCCCAATTTGCCAAAAGCAATAAGGTGGACATAAAGTTTAAGAAAATACCCCGCGAGGTTTTGGAGAAAAAAGCCGTTGAGCAGAACGACATTAAGTTTTACGAATTGGCTTCGCTCCATGTAAAAACCACCCTTCGGCAAGCTCAGGGTTCAAAAACCAATAACCAACTCACTATTACGCTCGATAATTTCATTATTCCGCCCGATGATATACCCGAAGAGGTAAGAGGCAGCATAACGCATTGGAGCCAGTGGATTGACTATTGGAGCATTGATTGGAATTACCGCGACGATACGTTTCATAACGAGTGGCAGAGCTACCGAACCAAACAAAACCCAAAAATTGAATTGACAGCGAACTACCTCTATGAGCAAAAAGGGAAATTTACCGTATTGGTGAAGGTGATTGACATTTTGGGAAATGACACCACCAAGGCATTAAATATTGAGTTAATTTAAAATCATGTACTATGTGGATAGAAGAACTTACTTTGGAAAATATAAAGGGATTTGAAAAAATCAGCCTAAAATTTTCCGACAAAAAAGACCCTGTAAGGTGGATAACGCTCTTAGGTGAAAATGGAGGCGGAAAAAGTACGGTGCTTCAATCTTTAGGCTTGCTGCTCGCCGGCCCCGAAAACGTTAACAAACTACTGCCGGTGCCTTATGGCTGGGTTCGCAAAGAAGGTGTGCCCGGCAAGCTCACTATTAGAATACATCAGGGAGAAAACGACCCGGGAACCTACGGAGAGAAAAAAGAATCAAAGTCTTTTGGTTATACCTATTTTGTTACAGGCTCTCAACAGACAAGCGTCAGGAACAAGGTCTATACAGAGCCTATAATACTCGAAAATCCCGAAAGGCGACTTACGTGGCTGAAACAAAATGCGCTAACCTCAAAGGGCAAAGGTTGGTTTGCCGCAGGGTACGGAGCTTTCAGAAGGTTAACAAGAGAAAGCAGGGTCATAATTCCAACAATTACCTCACAAGAAAGGCATAATAATTTCACCACACAGTTTAAAGAAGACGAAGCCCTATCTTCCTTTGAGCAATGGATGGTATATTTAGATTACCGGATAGCTAAAGGCGAGAATGACAGTAAAAGTAAAGCAAGAAGGCAATTAGATATAGCAGTAGAAGCCATTAACAAAATACTTCCCGAAGGTGTGCGCTATGATTCGGTTGCCGAAGACGGAAAAATACTTTTTGATGTTAATGGCATTAAAGTTTCAACCATCGGGTTAAGCGATGGCTACAGAAGCATACTTGCACTAATAGGAGATTTAATATGGAGGTTATTAGACCACTTTCCCAATAGCAACGACCCTTTAAAAGAAGAAGGGGTGGTGCTTATTGATGAATTAGATATTCACTTGCATCCTGTATGGCAAAGAAATATTGCTATGCTGCTCCGTGAGCAGTTTCCGAAAATACAGTTTATAGTTGCTACCCACAGCCCCATGATAACGGCGGGCGCCGGCCCTGATGCACTTACTTACAGATTTGTTTTTGATGGCAATAAAACACAGGTAAATGAAGTAAAAGAACTTGCCTTCCTAAGCGTAGATAAGATATTGGCAAGTCCGGCTTTTGGTTTAGTATCTCCGTTTTCGCCTCAAACCGAAATGCAGATTCAAACCTATCTTTATTTAAAAAAGAAAGTGAAGCTAACGTCAAAAGAAAAAAACGAACTTCAGGCTACCTTACCGTTTGTAGAAAAAGCATACGGAGCTTTGCCAGAAATAGATCCTTTACAAAGCAAAATGGAAAATTATCTCAAAAACATATTGAAATGATATTTGTAGAAAGAACTGCAAAGCCACAGGTACTATATCGGAATGAAATGAGTTGGACTGCCGCAATTGTGGCAGCCAAAAAAAACTTCGACAACAATAGTAGCGAAAACAACAAAAGGGCATTAGACAAGGCGATTAAAAAATACGGTAACAATGAAATTAAACAAGTGCTAATCAAGATGTTTCACGGCAAGTGTGCCTTTTGCGAATCTTATATCGAAAATGTAGATTATGGCGACATAGAGCATTTTAAGCCCAAAAGCAAGTTTCCAGAATTGGCGGTAACTTGGAGCAATCTTTTATTGTCATGTAAAAAGTGTAATGGCGCCGGGCAAAAAGGAGACAATTGGCCCGAACCAAGCGAAGGCGGCCCGTTAATAAATCCATGCGAAGAAAACCCTGAAGATTTTTTTGAGTTTGAATTTGATGAAAAAACACTTATGTCCATAGTGATACCAATTAATGAAAGAGGCAACGCATCGGAAAAAATATACGGTTTAAACAAACACACCCTTCTGATAGATAGAAAAAACATGTTCAGATGTTGGTAACAATTGCTACGCACTATCATCATGATGTGCAAGCCCAATCTATTATAGAAGAGGCAATACAAGATAAAGGCAAATATGCAGCTTTTGCACGAATGGTAAAAAGTAAATACGTAAAGTGATGCCTAAGAAAAAGAAAACAGACAGTTCGCAACGCGATATGTTTAACATACAAGAGCAATTAAAAACCGCTGCTTGTGTGCCTGCCATTCGGGAAGCCGTAAAAGCATGGCGAGCCGGGGGTTATAAAGGAATTACCGAAACCACCAGAGAGTTGTTGAACTTTTGGTTTTATACCGACCACATTTTGCCAAGCGGCAGACAACCTTTTCGTTTTCACACCGCACAGCGTGAAGCTATTGAAACGCTGATTTTCATTTTTGAAGTAGCCAAAATAAGAACCCGAAAAGACCTTTTAGAAAAATATGCTTTCAATACCAAAGATTTAAGATTGCCTCCCTACGATGACTTTGCACGGTATTGTGTAAAAATGGCTACCGGCAGCGGTAAAACTTTTGTAATGGCATTGAGCATTGTTTGGCAATTTGCCAACTACCTGAGAGGCGAAGAGGGTTACGCCAACACCTTTTTAATTCTTGCTCCAAACGTCATAGTGTTTGACCGTTTGAAAACAGATTTTGAAAGCGGAATCGTTTTCAGAACCTTGCCCTTGATTCCAAAGCATTTGCAATGGCTCTGGGATATGGACTATTACATGCGGGGCGATACAGAAAGGGCACACACACCGGGAGCATTGTATCTTACCAACATTCAACAGTTTTACGAGAGGGGCGCCCGAAACAGCAACGAGGAAACCGATGTAATGACAGCCATGCTTGGCAACATTCCCCCTGCTCAAAAAACTGAAATCAGTGATTTTGATGACCGCATTGCCAGGCGAGATGGCTTGGTAATGGTTATCAATGATGAAGCACACCACACTCACGAGGAAGACAGCCAGTGGAATAAATTCATTCGAAAATTGCATGAACAAAGACCACTTTCGGCACAATTAGATTTTTCGGCAACACCCCGATACAGCAAAGGCAGTTTGTTTGCATGGACAATATTTGATTATCCGCTAAAACAAGCCATACTTGACAGAATTGTAAAACGACCGGTAAAAGGCATTGCACAAATTGAAGAAGCAAAAAGCAACATTGCCAGTGTTCGTTACAGTGGATTTTTAGCAGCAGGGGTTGAACGATGGAAAGAATATACAGAGCAGCTTTCAACACTGAAAAAGAAGCCGATTCTGTTTGTGATGATGAACAACACAGAAGAAGCAGACGATATTGGTGATTGGCTAAGAACAAAATATCCTTCGCAGTTTGGCGGTGATAAAACCTTAATCATTCACACCGACAAAAGCGGAGAGGTTTCTAAAAAGGATTTGGACATAGCCCGCAAAGCTGCAAGAGAAGTTGACCATGAGAGAAGTCCTGTAAATGCAATTGTTTCCGTTCTCATGCTTCGTGAGGGTTGGGACGTTCAAAACGTAACGGTTGTTGTTGGATTACGACCATACACTGCAAAAGCAAACATTCTACCCGAGCAGACCATTGGCAGAGGTTTGCGTTTAATGTTCCGCAATCAGCATGACAGCTACACAGAAAGGGTTGATATTATTGGCAACAAGGCGTTTATGGAGTTTGTGGAAGACCTTGAAAAATTGGAAGACTTAAAGTTTGAAACTTTCCGGCTTGGAAAAGACAAACTCAAAATTATTACCGTTCAGCCCGAAGAAAACAAGCAAGAATTTGACCTTAGCATTCCCGACATTTCACCAATGCTTTCAAGAAAGAAATCAATAGCTGAAGAAATTTCAGCTATTGACGTAATGAAGTTCAATATAAATAAACTTCCACTGAAAGGCAAAGAAATTGCCGACACTAAAAAGTTTATTTACCAAGGCAGAGACATTTTAACAGATGAGAAACTTTTAGAACGTGAATACTCCATACCACAAGCACAAACAGCCGAAGAAGTAATTGGCTACTATGCAAGACGAATAACACAAAACATAAAACTGCCTTCTCAATTTGCGATTTTAGCCCCAAAAGTTCGTGACTTCTTTGAAAGAAAAGCATTCGGACTAACTGTTGATTTAAGCGACCCTGTCGTTATCAAAGCCATAAGCAGCAACATTGCCAGCTATGTTGTAATCAAAGAATTTGAAAAGGTATTACGCGAAATGGTCGTAGAGCAAAAACAGCCACAACTCATTTCGGCAGACCATTTTCTTTCTTCTACTCCTGCTTTCCCAACTTCTAAGAAAGTGCTTGAAGCGAAAAAGACTGTTTTCAATTACACCCCTTGCGACAATGACTATGAATTGGCATTTGCAAAGTTTATTGACAAAGCAGAAGATGTAAAAGCATTTGCAAAACTTCCCGAACAATTTGGTTTTTGCATTCAATACACCGACACATTAGCCAACATCCGCAATTACTTTCCCGATTTTATTGCCATAGATGAAAATGGCACTCATTGGATAATTGAAACCAAAGGACGTGAAGATGTAGATGTAAGACTAAAGGACAATGCTGCCATAAATTGGTGCAACACAGCCACCGTACTGACAGGAGCAGAATGGAAGTATCTGAAAGTTTTACAAAAAGACTTTGAAAAACTAAGGCCGGAGGACTTTGCAGAACTTTTGGCAGGCTTAAATCCACCAACGTTGTTCAATTAAATATTGACTACAACTGCTGCATAAACCCGGCAATTTGTTGTGCCGGCGCATCGGGGCTGTTTGAAAAGGCGGTAATAATGTTCTGGCGTTCTTTTTCGGTTTTGTTTTGGCTTAGTTTCTTTTTTCCCTCTATGCGGGTAGCGGTAATTTCAAACGCCGCAATGCCGTTGAGCAGGCCGTTTTTATAGGCATCGGGCAGTTGATTCCATTGCTGCACGTATTCCGCTTCAAAATAATGCAGCATTTTTTCAATAAGCGCCAGCGCATCGGGGGCGTGGGTAAGCAGGCGGGGCGTTCCGTAGGCATGTACGGCCACGTAATTCCAGGTAGGCACGTTTAGCAGTTTTTCATAGTGCCGCGGCGATACGTAGGCGTGCGGCTCCTGAAAAACCACCAATGCCTCGGCATCGGGCATAAACTGCCGGTGTTGCGGGTTGTTTTTTGCCATGTGTGACAACAACACAATGGTTTCGCCCCGAAGTTCGGCTACAAAGGGCAGGTGAGTGGCAAACGGCAGGTTGTTTTGCGCCGTTATAAGTGTGGCAAACGGGTATTGCTGCATAAAGGCAAGCAGTTGCTGCGGGTTGGTTTCGGCAAAATGAGGGGGTATATACATGGTACAGGCAGTTAAAAATGGGGTAACTATTTAGGTGCTATCTGTAAATCCCGGCATTTTATCTTGTTACCTGCTGATTGGAAGCATTGACCAAAGAGCAAAAAAACTTTGGGCAAGGCTTTGCGTTCTTTGCGGTAAAATGAAAGGAATTTAGTTAAGAACATAACCAACAAAAGTACAACCTAAATAAGTACAAAATGAAGTAAAAGTGCAGCAATTGCACGCAAAACAGGGTATATTTACCCAACTAAAACGCATTTTATGCCTGTAGCGTTGCAATAATGCGGTAAACCAAGCATAAACATTTTACCATGTCAATACCCAAAAACTGTTCGGTTGCCATTATAACGGCTTTGTTTCTTACTATTTTAACCGGCTGCCAAACAAGCCCCCACTCCAAAACCCAAACTACCCCGGCGCCCGAAGAGTTGCTCTTGCGCAACCTCGATTTTGAAAAACGCATACAAAAAGTGGGCAACAACCTATATGTTGCCATAGGCTACGGGTTGGCCAACAGCATACTCATAGAAGGCAAAGACAGCGTAATTATTGTAGATTGCATGGAAAGCATGAAAAGCGGGCAGGAAGTAAAAGAAGCCTTTACCAAAATTTGCCCCAAACCGGTAAAAGCCATTATTTATACCCATTTTCATACCGACCACACATCGGGAGCCGTAGCAATGGCCGGCAATGATAAACCCAATGTGTATGCACAGGAGTTACTGCCCCACTATTTAAACCAAACTGCCGCCGTGGTAAGGCATATTACCGAAAAACGCGCCTACCGCATGTTTGGCGTTTTTTTAGACAGCAGCGCATTGGTAAATTGTGGCATTGGCCCTAAACTGGTTATTGACAAAGATGCCGAAATTGGCGTGCTTAAACCTACCGTTACTTTTGCCGACTCGCTTGCCGTAACCATTGCAGGCATTGAAATGGTACTTTACCATGCCCCGGGCGAAACTCCCGACCAACTGTTTGTATGGCTGCCCCAAACCAAAACCCTGCTCTGCGGCGATAACCTGTACAAAACTTTCCCCAACCTCTATACCATAAGGGGTACCGCCTACCGCGACATAAACCTTTGGAAAAACAGCCTCGATAAAATGCGCTACCTGCACCCTCATACGCTGGTGCCAAGCCATACCGAGCCGGTGTTGGGGGCAGAAAATGTGTTTAAAATACTTACCGATTACCGCGATGCCATTCAGTTTGTACACGACCAAACGGTGCGGGGCATGAACAAAGGCATGACCCCCGATGAACTTGCCGAAACCGTAATATTGCCCCAACATTTACAGCAATCGGAGTGGCTGAAGGAGTTTTACGGTAAAACCGAATGGTCGGTACGAACCGTTTTTGATGGGTATCTGGGTTTTTTTGACGGTAACCCTGCCACTTTACTGCCTTTGCCGGTTAAAGAACGGGCGCAAAAAATAGAACAACTTGCCGGCGGCAAACAACAACTGGAAACACAAATGAATAAAGCCGCCGCCGAAAAAGCATACCAATGGTTGCTGGAACTTACCGATTATTACCTGGCGCTGTACCCCGGCAACCCCCGGGCGGTTGCACACCGCATACAGGCGCTCACCGAATTAGGTGCAGCACAAACCAACCCCAATGCGCGGCATTACTACCTTACCTCGGCGCTTGAATTGCAGGGACTTGAAAACAACGGGCTGATAAAACCCACGCCCCAACTGGTACGGGATATTCCGATGCAATACATATTTAACGGCATGGCCGCCCACCTAAACCCCGATAAAAGCAGCAACGTGCAGCAAACCGCCCTGTTTCATTTTACCGATACCGGCGCAAAATGGACCGTGCAGGTGCGGCGCGGCGTGGCCGAAGTGCAACCCTTTGCCGCAGGCGCACCCGATATTACCATAAGCGTAACAGAAACCGTATGGAAAGAGTTGACAGCAAAAGTTCGCAATCCGATAACCACCTACCTGAGCGGCGAAATACAGGTAACAGGCGGTCAGTTGGCTTTTTTGCAGTTTATGCGCCTGTTTGATATGGCAGATGAATAAAAAAAGAGCAGTTAAAAAGTGGGTTATTGGTTAAAAACCAATTTTACCCGAACCTTCGGTATTAATGTTCAGGGCGTTGGGGTCGTCTAAGAAGCGCATTACATCTAAGGTAACCGTGTTTACCATTTGCTCGCTGCGCCTTTCGGTGGGCATTTCAGCAAGCATAAGGTGGTGTTTTTTTACCACTTCGGTAACAATTTGGCGTATTACGCGGGCGTTACCAAAATCTTTACTCTTTTTAAGCGTAAGTTGCAGTATAAAGTTTTCGAGGTAAGATTTGGCGGCGCTTTCCAGTTCCAGGTTTTGTTTGGCAAACATGGCTACGGCAATTGCCATCAGTTCGGAGGCGGTATAGTCGTCAAACAAAAAGTTTTTGTCAAAACGCGATTTAAGACCGGGGTTCGATTCGAGGAACAGTTTCATTTCTTTGGTATAACCGGCTGCAATAACCATAAAGCGGCCGCGGTCGTCTTCCATTCGTTTAAGCAGTACTTCAATGGCTTCGCGGCCAAAATCCTGCGAACCGCCCTGCGACAGGGCGTAGGCTTCGTCAATAAACAATCCGCCGCCCATGGCTTGTTCAATAACTGCTGCGGTTTTAAGGGCAGTTTGCCCTATGTAGGCAGCCACCAACGATTTTCGGTCGCACTCAATTAAATGCCCGCGTTCCAGAATACCCAGGGCTTTATAAATTTTAACCAAAATTCGGGCTACGGTGGTTTTGCCGGTGCCCGGGTTTCCGCTAAACACGGTATGCAGCGAAAAAGCGGTTTGCAGGTTATGGTTTATTTCGCGGTAGTATTTTACCAGTTTTACAATTTCGTGCACTTCGTTTTTAATTCGGGTAAGGCCAACCAGGCTGTTCAGTTCATACAGGGCTTCTTCCAGCAGCGGGTTGTCTAAGGGCAGTAAAACGGTTTGTTTTTTCTGTTTGGCAAATATTTTCTGCACATCTTCCAGCGTAATGGTAGAAAGGTCTTCGGCTGTAAGTTTTTCAACATCGGCATCGGGGGCGCTCATACTGGCCATAATCCGCAATCCCATGTTTCGTTTTGCTTCTTCCACAATACCGTTTACATAGCGGGCATTTCCAAAAGTGCGGTCGCGGTTTCGGTAAGCTTCCACCACGCTCAGTTCTATGAGTTTCAGGGTATCGGGGTGCAGCACCACATCTTTTTTCTTAGCGGTGTATTGGGCAATGGCCATCAGTTCATCGGGCGTATAATCTGGAAAATTAATAACCTGCTGAAATCTGGATGCCAGTCCGGGGTTAGAGGCCAGGAACTGTTCCATTTCGCGGGTGTAACCGGCGCAGATAATGGCAATATTGCCCGGGCCGTCAGACATTTCTTTAATGAGCACTTCAATTACTTCGCGCCCGAAATCTTTTTCATCGTCGCCGCGGTTGGTTAAGGAGTAGGCTTCGTCAATAAAAAGTATGCCGCCGCGGGCATCATCTATGGCTTTTTTGGTTTTGGGAGCAGTTTGCCCTATGTATTCGGCCACCAAATCGGCGCGGCTGATTTCGTGTACTTCGCCGTTGGGCAGTACGCCCAGGCTTTTGTAAATTTTTCCCAACATTCGGGCAACGGTGGTTTTACCGGTGCCGGGGTTGCCCATAAATACGGTATGGAGGTTAAATTTTTCGGTTTCAGGCAGTCCTTTTTTCTGGCGCAGTTGAATAAACTGCAGGTAAGTGGCAAATTCGTTGAGTTGTTTTTTTACCTCGCTTAGTCCTATGAGTTCTTCCAGTTCGGCTTTTGCTTCTTCAAAGGTGAGGGGTTGGGTTTCGGGCGGCTGTTGGTAGTTTACGGTTGGCCCAAATGCCGGCGTTGGATAAGCGCCGGTAAAGGGTTCGTCTTCGTTACCAACGTTAAATGGTATAATTGCCAGCACTTTATCCATAAATAAAATATGGAGTGTGTAGCTGCCGGGAACCCAAAAACCCGGGTTTCGGGTTCCGTAGCCGGTATCGAGCACAATTTCCTGCGGTTTGTCGGAAATGTACTTAAAATAGGTCATATACGCTTTTACCAGCGAATTTTCGGTATAGATATAAAACTGAAGTTCAAGCGGAAAATAAGGTTCGTACTGAAGTTTGTTTTCCAGTGTAAGTTCTACATTTACATACCGGGTTTTATCTTGCCCGAAAGCCTGTAAGTAAACGCGGTCTGCAACGGGTGTACCTTCGTAGGGGCTTTCAAACAGTTTTATGCTTTTAAAGTTAAAGTAGGGGTTTTCGGTTGCCGATACCTGCCCGTTGTTCATAATATAGAAGTAAGACTCGCCCACCTGTTCTTCTTCTATAAGCACTTGCCATTTGTAAATGCCTTTTTTCCAGTAACCGGGGTTGGGGGTTCCCCAGCCGTCGTGAACATAAACAACATTGGTATCTTTGGCTACGTTTACCTTTTTGTCCAGTTTGGCAACTTCCTGGTTGGTGTTGTAGTCAATAACACGCATTACAATGTTGGCTTCCCAGTCTTCTTCATTGAAAAGGATGTTATAAAACGAGAGTTCAAGGTTTACATAGCAGGTTTCGGTTTCGTCAAAGACAAAGCGGTAGCGCCTGGCGCCGGTAAAAAGGCTTTCCAATGAGCCGTAAACCCGCAGTTCTTTAAATTTGAAATAGTCTTTTTTGCTACTTTTTTTACTAAACATTGTGTAGTTTTTACAAATTAGCTATGAGTTGAATGGAGGTGTTGTTGGTGCTGTTTGCAGTTTTTTACTTTGCCTGTTTTTTGCAGGCAAGCAAAGCGTAAAGGTAATTTATTTTGTATAAAAATGCACCGGTTATTTGCAGGTATTTGACAAATGTTTAAAAAGCGCGGGTTGTTTTGGTACTTTGCCGCCTTTTAACTAAATCTGCATGTATTTGAAGTATTGAAAGCAGAAAACCATGCCTACGAGCAGCAGGTGCAACAACTCGGCAAAAAACGAACGTCTGATGCCATAAAACCCGATGGCAAAAAATATGGCGGCCGGCAGTGCCAGCAATGCCTGCGGTCCAAAGGTATATTGGTTGGTAAAGGCAAAGGTAAGTGCACTTACCAGCAGCAGGTAAACTACAACGTTAAACATTTTTTTTACTTTTACCACGCTGAAAGCCAGTTGTTGTTGGGCAATAAGGAGCGAAAAAAGCGCAAATGCGGTGGCGGCGCCGGTTTTATAAAGCCATTCGGGGGTATGGTAGGCGGTTTGTACCACCGAGTTGGTAATGTGCAGGAAGTGTCCGTTGGCAAACTCGGACAGGTGATTGGTTAAAAAAAACCAGGTGGCGGCAAGCAGGTAGGGTGTGAGCACGCCCATAATTACCACCACCCATTGCCGCCATTTAATAACCCGCATTACGGTAATGCCTATAAATACAAACAATACCAGCAGCAGTGCAGGCAGGTAAAAGAGCGAGGTAACGGCTACGGCAAAGCCG
Organism: Sphingobacteriales bacterium TSM_CSM; assembly: GCA_002212725.1. Classification (GTDB taxonomy): domain Bacteria; phylum Bacteroidota; class Bacteroidia; order Chitinophagales; family UBA2359; genus UBA2359. Next base: position 9,615 of record MTCR01000091.1, on the reverse strand, counting down.
GCATCGTAGAACAGGGTAAAATTATCGGAATAATAGCTGTTGTACACAATTGACAGGGCAGCTAAAATGCCGAAAACGGCAAAAAACGGCGGGCTTAGATACAAATGTTCGTTAAACAGGGCAATAAGCAAGAGGTAAAACAAGCCGGGCAGCCCGTTAGGTGCTTCAACAAGGCGGTGGTGGTTCATAATGCCGTTGAGTATAACGGCTTGCAGCCAAACCAGCACAATAAAAATTAAGGGCAATGCAATGCTGCCTGCCAAAACCGGGCTGCCCAGCCAACCCAGCAACAGCCGGCTTAGCGGGGCGCTGGCGGTAAAATTAACCACTGGCGGGTGCAGCAACAGGTTTATGTTCAGCAGCAAGGCATAGGCAAGCAGCAGAACAGAAAATGGAATACGGGTATCTTTAAGCAGTGCTATCACCGGGTAGTTACAATTTTGAAATAACAACAAAATCATGGTAACGCCTGAACAGTTTACCAAATACATATTGCTGTATCATTACCAAATCGTTGCGTTGGTTAATAAAGGCCAGATATCGGTCAACATCTACCAGCAGGGTATTTCCTTTTTCATCAACCTGTTTCTTGCTGCGCTGGTTTACGGGCAGGTAGTGTATTTCCATTTGTTTGGTGTTGCCTTGTTTATCGGTTACGCTTAGCAGGCAAAAAGGCTGAGTTTTCATGAGCGAGTCGGTTCGGGGGTAGCCGTTTTCGTAGGCTTCGGCATATAAATCTTTAAACGAGTTGAGGTAACTCATAATAAGCGGTTTGTTGAGCATGGCTTTGGGATTGGTAATTTTGGCCGATGCCAGCAGTGGTTCTACGGTAAAAGAGTCTTTTGCGGCCGCCGTAAGTAAAAAACTGTTTTCGGGGTGGCCGGGGTATTCTACTTTTACCGCTGCTATCTGGGCGTAGTGGAGGTTAAACATAAGCCGGTCGCGCCATTCCTGGGCAATGGTAAAATAGCGGCTTACCAAATTACCTTCCAAACCGGGCAGTACAACCACATAGGGTTTGCTGCTGCCTTTTACCTGCATATAAGTACCCTTTTTGTCTGATGTAATGCCACCAATATAGTATTCGTGTGCCGGTTGGTTGGCGTTGTCGGTATAAATTTGTACGGTTTTAAGGGGGTTTTTAAACATTTCTGCTACGTTGGCGTAGGCAGCATTGCTAATGGGCTTATCCATGCGCACCTGTTTTATGGTACCCAGCAGGGTGTTCATGGCATCGGGACGGGCTTTAAAGCCATTGTTTACCAGCCATGTAGCGGCATCTTTCCGCGTAAGGGACAGGGTGCGTTTTTCATTGTCGGTAATAATAATTTTGCTAATGGCGGCGGTATCTTCAAAGGCAAAGCCGGTTTCCGAGCGGTTAACGGTGCCCCAGTTGCGGCCGGCAAGCAGGTAAAAAGCAAGGGCAGCCATTAAAAGAAGCAAAAGGGCGTATATTTTTATTCGGTTCATGGGTAAAAGATTTGCAAAGTACAAAACAGTATAAAAACATAAAAATGTTTACGTTGGGGTATTTGCAACAGCGCTTTTTTTACCCTGTGTGTTACTTACCAGGTAAACCCCGGCAAAAATAAGTGCTGCAGCGCCCGCTTTAAGCAGAGACAGGGTATCTTTACCCAACCCTACGGCTATGAGTGTGGCAATAAGCGGCTGCGAGTAAATATAAATGCCCACTACCGACGGGCTTACTTTTCCAAGGGCATAAATATTAAGCAGGTAGGTTAAAAAGGTGGTGGCTAAGACCAAAAAAACAATGCACAGCCATATAAACGGGGTAATGGATTGCCATTGCACGGCTGCCAGTTCGGCATAGCCTACGGGCAAAACAAAGCACAAACCGGTTAAAAATACCCACAAAATAACCGTAAGCGGGTGGTAGCGCTCCATAAGGGGTTTAACAATAACCAGGTACAACCCATACGATGCCGCATTAATAAACACCAGTACATTGCCCGCCGTACTGCCCGAATGGTAACCTGCCTTGCCGCCGGCAATTACCGCAGCAGCGCCCAAAGCACCCAAGGCAACGCCCAGTATTTTGAGCCTGCCTAAATGCTCTTGCAGCAAAAAAGCGGCAATAAGCAATACCAGTATAGGAGTGGTTATCATAATAAGCGAGGCGCTGATGGGCGAGGTCATGGATAAACCCTTGAAAAAGAGCAACTGGTTAATGGCCACCCCAAACAGTCCGCATAATATAAGCCGTATAAAGTGTTGCCGCTGTATGGCCACCCGCAGGCGCGCGTGCGGGGCCGATGTTTGCCTGAGCAACAGGTAAAACAACAGGTACAACAAGCAGGCCATGCTTACCCGAATTAAAATAAGCCCGAATGGTTTTACATACAAGGGGGTTACCTCTTTGGCCACCACATAGCTGGCGCCGTAAATAACATTTACCGCTACCAGCGCCATATGTGCTTTTACCAAACTGTTCATAGGGCACAAAGGTAGGTAAAAATTGCCTTGCCTGTCACAGGGTTTTGAGGCATTTTAGCGAAACCTACCTGCTTACAGGCCGTGTTGAGCGCAGTACCATTTCCAGTTTGCGCATAAGGCGGCGTTTGTCTATTTTGGGGGCAAAAACAAAGCCGTCGGTTACAATAAGGCGTTGTTGCGCTGCATCATCAATAAGGTAAAGCAGAAACGGGCCGCCCATAAAATCTTTATGCATGCGCCACAAGCCGCGCACCTCCAGCGCCTCATTGCCCGATGGCATTTTTACCATTCGGGTAACAAACCCCAGGGTGGTGTCGGCCACCTGATAGCTGCCCTGTATTTGCGAGGTAATGTTTTTGCTCATTTCGTTGCGCAGGGCAATGGCTGTGCTGAGCGTAAGGCCGGGGCTTTTGCCGCCGCTGTAGGGTTTGGTATATAGCATAAGGTTCAGCACTTCTTCGGTAGCTTCGTTATCTGCCCTGAACCATGCAAAATCTGTTTTTTTCTGTGCTTCTTCAAAATTATTGGGCACTTTTAATTCCACGCCGTAGTCTTTTGCCAGCATGTTGGCAATACCGTCGTTGGGTTTGGCGGCATAGGCATTGTTGTAGGCTTTCAGGTTGCCAATTTCATACAATTGCTGTATCAGTCCTTTGTTGTTGGCGGCAATTTTTGTGGTCAGCTCGTTGGCGCTGCTGGCATAAAAATATATTACCCGTTGCGGGGTTGCCCACACATCGCGGCGGGCAAAAAACGGCGGTGCATCTTTACCGGCTGCTTTAAACTGTTGCAGTTGCTCTTGTACGGCCATGGTTATGTCGTTGCCGGTATTGCTCATATCGGCCATAAACACCACCACAGCGCTGCGCTGCAACATGTTGGTAAACTGTTTCATGGTGCCAAGGGGGCGTATGTCAAACATGGGTTCGCTTTGGGGCAACAGTTCAAAATCTTGCAATAAAAAATGGCGCAGGGTATCGCCTGCACTTCCCTGCCACAAGTTGTCGGGCATTAACAATACAATCTCGTCAATATCGCCGGTAGAGGTGGGAAGCGTTTTGTCGCCTATGGCATTTTTTACCTGCTCATCGGTACAACTGCCGGCAAATAGGCAGAACAATACAAAACAGGCAGCTACTATTTTTTTGGTCATAACAACGGGTTTGTTTAAATTTGGTTGCAAAATAGGCAACCTGTTTTACAAGCGCAAATACCAGTGCGCAGACAGGGGATTTTTTTTAGCAGGTGTGCCAAAATAACGCGCAAATGTAAGCTGTGGCCGTTACACTCAACTCAACATGCACGGTGGCGGTTAATACTATTACCTGTTTAAACAAGCAAGCGGCTTAATGTGTTGAACCGGGTATAAATCTATGGGTAAACAGCAACAGTATGAGGTTATTATTGCCGGCGCGGGGCCTATTGGGCTGGCCTGTGGCATTGCGGCCGGGCAAATGGGGTTTCGGAATGTAATTATTGAAAAAGGATGTCTGGTAAATTCGGTTTACCATTATCCTGTCAATATGACGTTTTTCTCTACTTCCGATAAAATTGAACTGGGCAATATCCCTTTTGTTTCGCATGGCGACCGCCCAACCCGCCGCGAAGCTTTGGAGTATTACCGCCGCATCAGTGAATTTTTCGGGTTGCAGGTACATACTTACGAAACCGTTTTAAATTTGCAACCCGACACCCGGCAGCAAGGCGGCTATCTGGTGCATACTTCAAAAGGGGTTTACCGCACCCGTTTTGTGGTAATTGCCACCGGTTTTTACACGCACCCCAACCTGTTGCAGGTGCCCGGTGAGGATTTGCCCAAGGTGAAACATTATTTTGACGACCCGCACCCCTACAGCGGACATAAGGTATTGGTAATTGGCGGTGGCAACTCAGCCGTTGATGTTGCCCTTGAAACATGGCGAAAAGGGGCAACCGTTGCGCTGGCCGTGCGTGGCAGTGCGCTTAAGGAAGGGGTGAAATACTGGGTAAAGCCCGATATTGAAAACCGCATAAAGGAGGGCGCCATACAGGCCTTTTTTAATAGCCGCATAGTGCAGATAACACCCCGCACAGTGGTGTTGCAAACGCCCAATGGCAGGGTAAAACTGCCCAATGATTTTGTTTTTGCCATGACCGGTTATCACCCCGATTTTGAATGGTTGCAAAAATTGGGCATAGCGGTGGTAAATTTGCCCAATGGAGCTACACTGCCGCAGTTTAACCCCCAAACTTACGAAACCAACCTGCCCGGCGTATTTTTGTCCGGCACGGTTTGCGGCGGCACCAACACAAATGTTTGGTATATTGAGAACTCGCGCTGCCACGCCCGGGTGGTTATGGAACAAATTGCTGCCCGGTTTGCAGCAACATAATACAACCCGCCGCCGGTATCAGCGTTGTATTAGCAATTTGGTGTAATACGGTTGCGTTTGTGCAGGGTAATGAACGGCTATGGTATATAACCCGGCCGGCAGCGCCGAAACATCGGTTTCATGGCGGTTATATACTTGCTGTTCCCAAACACAGCTACCGCCGGCATTATACAGGCAAATTCTTGCAGGCAAATAACTTTCAAAAACCAGCAGTTTATTGGCCGGGTTGGGGTAAAAGGTAAAATTGCTGTTGTTATGCCCGGTTTCTTGTGGGCCGGTATAGTCATTTTCGGTTAGTAAAAAGGTTTTGTTGCTTACTTTTTGGGCGGCAGCCATACCGCCGGCAATAATAAAACGGTTGGGCGCAATTTTTGCCAGTCCGCGCAAATCCATAACGGGCGGTAATACGCCGTAGGTTGCGGTTAAAACACCGTTGCTGCTGTCATAGGTAAGCATGCGGTCCAGCGGAGGCACACCGCCGCTACCGTTATAGGCTATGCCATTGTAGTTATAAGATACTATGGAGCCGCCCAGCCAGAAAGCTAAGTTTTCAAAACTGCCGGCGGCCATGCGGTAGCCGGTGGCAATGGGGTTTTCGTTTCCGAGCCAGGTTATCTGGTTGGGGTTGCTGGGGTTAATAATGCCTTTTCTGAAAAAACTCACCAGCGGAAAAGCAAACCCGAATTTTGCACCGCCGGCATAATAAATAGTATCGCCAATAATAACCCCCGATGCGCCAAATACCTTGTAGTTGGTATTATTGGGCACCGGCGTTCCAACAGACCACTCGTTGATGGCCGGGTTGTATATTTGCACATTGGAAACATTGTTGTTGTTGCTCCAGCCGCTAATTATATAAATCAGGCTGTCGCGCCATACTGCCTGTACATGGTCGTCAACGGGTATGGGCAGTGGAGCGGCATCGGGTAAATAACTGTTGGCGGCGGGGTCAAAAACATGCACTTTATTAGAAGAAAGTTCAGCGCCGCTGCTTAGCACATAATATCCGCCGGTAATGTAAATTTTGTTTTTTACCGTACTGGCCGACATGGAAATTTTCCCCAACGTGTCGGGCAGGGGTTGTATGCTTTCCCAATTGTTGCTCACTGTATTAAAACGGTAGGAGCGCAAATGTATGCCCGAATAAAATTTGGTGCTGTCTATGCCGCCAAAGGAATACACATAGGGCACACCTTCCACTGCGGCAGCCGTTACCGCATTGTTGCTTACCGCTTCGGGCATGTCTTTCAGTTCAGACCAACCGAAATTTTGACCCCAAACGGCAGGTTGCAAAAGGAAAAATACAATAAAAACAGCTAAAAAACGGTTTACCTTCCACATGAACGGTTTCATAGAAAGGTGGTTAAATGGTGAAATAAGTACTATACACCGCCAAAAATAAAAATAAATTGCCGAACTTTGTTTGTCTGTACGCCGTTTTGTTGCAATAAACCCGAAAAAAACTGACATTTACCCCCAAATACCATTTGATATGAACCATATACTTGCCGCTTTATTTTTAATAATGTACTGCTTTTGTGCTGTTTCTGCACAGGAAACTTACCAGGAAAAAACCGAAAACTACACTTATATTACCCTGCAACCCGTTGAGAGCGAATATTATGCCAACATGAAACAGGGTATTGACATTATGGACAAAGCCATGGACCTGGCGCAATTGGAGCAGGCCGCCAACTTTTTTACCGAAATAAGCAACGAACAGCCTAAAGAATGGCTGCCTCCCTATTATGCCGCTTACAGTTTTGCCACCATGTGCTTTTTAGAAAAAGACCGCATTAAAAGAGACCAGCACTTAGATAAGGCACAGACGTATATTGACCGCGCATTTACCATTCAGCCCGGCAACCCCGAAATTATGGTGCTGCAAGCCTATATTTACCAACAGCGCGTAGAGGTGGACCCCACCAACCGAACCGAAGACTACGGCACTCTGGTACAAGTTGCCATAGAAGATGCCAAAAAATTAGACCCCGACAACCCGCGCCTGCATTTTTTAATTGCCCAAACTACCTTTTTTGCCCCCGAATCTCTGGGGGGAGGCATTGCCAAAGCTTGCCCGCTCGTAAAAACAGCCATACAAAAATACGCCGAAAACAAACCCCTGATGGACATTGCCCCCAAATGGGGCGAAGCGCTTACCAATTATATGAACACCATTTGCGAGTCGGTAAACCGCTGATTTTGGCGCCGGCCTTTGTCGGGCAATGGCTTATTTACCCCTGCTTTTTGCTTTTTGCCTCTTGCAACAGAAGCGCGTGCAAGGTAAACGCAGTTATTTGGTAAAAAATGCCGTTATTTGCATTTTTTAACGCTCTGCCAAACTGCACATGTCGCCCGTACTCATTTTATCTGTTGTAGGTATTTACTTTCTTGCATTGTTTATAATAGCTATGTTTACGGGCAAAGATGCCGGTAATCAGGCTTTTTTCATTGGCAACAAGCAATCGCCGTGGTATTTGGTTGCCTTTGGCATGATTGGCGCTTCGCTTTCGGGGGTTACCTTTATTTCCATACCCGGCGCCGTGGGCAACCTTAGCGCCGCTAACCCCAATGCTGCTTTTTCTTATATGCAACTGGCCATGGGGTATGTGGTGGGTTACTTTGTAATTGCCACCGTTTTAATGCCGGTTTATTACCGGCTCAACCTCATTTCAATTTATACTTATCTGGAGCACCGGTTTGGCTATTGGACATACAAAACGGGTGCTTTTTTCTTTTTGCTTTCGCGCACTATAGGCTCTGCTTTCAGGCTGTATTTGGTGGCTATGGTTATGCAGCTGTTTGTTTTTGATGCCTGGGGTGTGCATTTTGCCTTTAACGTTAGCTTTATTTTGCTGCTTATCTGGCTCTATACCCTGCGCGGCGGCATACGCACCATTGTGTTTACCGATACGTTTCAAACCGTGTTTCTGCTGCTCTCTTTGTTTAGCGCCATTTATTTTATAGCTACCCAGCTTAACTACAACCTGTCCCAAATGGTAACCACCATTAGCAACAGCCCCTACGGGCAACTGTTTTTCTGGGATGTGCGCGAGAAAAGCTATTTCTTTAAACAATTTATTGGCGGCGCTTTTATTGCCATTACCATGACGGGCCTTGACCAGGATCTCATGCAAAAAAACCTTAGTTGCCGCAACCTGAAAGAAGCCCAAAGAAACATGTTTACTTTTAGCGGCATTATTTTGCTGGTAAATCTGGTTTTTGTTTCCCTGGGCGTTATGCTTTACCTCTATGCACAGGCAAAGGGCATTGCCATTCCCGAAAAAACCGACCAATTGTTTCCTGTTCTGGCATTCCAGCATTTTCCGCCCGTAATGGGAATTTTGTTTTTGCTGGGACTTACCGCTGCTACCTATGCCAGTACCGACTCGGCATTGGCTGCGCTTACCACCTCTTTTTGCATAGATTTTCTGAATTTTGAAAAGCGAAGCGGCCAAATACCCGAAAAACAATTGGTGCGCACCCGGCATTTGGTACATGTAGGGTTTTCGGCGCTGTTTGTGCTGGTGGTGTTGGTTTTTAAATATTTTTTAAATGACAGTGTAATTAATGCCGTTTTTACCGTTGCCGGCTATACCTACGGGCCACTGCTGGGGTTATACGCTTTCGGGCTATTTGTGCCCGGCAGGCAACTAAAAGACAATTTGGTTCCGGCAATTTGTGTGGCATCGCCTATTGTTTGCTATTTCCTAAACCTGTATTCCGCTTTTCTGCTTTCGGGTTATAAATTTGGTTTTGAACTGCTTATCGTAAACGGACTGCTTACCTTTGCCGGTTTATGGCTTATTTCAACCCCAATAAAGCCCGGAACGCAGGTAAACTACCATAAAACAGCATAAAAAATGGATGCTTTAAAAGTAAAAAAACCACATCACGAAAAAACATGGTCAGAGTTGCAGGCTGAGTCTTCGTGGCGCATCTTCAAAATCATGTCGGAATTTGTTACCGGTTTCGAAAGCCTGAACACATTGGGTCCCTGTGTATCTATTTTTGGTTCGGCACGCACCAAACCCGAACACCCCTACTACCAAACTGCCGTTGAAATTGCCCGTTTGCTGGTAGAAGAAGGCTACGGCATAATAACCGGCGGCGGGCCGGGTATAATGGAAGCCGCCAACAAGGGCGCACAAATGGCGGGCGGAAAATCGGTGGGGTTAAACATTAACCTGCCCTTTGAAACCGGCGCCAACCCCTATATTGACCGCGACAAATCGCTCAACCACAATTACTTTTTTGTGCGCAAGGTTATGTTTGTAAAATACGCTCAGGCTTTTGTATTTTTACCCGGCGGTTACGGCACCTTAGATGAAATGTTTGAATGCCTTACGCTGGTACAAACCAAAATTATTGAACGAATTCCCATTGTACTGGTAGGTAGTCAGTTTTGGCAAGGGTTGCTTGGCTGGATAAAAACCGTGTTGCTGGAAAAGGAAGGCAACATTAACCCCGAAGACATGGACCTTATACCTATAACCGATGATGTGAAGGAAGTGGTGCGCTATATTTCCGATTTTTACAAACACGGTATTTTGCGGCCTAATTTTTAATTTCGTTTTTTGCGCCTATAAAAATAAAAAAGCCGGTTTGCGGGGCCAAAAAGCAAGTTTAATGCAACAACAATTGTTTTACCACAGCACTAACGGGGCTGCCCTTTGCCATAAAAGCGCTACCCCTCTTCGGGGGGCTTATTGCACCCAAAGAGGGGTAGTGTTCTGACATTTTAATTTTGGTTATTAATTTGGTAGTACCTGTTTTTGAGTTTTTCACG
>MTCR01000100.1 GCA_002212725.1 Sphingobacteriales bacterium TSM_CSM | reverse complement strand
CACAGGCAACCCCCGTTTGCGGGCAGGCAACCCCGTTTAATTGCAACTCCAAAGTAGTTGAAGTTGTTATAACGAGTAGTTGTTGCATTGATTTTAACTCATAAATGTATCAAGTTATGCAATTTCCTGTCATGGAATTAGGGCAACCCTACTTTTTTACGGCCACTATATACAAATGGTATCATTTACTAACGCAAGATAAGTATAAAGATATTATTGTGGATAGTTTGCATTATTTAGTGAAACACAAAAAAATCACTTTATTTGCCTTTGTTATCATGCCCAACCACATACATGTAGCATGGACATTGCTGGAGAAAAACGGTAAAGAATTACCACATGCCAGTTTATTAAAACACACGGCACATCATTTTTTGCATGACTTACGCCAACACAATCCCAACAGGTTAGCAGATTTTGAAGTAGCCGGTTCTGACCGTAACTACCAGTTTTGGCAACGAAACAGTTTACCCATACCCTTGTTTACGGCAAGGGTGTGGCAGCAAAAGGTAGATTATATTCATCGCAACCCTATTGCCGAAAAGTGGCAGTTATCTACTTTACCTCATGAGTACAAATACTCATCGGCTAAATTTTACGAATTTGGTACAGATGATTTTAATATGCTTACGCATTGGCGGGTGTAGAAAGCGATGGTTGCGTTGTTTGTGTGGACACAAACAACGGCGTTTATATATATGTTTGTTGCCTACTGCCGTTGCCTGTGTCCACAGGTACCCCCTCCCGTTGTGTCTAAGCCGTTGCCTGTGTCCTCACAGGCAACCCTAACGTTGTTTGTGTGGACACAAACAACGGCGTTTATATATATGTTTGTTGCCTACTGCCGTTGCCTGTGTCCACAGGTACCCCCTCCCGTTTTTGTGTCTAAGCCGTTGCCTGTGTCCTCACAGGCAACCCGTTGTGTCCCCTGATTCCGCCGTCGCCTGTGTTAAAGCGGGCGCATTTTTTTTGTTTTCAAAACCTATAAAGTTTTTTTTAAAAATTTTCCTATCTTACGCCACATATTTTCTATCTTCAGCTCACAATTAAAAAATGCCCATTATGAAAAGAAATGCTACACATTTACTGCTCATCGGGTTGTTGGTGTGCAACCTCCTACAGGCGCAGGAATTTACGCCCAACGGCGAAATTGAAGACATCCGGGAGTTATCGAGCAAAATTACCGTACCCTTTACCATGCCCGACGGTACACAGCTCATGACCGATGTTACCCTGCCCATTTTGCGCGACTCTTTGGTGATTGACCTCAATTTGAGCGTACCGCTGCTGGGCAACGTATCGGGCAGGTTGCAGGTGCTGCCCAAAGGCACTTGGTACATTATGTACGAAAACATTAATGGCGAGCCTAACAATAACCCCTACCGCCTGCCGGTAATTCTTACCCGAACCCCCTACAACAAGCAAGATGAAGACATTGTAGGCTCGGTGGTTTCGGTGCTGGGGTATGCCTATTGCCAACAGGATATGCGCGGGCGCTACTCATCGGGTGGCGTATATTTGCCCATGTACAGCGATGGTTGGCGCAAAGACCCCTATCATCCCGATATTAAACACATTTTAGACGTTACCGAACTGAACGACCCCCGAAACGGCAACTACCACGAAGACGGGTACAACTCCATAAAATTTATTACCGACAGCCTTACCTTTAACTACGACCTGAACACCGACGGCATACCCGAATTTACCGATTTATTGTGCAACGGCAGTGTAGGTATGTTTGGCGCATCGGCATTGGGCAATACGCAGTTGCAATCGGCATTGGCACACCGGATACAGCCTATGCAGCGCGGGCTTAAATGCCTCATGCCTATTGTGGCCGCCAGTGAGCATTACAAATGCACCGGCTATCAAAACGGCGTTTTCCGCGACCGCTTAGTTACCGGCTGGCTGCGCGGGCAAATTTTCAGCGGAACCGATGACGATTTTTATGATATTGACAACAGCATTGACAACAACCTGCATACCTCTAAAGACTACGGCCTGACCAATATTTTTGATGCCGCCAACCTGTCTATTGACCATTTTGTGGAAATACGCTACAACAACGGCGTGTGCAGCTACTACCCCAACGGGCAACTGCGCGGCGATATGGATGCCACCCGCGCCCCCGTAAATGCCGCCGGCGAAGGCGACCCCAACGGACAATACAGCCGCTATACCAACTTAGAGGTGCCGGTGTACCATGTTTCGGGGTGGTGGGATATTTTTAACGACGGACAAATTGAAACCCACCGCCTTTCAAGGCAACACATTACCGAAACCAACCAAAGGCTGCAAAAAATCATCATTGGGCCCTGGGCGCACCAAACCATTGGCAGTCTTACCACCGGCGATATGACCTACAAACAAAATGTAACCGATTTTACCAAAGTTGATATCAGCGATATTGATATTGACAACATACCCGTGTCGGCCTTGGTAAATTCCGAATTGATTGGCTGGTTTCGCTACAACCTTAACTATAACAACTTTGCCAACATTGGCGAACCCAAAGTAAGAATACCCGAAAGCAATTTGTGGCAAACGGTAAACAGCGCATTGGGGCCGCTGCAGGTGCGCGTACCGGCAGCCGAGTACCGAATTGATTTTCTGCCGTTTTTCAACTTTATTAACGCCGCCGGCAGTTTAGAGGCCGTGCCGGTAGAAATTCAACTGCCTACCGGCGGGGCAATTACCCTTAATGTAAGTGTGCCGCAATTAGATGAACCGCTTATTAACGGGTTAGACGGACTGCACCTGGATAATATTCCCGTTCAGGATTTTCCGAACCTGCCGCCCGTGCGCTTTTACGTAGTAGGACCGGTTAACGACGGCGTACCCGAAAACGAAAACGTAGGCAACTACTGGCGCGGTTCCGATGAGTTTCCGCCGAAAGATGAAATTGAAACCCGAACCCTGTATTTGCACCAAAACGGAGCCATAGATGCCACCCCCCCCACCGCCGATGAAGGGTACAAAATGTATGTGCACGACCCCGACGACCCCATTTTAACCATTGGCGGCGCAAACATGATTGTGCGTACCCCGCAAGACGACCGCGACAGCCAGGGGCAGCTAAACTTAGCCAGCCCGCTGTTTGCCCCTTACAGCATGGACAGAGAAGGGGTTATACATTTTGAAAGCCAACCGGTGCAAGACTCGCTCAGCATTATGGGCAACCCCATATTTACCCTTTACGCCAAATCTAACCCGGGCGGTGTAACATCGGGACCTACCGATACCGACTTTTTTGTGCGCGTGTTAGATGTATATCCCGACGGACGCGAACTGTTTGTGTTTGAAGGCTGCATTAACGCCCGCGCCCGCGAGTACGCCCGCTCTATTGCCGAAGGCGCCGAAAATGACAATGCACCTTTTGCCAACATTAACATAGGGCAGGTGTATGAGTACAAATTTGCCATGCAGCCTATAGCGTATGTATGGGGTAAAAACCATCGGCTAAAAATACTCATCAGCAGCAGCAACTACACAAGGTATCAGGTAAACCCCAACCTGCCCATAGAAGACGGCGAGTTTTTCCGCCGCAAACCCGGCGACGGGCAAACGTATATGTATAACGGAGTGGAAATGACACCGCGCGTGGCAGTACAGCGCATACATTTCTCGCCCGAACATGCCACCCGCATAGATTTGCCGGTAAACGTGGGCAGCATTGTGGGGTTGCCGCCCGCACCCCATGCTGCAGACAATACGCTTTCGGTTACCACCTACCCCAACCCGGCCACCGACCTGCTGAGCATTTATACCTCGCAAAATGCCCCGTACCGGTTAAACCTGAACAACATGGCCGGACAAACCGTTTACAGCACCCGGTTTTCCGATTCTGTAAGCATAAACCTTGCCGGCATTGCGGCAGGCATGTACTTGGCCAACGTTACCAACCTGTTCACCGGACAAACGCAAACGCAAAAAGTAAGTGTGGTAAAATAGCGGCACAACGGTAAAACAATACCCTGCAAACGGCGGTAACCTCAACACAGGTTGCCGCCGTTTGCATTTACCTGTTGCCTTAAACGGGTTGCATTCCAAAATCGCAACTATTCAGGTACTGTCTGTAAATCCGGGCATTTTCTCTTATTCCTTGCTGATTGGAAGCATTGACCACAGAGAGCAAAAAAACTTTGCGGAACTTTGCGCAAAACCTTGCGTTCTTTGCGGTAAAATGAAAGGAATTAAGGTAAGAACATCACCACAAAGGTGCCACCTGAATAAGTACCCAAAATCGGGTTAAAAGGTAAATTGCAACCGGTTTTTAGGGCAGCAGGCAGGTAAAAACTTCCGGCATTTTGAATGCGTTGCTTTTATTCTTCTGCAAGTATAAATAACAACACCTTTTGCACTAAATTTACCCTTTATTTGGCAATGAAAATAAAACAGAGAAAAACCGGATAACCATGAACCTGAAAAACATACAAACCGAAATTGACGCCGCCTACCTGTACAAAATACTTGCCGATGCCGAAACCGACCCTGCCATAGCAAGCGTTTTCAGGCAAATGAGTGAAATAGAGAACAGCCATGCGCAGGCATTTGCCCAAAAATTTAACCTGTCGCCCAACCAACTGCCGCCGCCTTCGCGCAGGGCCAAAACCCTGCAACTTATTGGCCGGCTGCTTGGCAACGACTATATATTGGGCGTGTTGTTAGATACCGAAAAAGGATTATCTAACTCTATGGTGGCTTCCCGAAAGAAAAACCGGCTGGAAGGCTCTGTGTCTGATACGGCACATGTTACCATACTTAAAAACATACTGCAAAGTTCCGAAAATATTTCGGCTTCCAATTTGGCAAGGTTTGAGAAGCGGCACCGGTCTGTTGGGGGCAATGCATTGCGGGCCGCCGTTTTGGGCGGTAATGACGGGCTGGTATCTAATTTCAGCTTGGTAATGGGCATTGCAGGCGCTACAAGCGGGCAAAGCGAAGTGTTGTTGGCCGGTATTGCGGGGCTGTTGGCCGGCGCCTTGTCTATGGCGCTGGGTGAATGGATTTCGGTAAAAAGTTCACAGGAGTTGTTTGAAAACCAGATGCAGTTAGAAATGGACGAGCTGGAAACAAATCCCGAAACCGAAGAAAAAGAACTGTCGCTCATTTACATGTCGAAGGGTATTGCAGAGGAGCAAGCCCGGCAAATGGCGCATGAGGTAATGCAAAACAAAGACCAGGCGCATCAGGTGTTGGTAAAAGAAGAACTGGGCATTAACGCCGAAGATTTAAAAGGCTCAGCTATGGAAGCGGCCATTACCTCGTTTGTACTTTTTGCCGTTGGCGCTATTATTCCGGTAATACCGTTTTTTATGTTGGGCGGCATAAAAGCCATACTGCTTAGCGCCCTGTTGAGCGCCATTGGTTTGTTTGGCATAGGTGCTGCCATTACCTTGTTTACCGGTCGCAGTGTTTGGTATTCGGGTTTGCGGCAGGTAGTTTTCGGGCTGGCTGCGGCGGCAATAACTTTCGGAATTGGCAAGTTAATTGGCGTATCCATAGCAGGCTAATGCCTTGTTGACGCGGTAACAATTAGCGGCATTTTACCACTTTTACCGTTTCATAAGCGGCGTTTTCGCCGGTGCATTGCAGGTAGTAAATGCCGGCAGGCAGTTCGCCAAGCGGCAGGAGCAGTTGCTGTAACCCTTGTGCCTGTTGGTGTTGCTGCAACACCACTTGCCCGGTTTGGTTATACAATTTCAAATGGCAGTTGCCTGTTACGGGGTAAGGAAAAGAAACCGTAACCGCATCATAAGCCGGGTTTGGAAATAGGTGCAATACATTGGCAGGAGCATTGGCAGTTGGCAGGTTGGTGTTGCCGGTTTTGGCGTTAAGCGATGCACCGCTGCCCCAGGTGAGGTTTATAAGGCGATTATTGGGGGCAGTGCCGTTAAAGGTATAAACCACTCCTGTACCTTTGGTAATTTGCACATTGCCAAAATTTTGGTCGGTATTAACAAGCAAGGTAAGGGCGGTGTGCCGCAGGCTGTCGGGCACATTATTCAGCAGCAGGGTGGCGGTAAGCTGGTTGCCGTTGAGTTGCCAGTTTAAAACCGTACCTTCGCGCACGGCAAGGTATTCATATACTTCCTGCAAAGAAGCAGCCCAAACATTATCTGCCCCGTTGGCGCCGTAGTTGGCGGCAATATGTTCCATGTATTGCCTGAAATTTGCAAATTGCAGCCCGCCCGAAACCGGCCCGCTAAAATTGGCTATGCTGTGGGTAAAATCATTCCACCAGTAATGGGTACCCGTTAAACTTTGGGCGGCCACCAGGTCAATTTGGTTTATGAGGGTGGTAAGGTTGTCTTCCATGCTGTTTCGGTTAAGCAGGAAATTGTTGAGGGCAAGCGGTGCATCTACATTCAGCCCGTATTGGAAATCGGGTGTCCAAAACTGGTTATATACGGCTTTCATGCCATTGGCAAAAGCATAGGGATAGTAGTAGCTGTCGCCCGATGGCACCACAAACTGTGTCATGTTAATAGCTGCTGCGGTTTGGTTTTTTACCCTAAGGGTATTTTGCACCACCTGGTCGGTATAAACCGAAGCCGGCAGTGGAGCGCCGCTCCAGCCTGCCTGATGCGAAAGGGAGTGGTTGAGCATATCCCAGCCGTTTAGGTAGAGTTGGTTCATTTGCTCCCAGGTGAGGTACTCCGGAAAACTGCCGTTGTGTATATCTTGTCCGGTACTGTTTTGCGAGGTAATGGCAGCGCCGGCGGTAAAGTTAAGCTGGTTGCCGCAGCCATCGGTATAATAAAGCCCCGGGCAGTTGTAGCCGTTGGCGGCAATGGTTCCGCCTTTCAACAGCGGGTAAGCGGCGCTATAGGCATCGGCCAGCCCGTCGTCGAGCGTAAGGCTGAAAGCAAATTTTTTGTTATATCTGAGCGGCGCTTTTTGAATGTTGCAGGTGGCAGGCGCATTGGCAAAGGTAAATTGCAGTTGAATGGTATCTGCGGCAATAACGGGTAAAACGGTTATGTTTGCCGGTGTACTGCTTACCCATTGGGTATTGTTGTTGTAGTAGGCACGAGCAGTAACGGCATAAGCGCCGGGTTGGTCAAAAGTATAAGTTACGGTATAAGGCGGGGTGATTTTTTCGGCAAGCAGGGTATTGCCATTATAAAACTGCACATTGTTAATGCCGGCATTATTGAGGTTGCCGCTTACCAAAACCACCGGCAATGAACCGGAATCGGACGTGTTGCCATCGTGCGCGTTATTGGTTTTACCCGTTCCAAACCATAAAAACGGGGTTGTGCCGCCGGTAAATTTTACTTCGGCAATGCCAATATTAAAAGGCCCGGCGTTTATGCTGTAGGGCAGTTCAATGAATGTGAGTGCCTGAAAATTTACATCGGAAGAAAATGCTGTGAGCGGAATACTGATTTTTTTCCACCCATCGGGTAAAGTGGCGGCATTGCTCATGTATCCCGATAAGGCAACCGGATTGGTACCAACTCCCTGCGGCCGCACCTGCAACTTGGTCCAGTCGGCATTGCCGCTAAAATCTTTAAGGGTTATTTCCAGCAGGTTGTTGCCGCCGCTCAGCACGTTGTTGGGCGGGTACCAGATGCTAAGCGGGTCGTACCCCAGTTTTAGTTTAAGCCACCCCCAATTGGGGTTATTTATTTGCAAATACGGCGCCGATGCCACACCGGCATTGGCCGAAAGGGAAACAGCAGTACCCTGATAGCACTGATAGCCGTTTTGGGGGTTTACCATAACCACCTGTGGCGTTGGTGGAGGCAAAACGGTAAAGGTTACAGGGGCCGAATTAATAACCACGTTGTTGTTGTAGCTAAGGGCTGCATTAACCGTGTAAGTACCCTGTACCATATTAAGCCAGTTATACGTATAGGGTGCGGTAAAATCTTGGCCCAACAGGGCGTTACCCGAAAAAAAATCAACCCGGTTAAGCGTTACATTGCCGGTAGTGCCTTGCTGCAGGGTGGCAAGCAGGTTGCCCTCATTTTGTGTGGCGCCATCGTGGGAATTGTTAAAATGGTTGGGACCAAACCACTCAAACGGCGCCGAACCGCCTATAAACCGTACAGACCGTATGGCCATTAAGAAGGCAGATGAATTTACACTGTAAGGAATTTCTATGTATGAAATAGCGGTAAAATTAACCGAACTTCCAAACTGCGACATGGGAATGGTCAGTTTTTTCCAGCCGTTTGGAAGGGTAACTGCCACATTCATATAAGTATTTAAAGACAAGGTGCCGTTTCCCTGCGGACGAACCTGAATTTTACTCCAGTTAATGCCGCCGTTAAGGTCTTTAAGAATAATTTCCATGGTGGTGTTGCCGCCGCTTGCCACATTTTGGGCAGGCGACCAAATATTATCGCCATATCCCAACTTCAGTTTTCGCCACCCGGTGCCCGGATTGCTTACCTGCAAATAGGGGAAAGTATTGTTTGCCGCTGCCTGTGCAACAAGGGTAACATTGGCAGGGGCGGTAAACTGTGCGCCGGCAACCGGAGCCGATAGGCTGATGGTGGGCTGTGCAAAGGTAAACAGGCTCATACAGCAAGCCAATAGCAGGCATAAGCCGCCTTTAAGGTAAAGCATTTTCATATCAATAGTTGTTGAGTGCAAAAAGGGTTTACAAATGTAGCTTTTTTGTGCAATTTGCTGTTGCACTCCATGTAATTTTTTTCATAACTTGCCTAAATATATCTGCGGTAAAGCCGGCAAATTTGCTGTTTTTTTATTGGGTACAACGGCGCGCAATGTCCAAATCTTTGCACAAGATTACAGGGGTTTGGATATTGCCGTTACTTTCAGACCGGACAAGCAACCTGCTTTCCTTTTGCAGATAACAGTAATACGGAAAGTAAAACATGGGTTGCCAATGCTGAATGGTTGAGCAATAATGTCAGGATTAGAGCGCAAATATGAGCCGTAAAAAATGAAAAGATTGTAAGAACACAGCTAAGTAGATTGCCGGAAGTAGTTGCGACTCCTTGAAAAAAAATTTGCATAATTTACAGATTTAGGCTAATTTTGAAAAGTAAAAATACATTGCGGCGCCGAGGGTTAAATAGTACGTTATTTCTTCACCCACAAAAGGTGCGGTGCCGGCACTTTATATCCGGCACAACAATATTATGTGCGGCAAATTTAGTATTTTTGTTTGGTGTGCATTGTTTGGCGCGCTGCCGCTGTCTGCACAGGTAATAACCAACCACAATTCCATTGCGCAGCCCGATTTGGCAAAACCTGCCGTAGGAGTTTCTTTTACCGACCCCAGTTTTAATTCAACCATTGTACGCATAACCAATGCTGTGGCAAACGGCATGGAAGGCGTTTTTCCCGATTATTCCAAGCATCAGGCCTGGAATGCCGGCGAATCGCTCATGATGTTGCGTTCGGGAAATGGCGATGTACATTTTTACAACGGAAACCCGCCTTATCAATACCTTAAAACGTTTCCGTCTTCGGTTCAGGGGGTGCAGGATATTTTCTGGCATCCCGATAACCCGGTTTTATTGTATTATGTGCTGGATAACACCCTTAACCTCATTCATGAGCAAACCGATGAAATTACCACCCTCCATACTTTTACCAACTACGCCTACGTTACCACCCGGGCCGAAGGAAATATGAGCAACGATGGCCGCTACATTGCCTTGTGCGGCTATGACCCCGATTGGAACCCGGTTGATTTTTTGCTGTATGACGTAACTGCCGGATTGGTAATTGGTTCCATAAACGTGAGCGGCAGTGTTTCGGGCTTTGACTGGATTTCTGTTTCGCCCCTTGGCAACTATGTGGTAGTAGATTATGCCGATGGAACAACCGGTCAATTTCACGGAGTAGAGGTATATGACCGGCAATTCAATTTTTTGTGGCAGCAACCTCTTGGTGCCGGACACAGCGACCTTGGCTTAGACAGCAACGGCGACGAAGTGCTGATTATGGATTATTATGACGAGAACGACAATACCACCCACATTAAAAAATTCCGGCTGTCTGATGGCACGGTTACCGACCTGCTTGCTGTTTCGCCCGATTTTGATTTGCATGAATCGTGCCGGAGTATGCAGCGACCCGGCTGGGTTTATGTAAGCACTTTTGATTATGTAGGACGGCTTACAGACAACAGCGCTTCGTGGCTGCCGTTTGAAGATGAGGTTTTTGCGCTTAAAATGGACGGTTCGGGCGATGTACAGCGGTTGGCGCATCATCATAGCCGCCGCTATTCGCCCGCTACACCCGACTCGGATAATAGTGTATATTTTGCCGAGCCTCATGCCACGGTTAACCGCAACGGAACCCGTATTATATGGGGCAGTAACTGGCGGCAAAATATGGCTTTGGTAAGCAGCGTAGATGCTTATGTTTGCGATGTAACCGGTTTAATAGCATTGGCGGCAGAGGTAAATAATTTTCCCGAAACTGATGCAGGGGTGAGCATATACCCCAACCCTTTTACCGACACTGTAACCATAACCATTCACGGCAGCACATTACATAATGCCACGCTTACCATCTGTAATACTTCGGGGCAGGTTTTGCGGAAAACAGAAAACCTGTCGGGGCAAAAAATTACCATACCAAGGGGCAATCTGGCTTCGGGTATTTGGTTATTCAGCATAACTCAGGATAATAAAACCATTGCTGCCGGTAAACTGCTGGCAAAATAAATTGCCGTTTGTAAAGATTGCCAACCGTTTACACTGCTTTAAGGCTGATATCAAGGCTTTGGTAGGAGTGGGTGAGCGCACCTGCGGAAATAAAATCAACGCCGGTTTCGGCATAGCCGCGGATGGTGGTTAAATCAATACCGCCCGATGATTCGGTTTCAAAGCGGCCGTTTACCATTTCCACTGCCCTTCGGGTGGTGGGTACATCAAAGTTATCGAACATAATTCGGTTAACGCCGCCGGTTTCCAGCACCAATTGCAGTTCTTGTAAATTGCGCACTTCAATTTCTACCTGCAGGTTAAGCCCGGTACTTTGCAGGTATTGCTGTGTTTGGTGAATGGCATTTACTATGCCGCCGCAAAAATCGTGGTGGTTGTCTTTAATCATAATCATATCATACAACCCCATGCGGTGGTTATGTCCGCCGCCAATACGCACGGCCCATTTTTCAAAATACCTGAAACCCGGCGTGGTTTTGCGGGTATCTAAAATGCGGGCGTTGGTGTGGGCAACTGCCTGTACATATTGGTGTGTAAGGGTGGCAATGCCGCTCATGCGCTGCATACAATTAAGCAACAGCCGCTCTGCTTTTAAAATAGATTGTTTTCGGCCGGCTATGGTAAGCCCTACATCGCCATATTTTACCGCAGCGCCATCGGGCAGCAATACGTCAAGTTCCAGATGTGCATCTACTTCGCGGCAAATAAGTACGGCCAGTTCCATGCCTGCCAGAATGCCGCTTTCCTTCATTATAAGTTTAGCCTTGCCCGCTGCATTTGCCGGAATGCAGGCCAGCGAGGTGTGGTCGCCGTTTCCTATGTCTTCTGCAAGTGCATTTTGTATAAAACCCGTAATATCCATTTTTAGTTATGAATTATGAATTATGAATTATGAGGGGTGTGTGCGTTGGTTGGTGGGCTTGTTGAACCAATGGGTTGTGAATTATGAGTGGTTGATGAACTGTGCATTAGTTGGTGAGTTGTGGGTTGGTTGGTGAGCTTGTTGAACCAATGGGTTTGCAAATGGTTTGCCGGCTACCCAAAGCTGGCGGTTTGGAACACTGAGCTGTTATATGCACAACTCTTTGTTTGAAACAGGTTAGCGCCGGTTGTTATTTTACTGTTTTAAAAATTCATATTCGTAAATTTTTGGCGCTATTTTTTCTGCAAGCAAATTTAGATTTTCTCGCAAATTGTCAATTAGTTCTGTGTATTTTTTGTCTGTGCTTTTTGCGTTCATGCGTCCTTTTTCGTTACGACCTTGAAAATACTCTCTGATGTCATAGAAACTTGCGTTTACATTTACGACTTTTTGCGAATGATAATATTTCCAAAGTTCACGCGCTGCGTTAAAAACTGCGGTTGCTTCATCTGAAAATTGCCTTTTTTCTGAACTGTGATTGACCACCCCTGCCTCCCGAGTACTCGGGAAGGGGAATTCATTGTTTTGGTTATGGAATAGGTCTATTTTTCTGTTTTCAACTTTTAATTTTCCATTTATGAAATTGGTCATAAAATTGCTTTCAAATTTTTCTTTTGCATTTACTTCTTGCTCGGTAAACGGAATCCAATGGTTTACGCCAAATTTTGACTGAATGTTATTACTGAACAGTGTGTAAGCCAAGCAATCATTTTGAAACTCAATATCTTTTTTCCAGCCATCATTTGGATATAAAAACTGGTCGCGGTCGTTGAGCCAAGTGGCAGGAATGACTTTGCGAACCGCATAATAAATTGATGTTTTTATGAGATTGTTTGCTGTTATATGAAAACAATATCTTTCTTGTTGGTTTGATAAAATTGCTAATTGAATGTTGTGCTGAAAATCTGGGGCACAACTTACAATTAAACCAATTTGAGGGTTTTTCGTGTCATTAAATGATTTTATCCATTTATTTATTGTTTTATCTAATTCACCTGAAATTGTCTTTGTTCCGATGAAATTTTGGTTTTTGCCAAAAACGTCAGAAACAATTTCCTTAAAAATTTCTTTTTGGGATGAATTCCAAACAAAAAAACCGATTGGAAATTTTCCTTTTACGTTGTCGAAAGTGTCTGATGGGACCAAAAAAATCTTTTCAAGCTTCGCTTGAAAGAATTGTCGAAAATCTTTAAAATTTGAAGATTGCAAATTTTTCAACTTTGAAAAATTTGCAATTATGCTATTGGGAATTTCTGCGTATATCCTCACAAGGAACTGCGTAAAAAGTTCGTTACTTGCTTTACCAATTCTGCTTTTGTACATCTCATATGTTTTATTGGCATTTGATGTGTTAGCTTTGTTTTCGCCTGTTCCTTTTATTGTTCTTGCTGTCGTAGCTTCCGCATACGGCGGATTGATGTAAATAACCAATTTCTTGCGTTTTTCGGGGTCGTTTATAATGTCCTGCAGCCCTTGTGGCAGTTTGCTAAAATCATCGTTCAAAAAGTCGAACTGAAAAACATGGTTTTCCAACAGGTTAGCGCCGTGTTCAATCCGCTCGTGCATTACTTTTACATCTGCTTGGTCTAAGGTGCTTGCCCAAATATGGTATTTGTTGGTTAAACCTGCCAGCAGGTTACCTGTGCCGGCGGCGCAGTCCCAAACATAGTATTCCTCCTGCCAGTTTTCGCCCAAATAGTCGGCAAGGTATTTTTGTGAGAGTTCAACCCATTGTCGTGGGGTAAAAAATGCCCCTTTGCGTTCTCTGATGTCTTGTGGTACCAATAAATCTCTGCGCTCAATAATGTAGCCCTGAAATTCTTTTATCGGCGGGCGTTTGTAGCGTTTCCAAAATTGCTGATACGTTTCTTTATGTCGTATGCTGATTGCGGCATCAAACATTTGCTTTATGTTTTCTTTTGCAATTTTGTAACCTTGGTTTTGAAAAACTACAAACAGGCTATCTCGTATGGTTGAGTCATCGGCAATAATATGCGTATCTTTGTCATCAACAAAAAGGTCGGCCAAATAAAAATCGCTGTCTAAGATATTTGCTTTTTTAAGGTCGTCCCAGTTTACGTCAATGATGGGTTTTACAATTTCGAGCCAACGCAAGTAAATTGGAATAAAATTGTTTTTGTCAATTTTTATTTTGCTGGTTTCCGTTGCTTTTGCAATATTATTGGCAATAAAAATTTTTAACTCTTTTTCATCTTTCTGGTAATCATAAACGTAGGTGTTTTGCCTAAGTGTATCTTCTATTCGCTGCTTAATTAGTTTAAACTCTTTGGTTTCATGGTTGCTTGGCGTTACATTCCAGTTAAAGTCGTTAAGGTAAAAAATGTCCTGCACGCTTATATAGGGTACAAAAGCAATTTTTTTAAAGTCGAAAGCGCCAAGAAAGGCGGGTGGTAATGTTTTGTCAAAAGTTCGGGCTTTACCAATTGTAAGTACCAATTGAACAAACATGGCTGGTACGTCAAAGTCGCCCGTTTTTGCTTCAGCCCAAAGGAGTGGTGTTCTGCCAAAAAAGCTGTCTTGTTTTGGGAAAACGGTAAAATCTATATTTCCTAAAATTTCTGTCGTGTCAAAATGTTTGAACCAGTCTGCACCAACCTTGTTTTTTAGTTCTTCTTCTCTTATGTTTTTATATTTCATTAGTTTTCTGTTTTGTCTGTTCTTGTGGCGTTTTACAATTGGCGTCAACTGCTTTATTGCTCAAGTTTCATTGCGTTCCTTATGGTTATATGTTGCATATTTTTTAAATAAAATCTTCTTCTTTGCGGTTGAGCCATTCCAGTGCAGATTTGTAGTAAATTTGTTTCAGCGTTGTTTCGTTAAGGTTCATGCTTTCTACCAGTGCGCCGGTGTTGAGTTCTCCTAATGGAAACGGGTAATCTGAGCCAAGCGCTACGCGGTTAGCGCCAAAGAGGTTAATGTTGTGTTGCAGCATGGTGGGGTCAAAAACTAAGGTATCTACCCAAAACTGCCCCATGTATTTGGTGGGGGGGTAGGGGTTATCAATGGCCACTAAATCGGGTCGGGCGTTAAAACCGTGCATAATACGCCCCAGGGTGCCGGCAAAAGCGCCTCCGCCGTGGGCAAACAGCACCCGCAGGTTGGGCAGTCTTTCAAAAACGCCGCCAAAAATCATGGAGCAAATAGCCCTTGAAGTTTCGGCAGGCATACCCACCAGCCAGGGCAGCCAGTAACGTTGCATGTTTTTGGTACCCATCATATCCCACGGATGCACAAATAAAGATGCATTCAGTTGTTCGCAGGCTTCAAAAAACGGCATAAGTTCTTGTGCGCTCAGGTTCCAGTCGTTAATATGGGAGCCAATTTGCACACCGGCCATGTTCAGGTCTTTCATGCAGCGCTCCAGTTCCTGTATGGCTAATTGCGGGTCTTGCATGGGCAGGGTACACAGCGCAGCAAAGCGTTTTGGGTATTTTGCGGCTATTGCGGCAATATGGTCGTTTAAAAAGCGGGAGGTTTCCAGGGCATCGGGGGCTTTTGCCCAGTAGTTAAACATAACCGGTATAGTGCAAATAACCTGCACGTCAATATGGTTTTTTTCCATATCGGCAAAACGGCGTTCGGCGCTCCAGCAGTTTTCTTCAATTTCTCTGAAGAAGCGGTTGCCAATCATCATTTTTGCATAACCCTGCCGGTGATGCTCTAAATGAATAAAGCCGTCATATCCGAATTTTTCGGTAAAACGCGGCAGTTTGTCGGGTATTATGTGTGAGTGTATGTCAATGCGCAGCACGGTACAATGGTTTGGTTTTGGAGTTGGTGTTTGCAGGCAACCTTGTATGGAGGTTGGAAGTGCAAATATACTAAGTAACAGCGGTTATTTATGTTTTTACATTGGGTTTTGGGTGCAGGTTGTGGTTATTGCGCATGGGGTATTTACCCGGCTTTGGGTAAGGTAAACGGGTAAATTGCGCTTCGGGAAAATTTTTTTCAAAAAAAATGCTTTTTCGGGCGCCAAATTGAACTTTATCGCCCCGAAAATGCTTTTACATAGTACTGTACAACACATAGTACCATGTTGTAAAAAATTTTTTTCAAAAAAAAGCAACTTTTTAAAACATTTATGCGTTATCTTTGCAGTACAGTACCTTGCAAAACATAGTACCTTAAACTCTTAAAGCAATGATATGAACTTAAATGCAGAAAACAGCAAAACGCAAATGCGCAGGGGCATTCTTGAGTTATGCGTACTTTCCATAATTGCACGGGGCGAAATGTATCCATCGGATATAATTGAAGAAATGAAGCGCGCCAGTTTGCTTGTTATGGAAGGTACCCTTTACCCCTTGCTTACCCGGCTCAAAAATGCCGGCTTGTTAACCTACCGTTGGGAGGAATCGAAGGCGGGTCCGCCGCGCAAGTATTACGCCCTTACCGATGAGGGCAAGGAATTTAAAGACGAGTTATTACAAACCTGGCTCGAATTAGTGAGCGCAGTAGAATCTGTTAATTCACCATCAACCACTCAAACCAACAAGTCACATGAATAAGACCATTAGCATTAACCTTGGCGGCTGGTTTTTCCATATTGAGGAAGATGCCTATAACCGGCTGCACAATTATTTAGAGTCTATAGGCAATCATTTTTCGGGCGAAGAGGGCGCTAAAGAAATTGTAGAAGACATAGAGGCGCGCATTGCCGAAATGTTTCAGGAAGCGCTTAACAAGCACAAGCGGCAGGTAGTATTGCCCGGCGATGTAGAAACGGTAATTGGCATAATGGGTCACCCCGAGGAATTTGATGATTCGGGCAGCCACGAAACCACTGCAGGCAAGGGCGGTACCAGCAATACCGGCGATAATAACACCCAGCAACAGGCACCCAAACCCGATTCGGGCACAGGCGGTACCGAAGAACGCTACCGCCGGCTATACCGCAACCCCGATGACAAAGTATTAGGCGGTGTTTGTTCCGGCATAAGCGCCTATTTTGGCATAAAAGACCCGCTGTGGGTGCGCCTTGCTTTTGTAGCTGCGTTGCTTATTTTGGGTTGGGGCGTAATGCTCTATATTTTGCTGTGGATTATTGTACCCGAAGCCTCTACATCGGCACAAAAACTGGCCATGAAGGGCGAACCCATCAACATTTCGAACATTGAAAAAACGTTTAAGGAGGGTTTTGAGGGGTTAAAAACGCAGATTGAAGACTTTAGCAAGAGCGAAAGCGGTAAAAACACGCGGTTTTTTTTTGAGCAATTAACGGACAAAGCCCGAAAGGTGCTGCCCAATTTAATATGGGTTGTACTTAAAATTGTAAAAATAGCCGTTGCTGTTGTTGGAATTATATTGTTGTTTTCTTTGGTAGTTACACTGTTGGGGCTGGTGGTAGGCTTGTTTGCTTCGGCGCGCTTTCTGCTAACCTTTATTTTTACCAGCACCCTGCCGGTAGTGTTTTCTATCATAAGCATTATACTGTTGTTTGGTGTGCCAATTTTGCTCATCAGCTACTTTTTTACCCGCAAAATATTTAAAATCAACAATGGCGGTTCGGGCAGATGGCAGCAGGGCGCTGTTGTTGTATGGGCAATCAGTTTGTTTTTACTTTTGAGTTTATCGGGTAAAACGTATCAGAATGAGTTTTCGCAAACGGCAAGGCTGCAAGAACAGATAAACATTGACCAACCCGCCGGAAACACCATTTATATCAGCTCGCTCGACAACAATTACCTGAAAGAGGTGCGCAAAAACAACCGCGGCAACGTACAAATGATGCTGCCTCTTGGCAACTGGAGCCGTACCGTTTTTGACTACCAAAACAACGCCATGTTTTTTGAAGACGTAAAACTTAATGTTGAAGAAAGCAGTACCGATAAGTTTGAACTGGTAAAATCGGTTTCGGCATTAAGCGGCAACATGAGCAATGCCCAAAACCTGGCGCAACATGTTGAGTATGTAATGGAGCAGGAAGACTCGGTATTGCACTTTAACCCCTATTTTTCGGCACCGGCGGCAGACAAGTGGCGCAACCAGCAAATTGAGTTAACGCTTAAAGTACCTAAAGGCAAATCGGTGTTTTTTATGCCCGGTTCAGAAAGGGTAATTTACGATGTGAAAAACACCACCAATACCTTAGATGCCGATATGGTGGGTTTGCGTTGGGTAATGTTGCCCGAAGGGCTGACCATGGCCGACCCGCCCAAAAAACAACCCGATGAAGAAACAGGCATGGCAACCCCCGATGCGCCCATAACCCCCATAGCGCCCATAGCCCCCTTTACCCTTAGCGGCGAGGCGCAAAAAAACTTTGATTTTGCCGATTTTGAACGCATTGAACTTACCGGCTTTTTTAAAGTGCATGTGCAACAAGCCCCCGAATACAAAGTAACCGTGGCCGGAACCGCCGAAGACTTGGAAAAACTGAAAGCAGATTTAGACGGCGATAAGTTGCATATTTCAATGGGTGGTAAAGGCTGGTTTGAAGGCTGGAATTGGTTAAGCAACCAACAAGCAGAATTGATGCAGGTGTATATTACCACGCCCAATCTTACCGAATTAGAATTTAACGGCGCCTGCGAGGGCAATGTACCGGAATTTAATGCAGAAAACGACTTGGTTTTAACTGTAAGCGGTGCTTCAAAAATGAATGCCAATGTAAAAGTTTCGAGGGTAGAGGCTGAAGTAACCGGCGCATCAGAACTTACCCTGACCGGTGAAGCCGGCACTGCATTGTATGAGGTAAACGGTGCATCGGGTTTAAAAGCCTATGGCATGCAGGTTACGCAAGCACAAGTGAAAGCAACAGGCGCCAGCCATGCCGAATTATCCGTTAGTGGCGAAATGGATGCCGATGCTACCGGTGCCAGCAGTATTTCTTACAAAGGCGCTGCCCAAAACGTGCGCTCCGAAACATCGGGTGCTGCATCTATTAAAAATGCCAATTAACCTGTAGCACAGTTTACGCCGGTAAACAAAACACCAATCCCCCTGTTTGTGGCAGCCACAGGCAGGGGGATTGGTGTTTTTTGTGATTTGCAGCCATAGCCGCCGTTGTGTTAACGGTTGCCCTATTTCATGCTGAAGGCATAGAGTTTTTTATGCTTTTCGTTGGGGTAAATACCGTCTAACATAACTCCGTCGCCTTTGGGTACTTTTTGTATAATGTTATAAAAATCTTCTATATTGTCAATATTTTCGTTATTTACCTTTAGCACAATAAAGCCCACTTTCATGGAGGTGGCGGTGCGCAGCAGTCCGTTTTCGGTAAGATGGGTAACTTTTATACCGTTTCGGGTGCCAAGGCTGTTCATTTCGGCCGGGGTTAACTCCTGAAATTGAGCGCCCAACAATTTTTCGAGGTCTTGTTTAGGCGTACCCGCCGGTTTGGTGGTTTTGGCAGCATTTTTCAGCGCCATTTTGGTGTAAGCCATTTGCCCTTTGCGCAGGTAGGTAATGCCAATTACATCGCCGGGTCTAAACCGTCCTACTTTTTCTTTAAATTCGGGCACCGAAATTACTTTATACCCGTTTACTTCGGTAATAATATCGTCTTTTTTCAGCCCTGCTTCGGCGCCGGCGCCGCCTTCGGCCACAAATTCCACATACACGCCGTTCATGTCTTTCAGTTTAAGTTGGGTGGCAATATCGGGGGTAATGTCGCGGGTGTTAATGCCTAAATAGGCGCGCTGTACAAAACCATAGATTTTAAGATCATCTATAACCTTGCCTGCAATATTAACCGGCACGGCAAAAGAGTAGCCGGCATACGACCCCGACGGAGTGGCAATAGCGGTGTTAATGCCTACCAGTTCGCCGCGCAAATTAACCAGCGCACCGCCGCTGTTGCCCTGGTTTACTGCCGCATCGGTTTGAATAAAGGCTTCTATTGCCGATTCTTCTTTAAGAATGTTAATATTTCTGCCTTTGGCGCTTACAATACCGGCTGTAACGGTAGAGGCAAGGTTAAACGGATTGCCAACTGCCAGTACCCATTCGCCAACTTCCAGTTCATCTGAGTTGCCGTATTGTATGGCAGGCAAAGCACTGGCATTAATGCGCAACAGCGCAATATCGGTAGAGGGGTCGCTGCCTATCAGTGTGGCGGTAAAAGTTCTTTTATCGTACAGGGTTACCTGAATTTGGTTGCTGCCTTCAATAACATGGTAGTTGGTAACAATATACCCATCGGTTGAAACAATAACTCCCGAACCGTTTGAAAGACCGGCATCGGCTTTGTATGGAGCGTTGTAGCCAAACCAATCGGCGCCCTTATCGCCAAACAGTTCGCCAAAGGGATTTGTGTTGCTGCCCGATTCCAGCCGCATGGCCGCAATGTTTACCACCGTAGGGTTGGCTATTTTGGCAGCTTCTATAAAACCGCTGTTGCTTTTTGTAAAATCATCGTCCCAACTGTTATTGCCATAACGCGCCGGACTGCCGGTAAATACTACGGGTATTTGGCCGGTGTTGTAAGGGTAGGCGGCATTGTTGTTGTAGTCAGACACTGCCTGTTGCATTCTCCATAATCTGGCTTCGGTTTCTTTTAAAGATGCCTTAATGTAAAAATTTACAGCAACAACAGCGCTGACTGCTGATATAAAGAGGGTAAATATTATTTTTTTGAGCATAGTGCTTGTTTGTTTGTTATGGAAGGGTAATAAGGTGTGGCCGCCGTTTGTATGCGCAAATGCTTTGGCACCATACCTTACACGCTTCGGGAATGTGCAAAATACATGCCATAAACTAACTTTAAAGCAATATAAACGCAAACGTTGACTAATTACCAATAACAGGAAAACGCGGTTTTGTTATTACTCACAAATACCGATAATGCAAAACTTGACCTTAACCAAAATATTTTCTTGCACAATTTCAGGCACACCGGTTGCTACCGGGCCCTTGCCTGGTTTAACAAAAATACAGGCAACAGAATGGTTGCCGGGCATAAACGGCAGGTTATTTTGCCGGCAGGCAACAAGGACAGCAGGCAATGCCGTTTGTATGCAGGTGTTTTATGCACTAAATTGCGGTAAAAAGACAATAAATACTGTTTTTGTAATTTTATTTGTGCCGCTGCTTCTAATTGCATCGGTTTTTTGTTATTTTTGTGTAAACGCCTTAAAATAAACACCTTTGCCCCAAAGGCAGTGTGGGTGCGCAGCAGATTTTACATACAAATGCACAATACTAACCCTTATATAACAAAAAACACAACCGGTTACAACATAAACAGCATGGAAAGTTGTAGTTGCAGCGGTTGTAAACTAACATATTATATTTATTAAAACCAATGTTTTAAACACTTATTAATTAACCTGCTTATGGCTATGGTAAAAGCATCGGCATATAGCGAAGAGGAAGTTGCCGACATTAAGGCAAAGTACCATGAAATGATAACCTTCTGCGGTGTATTGAGCGAATATGACCGCAAAAGGCTGGACTCTGCCTTTGAACTGGCGCTTATCCAACACGAAGGAACCCGCCGCAAAAGTGGTGAGCCCTATATTTACCACCCCATAGCCGTGGCCCGAATTGTGGCCGAAGAAATTGGCGGCTTAGATGTAACCTCAATTATTTGTGCCCTGTTGCACGATGTGGTGGAAGATACCCCTATAACCCTCGAGTATATTGAAAAGCACTTTAGCCACAGTGTTGCCAAAATTATTGACGGCTTAACCAAAATTACCGGGTTTTTTGAAAAACGAAACCTGGCCAACAAAACCGCCGAAAACCTGCGCAAACTGCTGCTTACCCTGGGTGAAGACATAAGGGTAATACTCATAAAACTGGCCGACCGCCTGCATAATATGCGCACCCTAAACTCCATGCCCGAAAACAAACAGCTTACCATTGCATCGGAAACCCTGTTTTTATATGCACCGCTTGCACACCGGCTTGGTTTGTACCGCATAAAATCGGAACTGGAAGACCTGGCAATGAAATATACCGAAAAAGATTTGTATAAAGAAATAGCCACAAAACTGCAAAATACCAAAAAGGTGCGCGAAGAGTATATTGCCGCTTTTATAGCGCCAATAGTTGAAAGATTGCCCAAAATTGGCATCACCAAATTCAGGGTTTTTGGCAGGCCAAAACATATTTACTCCATAGCCAATAAAATTAAACACAAAGAAGTACCTTTTGAAGAAATTTACGACCTGTTTGCCATTCGCATTATTTTAGACCTGCCTTCACAGGCAGACGAAAAAAGTATTTGCTGGAATGTTTATGCCATGGTAAGCGACCTGTATAACCCTAACCCCGACCGTTTGCGCGACTGGATTGCCTCGCCAAGAAGCAATGGCTACGAATCTTTGCATACCACCGTAATGGGCCCGAACGGCAAATGGGTAGAGGTGCAAATACGCAGCGAACGCATGGACGCCATTGCCGAAAAAGGTATTGCCGCCCATTGGAAATACAAAGGCGGTAAATCAGAAGGTAAATATGAAAAATGGTTGGAAAAAGTACGCGAACTGCTTTCCGAAAAATCGGAAAATGCTGTTGAATGGCTTAACTCTTTCAGACATGAATTATACGAAAGCGAAATTTTTGTTTACACCCCAAAGGGAGAAATGAAATTTTTGCCTGTCGGCGCTTCAGTACTCGACTTTGCTTTTGAAATTCATACCGATTTGGGCTGTAGTTGTATTGGCGCTAAAATAGACGGCAAACTGCAACCCATTTCATACAAGCTGAAAAACGGCGACCAAATTGAGGTACTTACCAACAAAAAACAAAACCCCAGCGAGCAATGGCTCAATTTTACCGTTACCGGCCGCGCAAGGTCTAAAATTAAATCCTTCCTGCAAAACGAACGCCGTATTGTGGCCGAAGCCGGTAAAGAAATGCTGGAACGAAAACTGCGCGCCTTAAAATTAAATTACAGCCAAAACGTCATTAATGAATTGGTGAATTATTTCCGGTTTTCCGATTCATTAGACTTTTTCTATGCTATTGCCACCGAAGCCTTTGACCTTGCCGAACTGAAAAACATTAAATTTAACGGCGAAGAAATTGATTACACCCAGAAAGGAAAAAAACCAACTCCAATAGACGATGGCGAAATTCAACTGAAAGGTGACGAAATTGCCGCCTCCGATATTAGCATTTTTGGCGGATTTGCCGACAGGGTAGATTTTAGCATTGCCAACTGCTGTAAGCCGGTGTCGGGCGATGAAGTATTTGGGTTTGTTACCATTGGAAAAGGCATTCGCATACACCGCACCGATTGCCCCAATGCCCGACAACTTATTACCGAATATCCGTACCGCGTAGTAAGCGTTAAATGGGGAAAAAGCGCCTCCGACCCGCTGTTTTTGGCCTCTCTGCGCATAAACGGCATTGATGATATAGGATTGGTAAACAAAATTACCAACATTATTTCGGGCGAACTTAAAGTCAATATGCGCTCTATTTCGCTCAATGCCCGCGATGGCATTTTTGAGGGCGAAATTCATGTCTTTGTAAAAGATAACACGCAGTTGAAACAACTTATTAAAAAACTAAGGGAGGTAGAGGGCGTTTACTCGGTAACCCGTATTAACTGATGGAGCCTGCCCAAGCCCCCGGTGGCGGCAATACAGGTTTGTTTGCAATGATATGCCGGCAAAGCACCACTTTTTTACCAAAATCCTTACCTTTACAAGCAACCAAACCGCTAATTTTGAACGCTCAGTTACCCGTTTGTGTTTACAGTACAAGCAAGGCGCTTAACAAATGCGGTAAACATGGCTTTGAAAATCTGATTTTTAACCGGCAATAAATTTGAAAATTGGTAACTATTCAGGTGCTATCTGTAAATCCCTGCATTTTCTCTTGTTCCTTGCCGATTGGAAGCATTGACCATAAAGCGCAAAAAAACTTTGCGGAACTTTGCGCAAAACTTTGCGTTCTTTGCGGTAAAATGAAAGGAGTTTGGTTAAGAACATCGCCAACAAAGGTACAACCTCAATAAGTACGAAAATTGATTGAACCACCCGAAGTAAACGAATACTCCCAAAACAACTCAACTCCCAACATGCCATGCGCAATACCCAAAGCAACATAAAACAGGGTGGCCGGCACCCTTTTTGCCAATAAAACCGGGGTTGCAAAAACCTTATCATGTATTATTTCATTAGTCAATGAGCACAGATACCCAAAAAATTGTACAGGAAGTTAAAAGCATTTTTACCTCCTTTCTTGAAAAAAACCAACAGCGCAAAACCCCCGAAAGGTATGCCGTACTGGAGGAAATTTACACGCGCAACGACCATTTTGATGCCGAAACCCTTTATATTCACATGCGCAACAACCAGTTTAATATAAGCCGCGCTACGGTTTACAACACACTGGAATTGCTGGTTGCCGCCGACCTGGTAACCAAACACCAGTTTGGAAAAAACGTAACACTCTACGAAAAAGCATACGGCTACAAACAACACGACCACCTCATTTGTATAGACTGCAGAAAGGTTATGGAGTTTTGCGACCCCCGAATTCAACAAACCAAAACCATGATAGGGCAATTGCTCAACTTTACCATTACCCACCACTCCCTCAACCTGTACGGAACCTGCCAGGGAGATTGTGAATACAAACAAAAACACCCCGAACTGAAAACCAACCAATAAACTACCCTGAAGTTGGGCTTGCAAAACCGGAAACAATTTTTTTACTGAAATCAGGCAGCCCTATACCCATTACCTTCTACCCACTACTTTCTGCCCCAAATGCAATTCAACCTTAGCAACCTTAACAACTCTACCGCACTCCTCTGTTTGCAAGGCAGCCTGTTAGAACAGCACGCACTGCCCGCCCTGTTGGCTGCTATAAAAGAGAACACTCACCCGCAAACAATTAATTTTATTGTAGATTTGCAGCAAATAACCGGCATGAACAGCAGCGGGTTAAACCTGTTGTTGCAACTGCTTACCAAATCGCGCAATACCGGCGGCGAAACCATTTTGGTTCACCTGCCCCAAACCCTGCAAAACCTGTTGGTAGTTACCAAACTGAACCAGATTTTTACCACCGCCCAAACTTTGGAACAGGCTTTGCAACTGCTTGGGCAACCCACAAACATTTAACAAACCAACTCATAAAACACCGTAATAACATGTCTGTTGATGTACTCTTAGGCCTACAATGGGGCGACGAAGGAAAAGGTAAAGTAGTTGACTTTCTGGCTAATAATTACGATATAGTAGCCCGGTTTCAGGGCGGACCCAATGCCGGGCATACGCTGTACGTAAACGGCCAAAAAATTGTGTTGCACCACATACCATCGGGCATTTTTCACCAGCGTCCGCTCAACCTTATCGGAAACGGCGTGGTAATTGACCCCGTATCATTTCAGAAAGAAATTGAAAAAGTAAAACAGGCCGGCGCCAATGTAGCGCAAAAACTCTTTATTTCCCGAAAAGCGCACCTCATACTGCCCACCCACAAACTGTTAGATGCCGCATCGGAAGCAGCAAAAGGTAAAGACAAAATAGGCTCTACCCTGCGGGGAATAGGCCCTACATACATGGACAAAATTGGCCGAAACGGGCTTCGGGTGGGCGATGTGGAATTGGGTAAATTTGAGCAATACTATAAAGAGTTGGTAAAAAAACACGAAGGGTTGCTAAACCACCTCTACCAATATGAATACGACCTGCCGGCATTGGAAACCGAGTTTTTTGAAAGCATAGAACTGCTGCGGTCTATGCAATTAGTTGACGGCGAATATTTTATATACAACGCCCTGAAACAGGGTAAAAAAATACTTGCCGAAGGCGCACAAGGCTCTATGCTCGACATTGATTTTGGCACCTACCCGTTTGTAACCTCCTCAAACACCATAACCGCCGGCGTATGCAGCGGCTTAGGCATTGCACCCTCTGCCATTGGCCAGGTTATTGGCATTACCAAAGCCTACTGCACCCGTGTTGGCAGCGGCCCGTTTCCTACCGAACTGCTGAACGAAACCGGCGAACAAATACGGCAGGCCGGCGGCGAATTTGGCGCCACCACCGGCCGGCCGCGCCGATGCGGCTGGATAGACCTGCCTGCCCTGCGCTATGCCGTAATGCTGAACGGCGTAACACAATTGGTAATGACCAAAGCCGATGTACTGTCGGCAATTCCGCAAATTGCCGCCTGTGTAGCCTATGAGGTAAACGGTTCCGAAACTCCAAACCTGCCCTACGACCTTGACAGGCAGCCGGTTGAGCCTGTTTTGAAGCAATTTGAATGTTGGCAACAAGACCTTGCCCATTGCACCGGCTATGACAACCTGCCCGCTTCCCTGCAAAACTATATTGCCTTTATTGAGCAATATCTTGGCGTGCCGGTAACCATTGTATCGGTTGGGCCCGGGC
>MTCR01000071.1 GCA_002212725.1 Sphingobacteriales bacterium TSM_CSM | reverse complement strand
CCGGTATCGTTGCAGACGATGGCTTGGAGGGTAACGTAGTAGGTGCCGGGTTGGGCGTATAGGTGGGTAATGGGTTCGGGGTTTTTGGTTTGGTAGGGCGGTGTGCCGTCATCAAATTGCCAGATGAAGTGCCCGCCGTCTATGCTGTCGGGGTAAACATATTGGCTTTGGTTGTAGAAAGTGGCAGCAAGGGTAGTGGAATCTGTGGAGAAGGTAAAGGCTGCCTGCGGCTCGGTGAGCAAACCCATGCAGTTGGTTTTTACAATATAGGCAAAGGCGCCGGTAAGGGTGTCTTGCCTGCCTACCATGAGGTAACCGCCATCGGGCGTGGCTATCATGTCGTAGCAGTAGTCGCGGTAATTGCCGCCGTAATGCCGTTGCCAGAGGATAGCCCCTGTAGAAGCATTTAATTTTACAAGATAAGCATCAATCTGTCCCGGTGCGGTTTTGTAGCTTCCGCCGCCTACATAGTTACCATCAGATGACACTATCAACGAAGCAATTTCTCCTTCTTTAGGACTTTGAAACAATTCATTTTGCCAAATAATGTTGCCTTGCAAATCGGTTTTGAGTACAATACCATGTACATTATATGTTTCCCCCTCAATAGCCCCCGAAATCAATAAATTGTTCTGAGGAGTAATACAAAAAGATAGTGTCTGATCCATGCCACTTATACTAAAAGGATATTGTTCTACCGGCTCTCCGGCGTTGTTAATTTTCATAAGCAGTATATCTCCACTCTCAAACATAGAACCTCCCCATTTAATAGTGCCCAACAAATAATATCCGTTGCCGTCGGGTGCGGGCAGTATGTCGGTAAGGTAGTTGTCGTAATAATACCCCAAATCGTTGTATATGCGTTCCCATTCTATATCAAACTGGTCGTTGAGTTTTACCGCGTACATTTCTAACCATTGGGGAGTATTGGGGTAATTGGGTATAACACGACCAACTAACAGATAACCGCCGTCTGCGCATGGATATATAGCCCGTATGGCTGATGGATAATTAACCAAAGGAATAAGCTCGGTTAAATCATTATTTGTGTTTATCCATTGGCAATACGCTTGATAGGTTGTTGTATCCCAAACCGGACTTAACTGACCCACAATCAAAAGTAAATCATTTTTCAAACAAGAGTCAAAATTTCCCAAATCGCCTGCAAATGGGTTGGTATAAGTAATTGCGGGCGTACAGTTACCATACTTATCCATATAGCTAACGCCGTTTTGCCAATGCCCCGGAAATGTGGGGTAGATATTGCCAACTAAAATTGTGTAATTATTGCCGGTAGGTATGGCTTTTCTAAATTCTTGGGTAAAATAATCATTCCATTGAACGGAATTGGCAAAGTATTTGGGTTGTGCGTGTATAAAGAGATAATTGCAAAAAACTAAAAATTGAAATAAACAATAAATTACTTTCATAGTAGTAAAAAGACCGCTCCCACAAGGTTTAACCTCGTGAATAGCACAACAGCAAAGGCTTTGCTTTTCAACACTTGCAGTAATGAGCATAAAACAAAATTTTACCCAACAAAAATACAAAATACCAGATAACAATATTTATGAAAGACAACCTTTCCTCACCTACCGCACCACCGCCACCTTGCCCCGCGCCAGTACCATGCCGCCGCTAATACCGCCGTTGTAGCCGTTGTCGGAGTCCCCTCCGACAACACTAACCGTATAAAAATAGATGCCCGCCGGCAGGTTCGCCACCGAAATGGTGTGGGTTACAGAACTTGCGTTTGTTGAGCCTGCCGCGGTTGTTGAGCTTGTCGAAACAAACGGGGTTTGCAACGCTAACTGCCCGGCGGGGGTGTAGAGGGAAATGCTCGTTTCGACAGGCTCAACGAGCGGATTGAAAGGCTCAACGAGCGGGTTAGAAATGCTGAAGTGCAGGGTGTTTTGGGCAGGGTTGGGGTAAACTACCACCCCTGACCCCGAGTACTCGGAGGAATTTTCTGGTATGCCTACGGTGGTGCCCCAGCCGCTTTGCGGTTTTACGATGGTGGTGTAGGCGCCGGTATCATTGCAGACGATGGCTTGGAGGGTAACGTAGTAGGTGCCGGGTTGGGCGTATAAATGGGTAATGGGTTCGGGGTTTTTGGTTTGGTAGGGCGGTGTGCCGTCATCAAATTGCCAGATGAAATGCCCGCCGTCTATGCTGTCGGGGTAAACATATTGGCTTTGGTTGTAGAAAGTGGCAGCAAGGGTAGTGGAATCTGTGGAGAAGGTAAAGGCTGCCTGCGGCTCGGTGAGCAAACCCATGCAGTTGGTTTTTACAATATAGGCAAAGGCGCCGGTAAGGGTGTCTTGCCTGCCTACCATGAGGTAACCGCCGTCGGGCGTGGCTATCATGTCGTAGCAGTAGTCATTATAGTTGCCGCCATAATGCCGTTGCCAGAGGATTTCTCCTGTAGAAGAACTAAATTTTACCATATACGCATCAATTTTTTTTACTGAACCAGGCCTTTTATGTGAACCTGCTCCAACATAGTTGCCATCTTCGGCAATAACAACGGGTTCAATATGACCTTCTTGTAATCCTGTATTAAATAGCTGGTTTTGCCAAATTATATTGCCTTGCCAATCTGATTTTAAAACCACCCCCTTTTTCAGGTTTGTTTCAGCTCTTACCCCACCAGTAATGACTAAATTTCCATCCGGGGTAGGATAAAAAGACAGGGTATTGTCCATACCATTTATACTAAAAGGATACTGCTCTACCGGTTCACCTTCGTTGTTTATTTTCATGAGCAATATATCTCCGCTTTCAAATAAAGAACCTCCCCATTTAATAGTGCCCAACAAATAATATCCGCTGCCGTCGGGTGCGGGCAGTATGTCGGTAAGGTAGTTGTCGTAATAATACCCCAAATCGTTGTATATGTGTTCCCATTCTATATCAAACTGGTCGTTGAGTTTTACCGCGTACATTTCTGTATTATACGGTGGATTGTTGGGGTAATCGGGTACTACAGCGCCAATCATGAGGTATCCACCCTCAACAGTCTTAAGTAATTTGGCAGAAGAAGATGGGTACTCGCATATAGTTTTATATTGTATGATATCGCCACTAAAATTGGTGGTTTGAAACAATGTTTGAGAATAACCCTCACCCCAGTTTCCGGTAGTAAAACCCGCCATAGCAAACCCAAATTGTGTTAATACAATATCCTTAATTATATGATCTGCGTTACTGATTGTGGGATGTGCATAAAATCGAGTATTGGCAGTATCGCCGTTGTTTTGCATGTAAAAAAAGCAACTGTTCCAATAGTTAGCGGTATCGGGATTTACGCCCATAAGAGCGACATAGCTGTTTCCTGTTATCATTTTTATCTTACGCATTGAATGGGTGTTATATCCTGTATAAGACAATGTTTGCCCCCAATATTTAGACTGTGCCTCAACCAAAGATAACATTAACAACAAGAAGCATATAGAAAATGCGCGTTTTTTCATCAGTAGTATTTTAGCAAATTATTGTTTTTTCACAGATGCCGCAGATCTACGGCACCTGTGAAAAATCACAAAGCAAGTTTGATATTACGGAACAATAACCAGTTTGTCGGATTTAAACAACTCGCCATTTGAAGTAAGTGTGTAGTAATATAAACCGGGCGGAAGGGTGTTGATTTGAATATGCCATGTGCCCGCCCCCTTAAAGTATTGACTTAGCGCTTTGCAACCTATGGTATTATATATGGTTAGTTGGGTAATGGTGTGGAGCAATATAGTTCGCTTTGGCAAACGTAAGGGTCGGGCCATGGGGGCAATGGCAGTTCTTGCCCCACTAACACATTACCCCCCCCCAAAAATATTAAGAATAAAACACACGCTAAAAACCAAGGCCGCCTTAGCGGAAATGCGAAAAAAAGGTACATGTTTCATAACTAATTTTTGTTTAAAAAAACTGTGAAAAAAGAAATGAAATTTGTTCCCATTGTGTGGCACAACTTTTTCCGCAGGCAGGGTTTGAAGCCCTGTTTTACGGGTGCTTTTTGCTCGTTTGTACAAAACTGCACTATATTTTTTGAAATACCAAATTTTATTGTGGTTTTTTGTGAAATTATTTTTACAACAATTGGTTACAATTTACAGCCGCCCTTTCCACCGGTCATAAGCGGCGCGTTCCAGTGTTTCGCGGTGGTTGGGGTGTGCAATGCGAATTAGCTCCACGGCTCTTTCCTTAAGGGTTTTGCCGTATAAGTTAGCTATGCCGTATTCGGTAACTACATAATGCACGTTGGCCCGGGTAGTTACCACACCGGCGCCGGTTTTCAGGGTAGGTACAATTTTACTTTCGCCTTTTGATGTAAGGGCATTTATGGCAATAATGGGCTTGCCGCCCGGTGAGTAGCTTGCGCCCCTGATAAAGTCCATTTGTCCGCCTACGCCGGAGTAAATGCTTGTGCCAATAGAGTCGGCGCAAACCTGCCCGGTGAGGTCAATTTCTATGGCGCTGTTTATGGCTGTTACTTTCGGATTTTGGCGTATAATGGCTGTATCGTTTACAAAAGCCGCATCGAGCATGAGAACCCGCGGGTTATTGTGGATAAAGTCATATACTTTTCGGGTACCCATTACAAAGCTGGAAACTACGTGGTTGGGGTGAATTTTTTTGTGTTCGTTGGTAATAATGCCGCGCTCAATAAGCGGTAGCAGCCCGTCTGAAAACATTTCGGTATGAACGCCCAATCCTTTATGGTTGGTAAGGTTGGCCAGTGCGGCGTTGGGTATGGAACCAATGCCCATTTGCAGGGTGGCGCCATCATCTACCAAAGTGGCTATATGTTCGCCAATTTTCATTTCCGTTTGGCTGGGTTTAGGCATGGGCGCTTCGGGCAGCGGTATATCGCTCTCTACAAAGTGGTCAATACTGCTAACATGAATGGGGGCGTCGCCCAAAGCACGGGGCATAAAACGGTTAACCTGGGCAATTACCTTTTTAGCCATCTGAACCGCCGCCAGGGTAGAGTCAACCGAACAACCGAGCGATACATAGCCATGCTTGTCGGGCAAGGAAACCGATATGAGCGCAACATCAATAGGCACAAGCCGCTGCCTGATAACCAAGGGTACTTCGCTTAAAAACAGGGGCATATAATCTGCCCGGCCTTCTTTTATGGCCTGCCTCACATTTGGCCCCACAAAAAACGAGCAAACTTTAAAAATGCCTTCATATTCGGGGTTGGCATAAGGTGCTTCCCCCTCGGTATGCAGGTGCAGTATGCGCACGTTGCGCAATTCATGGGCGCGTTGCATAAGGGCATTTATTAAAAACTGAGGGGCTGCCGCCACACTGTGAATATACACGCTGTCGCCCGATTGGATATAACCTGCTGCTTGTTCGGGCGATATAAAATTAATTGATGACATTTTGTTTTTTGGTTTTGAACTGTTTCGTAATAAAGCGTTTGGAATTATGAAAAAATTATTGTAAAAAAAGTTGCGGACGTTGCGGGCGTTTTTTTTCCTGCCACTGAAAGCCTTTAAGAATAAAATCGGCCGGGTGTACCTGCTGAATAGGGTAGAAGGTGGCTTCGGGCTTATCGAGAAAACTGATGCGGTCTATGTCTTTTGATTTAAAGTAAATATACATTTGCTTGCTTTGTGCGCGGTTCAGGCCGCTGTATTCTTGCTTTTCGTTTTTTATATAGTAAATGCTTTCTGCGTTTCCGTCTGCAAAAATATGTGTTATAGTAGAATCGTTAAAGAAGCCGGTAATATTTTTGGCTTTTACCTGATTAAAAACCCCTTCCTGCTCTTTAGTTGCCATAAAAGCCGAGCGAATGAGGTGTACCTGTTGCAGCCGGTTGTTTTTGGTGTATGCAATTATGGTATCGGCATACAGTTGGTTGTTGTCTGACCAAATGATAGGGTTGTAGTACATTCGGAACACCGAATCGGTGGTGGAATAGACCAGTGAGTCGCAAATTCCCTGCATATCTGGTCTGAAAATGTGTACATTCCGGTAGGCGTAAAAGGCTTTTTGCCGGGTGGTATCTTGTTTGGCATCGGGCTTGGCGCCTTTGGGTTTATTGGGTTGGGTAAAGCCTTTCAGCGTATCGGCAGTAAGGAAGAGGGTGTCTTTTCCGCTTATGTTAATGAGCACCGGGCGGTTATAGGCCAGTACCGTATGGTTTTTATCGTCAAAATCGGCAGCCTGGCTTTTAATGGTAACGTTTTGGCTGGTATCTGTCCAAAGCACGTTACCGCGCGCCTTGCCAAAACCTGTTACCTTATTGTAGTCCAGGTCATCGGCAATAAGGGTTTGGGGCGGGTTGTTCACGGCGGTACGTTGGCTGAGTTTGAGGCGGTCGTTTTTGGTATCATATACGCCCGAATTGGTGTTAATGGTGCTGCCGTCTTTGCCTTTTATGGAAGATTGCCCCGAAAATTCTGCCGTTTCGGTTCTTATATCGTAGTTAAGCAGTGGGGTATGCAAATCGTATTCGGGCGATATTAAATGCACGTTTTCTTCAAACACGGTTTTTTTGGTAGCTCCGTAGTAGTGCGCCTTTTCACTGGTAAGGGTAGTGCTGCCGTCAACTAATTTACCGCCGCCGCTGTAAGTGCCTTCCTGGGAGTTTACGTCATAGTCCATGTGTTGGGCGGTAATGTTTACCTTGCCATCGGTAAGACGCACGTTGTTGTAGAGTTCGGCTTTTTTGGTGTTTACAAAGTACTCCACTTTATCGGCATAAACGTCGTTTTTTTTGTCGGTCATAAATACGTTGTTTTGCAGCACCGCTTTTTTGCTTGCTACAAAATAGTAGAGGGTATCGGCTTTTATGTCGGTAGTTTTGTCGTTCAGTTTTACGCGGTCGTAGAGGGTGGCTTTTTGCTTGTTGCCGTTGTACAGCAGCCTGTCGGAATAGATATTGACCGAATCGCCCTGCGCAATATGAATATTTCCGAAAGCCTCAATATTGTTA
The DNA here is from genome assembly GCA_002212725.1 of Sphingobacteriales bacterium TSM_CSM. Taxonomy (GTDB): domain Bacteria; phylum Bacteroidota; class Bacteroidia; order Chitinophagales; family UBA2359; genus UBA2359. The sequence goes on along the minus strand of MTCR01000071.1, from coordinate 19,039 downwards.
TCTTCAAAGTAAAACATGGCGCTGTCGCAGTGCATGGTTACCTCGCCTTGTTGCAGCATTACATTGCCAATGAGTTTGCGGGCGGGTTTATTGCCTTTGGCAATTACCTCCAGCAGGTCGGTGCTTAAAATTTGCAGGGTTTTGTCGTCATTGGGGGTGGGTTGCGTGGTTGCGGGTGTATTGGCGGTTTGTGCGGCAGCATTTGCTTGCATCATGAATAGGAGCAACGAAAAAAATAGAATTGCCAATAATTGATGTCTGTTTTGCCCGAAACACATTTCCCGAAAGTCTGCCATAATAATTAAGGATTAGCCTATAGTTGTATGTTCTGGGTGCTGAGGTTCTGAATGAAGATGTTAAAACTTGGATTGTGGGGATAATATTTTTCCAGGTTTTTCTTTTTTGAAAATACATCAGAAATTCTTTGATAGTAAATTAACGCTTTATTACTTGCGTCTATGGTAAACCCTTCTTTTTTTGATAAGGCTTGGTTAAGTGTTGGTAAACAATTAACAGTTTTATGCTTTCTGTTATCGGTGTAGTAGATTGGCAGCAACCAACATTCAATAGAATGCACAGCTATTGCAAAAATAATCCGATGTTGAAATTGGCGGTAGAAGTCAATTCCAATTAAGCCGATGAACTTATCTGCTACTTTTTTAATTAATTGTTCGGGGGTTAAGTCTTCTCCGTTCTCTTTCTTGGATATTTCATAATCTTCACAAACATCGGTATCTATTTGCAGAATGATATAACTAACAGACTGAAATGCTTGTTTAAATACCGGTGATTGGCAATATTCCAGAAGGTTTCCCCAACCGCCGAAACTGACTGCCCGATTTTTGTCGGTTTCATCTCTGAGGGGTTGAAGTTCTGTAATTAATATGTCGGGATTATTGTAATAACCAATCAGAATATTGGAAATAATCTCTTGGTCAGTTATGCCTTCTGTAACTAAACCAAAATGGGTCATAAAGAGAAATTTTTTGGTAATCCGCCCAAATAACCCCTAAGAAACGCTTCGCTCAATTTTACAGGTTGCTGCCCTTCAATAGGGTTTGGTTTTTCAATTGGTTTTATGGTGGTTTTCCCCGGCTTGTTTCTGTAAACTAAAAAAAGTTTTTGTTCGGGGTCATTCAAATCTAAACCGTCTAAAACAGAAGGGCTGTGTGTGGTAATAATGAGTTGTTTATCGTGTTTTTTGGAAAGTGCTGCTATATTTTTAACCAACTTTGTACAAAGTTTGGGGTTTAATGAGGCTTCAATGTTATCTATTGCAAAAAAGCGCGGTGTTTTATCGCTGATGAGCAAGGCGGTATAGAATAAAACAAATAAAAACCCTTCGTTTGAGCTGCGTTGGTCAAAATAAGCCACCTCCGGGTCTAAAAACCGGTCTTTAATTTGTATGAAACTTTCACCTTCAAACAATCTTTCGGGTAAGGTAAAATCTGTAAACCAATCAAACAAACCGAGGTGTTTTTTTACCTCCTGCAATTCCTTTAAATCGGGTTGTGATGCAAAATATTTCAACAATTTAAACAACCCTTCGCCATAAATTCCCAACGGCTCTATTTGCCCTTCTTTTTCAAACGTTCTTAGCGATGTGTTTTCGGGTGAATAAATTAAAAAGTCTGTAAAACTTTGAAATGCACGGATTTCAGCCCGCATCTTCCGTAATTCCAATATGCGTTCTTTGGCAAGGTTATCATCAAGGTCAGCTATATCAAATATTAAAGAAAGAGGTACTGATTGGAGGTGGTTATCCGGTACTTTTGACATAGACCCATACCATTTGGAATAAGGTTTATTGTCATTAACAATTTCAAATTCAAATGCATCTGCTGTGCCTGAAGTAAGACTGAACTTTACAGGCGCTGCTGTATTTTTGTGGTCAAATGCGGCACGCATCAGTTCGGGCTTTGTAACCCTGATGCCTCTTGAGGTTAAAAACTCGTTATCTAATTTGTCTTGCAGGGTTGCCGAAGCAAGCGCAAATGCTTCGAGTACATTGCTTTTACCGCACCCGTTTTCGCCGATTAAAACATTTACCCTACCTAAATTGATAGATAGCTTTTCAATTGACTTGTAGTTTTCAACCCGAAAATTGGTGACCATTTTATCAGTTATCTGTGTTGCCGGCAATGTACTTTGCAGGCAGTTTCAATTTATGCGTTAATTTGTTTCACCTCTTGCGACATGAACCACAAAGGATAACAACAAAACGGTGAAACAGGTTTTTATGTCGGGCAGTTGTAAGTCCCGGATTTATGGCTTATTTAAAATTTTTCCCCATTGCTGCCGCCTTGTTCTTTGGGTTGTTGGGGTGGTGGTGCGGCGGCCGCGGCGGCATTTTTTTTCTGCCGGTTTATGGTAATGAGCGAAAACCCAAGGTAGTTTTTGGGGTTTTGGCGCAGGTCAACCAGTAGCCGGTCTAAATCAAGGCTCGATTGCTCTAAGTTTTTGTACAGCGTAGGGTTGTTCAGCAACATGGCCACGCTGCCCTCGCCGCTTTTAATTTTGGCGGTTATCTGGCTTAACTCGTCAAGGGTGGTATTGGCTTTTTGCATGGTGGCGGCAATATCGGTTTTAGAAAGATTGCCCGACAAGGTGTTGAGGTTGCCGGTAAGCGATTCTGTATTGGCTACAATAGTGTTTATTTTGGAAGAATTGTTGCTGATGGTTTTGCTTAGGTCTTCCACATTTTGAAGTATGTTGCTCACCTTGCCCAAATCGTTTTCCGAAAACTCGCTCATATTGGCCAGCAGTATTTGCACATCGTTGAGCGAATTTTTAACCGCGGTAATGCTTTGGGTTACTTCGTCAATGATTTTATCCATTTTTTCTGAACGGATAATTTTATTCACGGCCATCATGGTAGAGTCGAGCGTTTGCAGCAAATGTTCGGCTTTTGTTTTAATGGGTTCTATCTCTTTCAGCGCCATTTCGGTAATGCCTTCTTCGCGCAGGCCTTGCAGGGTATCGCCCGGTATGTGGTACACCACTTTTGCCAGGTCTTCGGCGGTTTGAACCTGTGGCATTTTCAGCTCCAGGGCTTTATCGCCCAATAAACTGGAACTTACAATTTGCAGCGTAGAACCTTTGGGTATGTCAATAATTTCTTTGAGCGAAAAGCGCACAATTACCTTGGCGGGGTCGTCTTCTTTCAGGTAAATTTTATCTACAATGCCAATTTGCAGGCCGTTTACCAATACCGGGTTAGCCGGCAGCAGCCCGTCAACCCGTTCATATACAGCATAATACACAATTTGTTGTCTGAACAGGTTTTTACCTTTCAGGTAGTTGTAACCAAGTACTAAGGTAATGATGGCAGCAAGGGTTAGTGCGCCTACCTTGGTTTCATTAGATATTTTGATGCTCAAAGTGCAAATGTTTTATGGTAAAGTTGAATGCTTTTGCAAATTAACCAATAAATTTTTGATAATTGGCAAACTCCGGCGCAAAAACCTTGCCGCAAAGGTAAAAAAGTACGGTTTTGGTAGCGCCGGCGGCGGCCTGTATTTTTTACAACAATACTGTTGCCTTGGGTTATGCAACCGGTAAGCAGTAAAAACTGCCCTTATTTTTGGGTTTTTTTTTCGCCGTTTTTGGCACGGTCGTCCCAATCGGCTTTATATTCTTTAAAGGCGCGGTAAATGGCAGAGGCAATATAGGCCTGCCCGTCGTCTGAGGCAAGGTATTTCTCTTCGGATTTGTTGGTTAAAAAACCGGTTTCAATGAGCACACTGGGCATGTTGGTTTTGTACAAAACCAAAAAATTGGCCGGCTTTACCCCGCGGCTGTTGCGGTTAGCCCGGTTTTTAAACTGGTAATCTATCTTGCGCGCCAATTTTTCGCTCTCTTTTATGTGCGAAGATTGAAACAGCGTAAAAATAATGGTAGATTGCGGGTCTTCTAAATTAAAACCATCGTAGTTGTCTTTGTAGTTTTTTTCCAAAGCAATTACCGAGTTCTCCCTGAACGCCACCTCTAAGTTTTCGCCCGCTTTTTCGGCGCCCATAATATAGGTTTCGGTGCCGTGTACCGTTGCGGTTTCGGGCGCGCTGTTGCAATGTATGGATATAAACAAATCGCCCCCGTTGCGGTTAGCAAAAGAGGCGCGCTCGTGCAATTCTACAAAGGTGTCGTCTTTCCGGGTATATAATACCTTTACCCCGGGCACGTTTTCCGTTATGTATTTGCCCAACTTTAGCGCAACAGACAGGGCAACATCTTTTTCTTTGGTGGTTTTACCCGAACATCCATTATCTTTGCCCCCGTGACCGGCATCTATTACCACCGTTTGAATGGTGCGGTAATAGTAAGGACTCTCTTTTGACAGCGAAGGAACTAACCACAAAACAGAAAAAACAAAAAAATAAACAGCTATTTTTTTAATAAAACAGAATTCAAAAGCGTTCAAATATCCAGTTTTCATGTGTTCCTGTGTTTCTTGTAAATACAAATCAGCAACTTGCAGCCGTTTTTCTGCGTCATTAAGCTTTGGAGTGTATTTAAGACTTCGGCTCTTGCCATAACAGGGGTTGCTTGCCTTTTGTGCTGCAAATTTATATATCATGAAGTGAAACTGCAAACTTATACCGGGGTTTAATCTGCTTTGAAAAAAAAATTACATATTCTTGCAGCCTTGTTGCTTTGCATCTGCGCAAACCGTTTGGGCGTCCTTGCCCAAAACCTGCCCGATGCAGCGCCGCCCGACTCTGTGGCGTTGGTGCGCCCCGATTCCGTAAAAAATGCCGCCGATACCATACAACTTAAATTTGCCGACAGCGCCATTAAAGACAAAGTTACCTACAGCGCCCGCGATTCTATTGTATATGATGTTACCAACCAAAAAATTTACCTCTACAGCAAAGCCAAAATTAAACAGGCCGATATGGCCGTAAGCGCCGCCGATATTGTGCTGGATTATACCCAAAAAACCATTAAGGCCGCCGCAAGAACCGACTCGCTGGGCAACTTGTCTGATATACCGGTTTTTACCGAAGGCGGGCGCGAATTTCAGTCAGACCAGATTGTGTATAATTTCGATACCCGTAAAGGACGCCTTACCCACTTAGTAACGCAAGAAGGCGACGGCTACCTGCGCGGCGAAGTGGTAAAGAAAAATGAAAACAACGAAATGTTTGGCCGCAATGCCTTTTATACCACCTGCAATCTGGAACACCCGCACTTTAAAATAAATGTGAACAAGGTAAAAATCATTCCCGATAAACTCATCGTTTCGGGCCCCGCACAGCTCATTCTGGAAGATGTGCCCACCCCCTTGTTTTTACCCTTCGGCATTTTTCCCATTGCCAAAGGACAACGTTCGGGTATTTTGCTGCCGGCCTACGGCTATTCGCCCAACCGCGGGTTCTACTTCCAGGGCGGTGGCTATTATTTCGGGTTTAATGAGTATGTTGACCTTGCACTTACCGGCGATATTTATACCAACGGCAGTTGGCGGGTAAATGCCGCATCGGGTTACCGGAAACGCTATAAATTTAACGGCAATGTAAGCATTGACTACGGTATTAACAAAGACGGCGACCGCATTACCCCCACCTACACCGAGCGAAGCAACTTTTTTGTGCGCTGGCTGCACACCCAGGATGCCAAGGCAAGACCAAACAGCACCTTTTCTGCCAACGTAAGTTTTGGCAGCAGCGGCTACAACCGCGAGTTTGAAGTGCGAAACACCAGCGTACTTACCAATACCCTGAGTTCAAGCATTAACTACAACGCCAATATTGTGGGCACCCCGCTGCGAATGGCCATCAGCGCCCGCCTCGACCAAAATACCAATACCCAACTGGTAAACCTGACCCTGCCCAGCCTTAGGGTTGATATGAGCCGCCAATTTCCGTTTGCCCGGAAAGTGCAAACCGGCGGCGCACGGTGGTATGAAAAAATAGGTATCACCTACTCCATGCGCGCCGAAGCCCGAAGCACTGTTACCGACTCGCTGCTGTTTACCCAAACCGCCCTTAAAAACGCCAGATACGGCATTGAACACACCGCAGCAACCAGTACCAATTTTAACCTGTTTAAATATATAAACATAAGCCCCGCAATTAACTACGCCGAAGCATGGTATTTTACCACCACCCAAAAGCAGTGGATACCCGATACCACCTACCAGACCATAACCCTGCCCAACGGCGAAACTACCGTTGAAACCCTCTTGCCCCGAATTGAAACCCTTACCAACAACGGCTTTAAAAGGGCAGTAAAACAACTTAACTCCAGCATTAACCTCACCACCAAACTCTTCGGGTTTCTGAACTTCAGTAAAGGAAAAATAAAAGCCATTAGGCACGAAGTAACCCCCTCGGTAAGCCTCAATTTTCAGCCCGATTTCGGAACCGATTTCTGGAACTATTACCGGTATGTGCAAAACAACGCCAAAGGCGACAGCGCCCGCTACTCGGTTTTTGAAGGCGCTATTTTTGGCGCACCCGCCGGCGGCGCCGTGGGTTCTGTTGGGTTTAACCTCAACAACACCCTGCAAATGAAAACCTTTTCGGCAAAAGATACCACCAACAACGGCGAAAAAAAAATAAACCTGCTCGACCGCCTCAACTTCAGCACCTCCTATAACTTTTTGGCCGACAGCATGCGCTGGGCGCCCGTTAACTTTAGCGGCGGACTAACCCTGGCGCGTAAAGTGCAGGTAAACCTCAGCGGCTCGCTCGACCCCTATGCCATAGACAATAACGGCCGTAGCATTGCCCAATCACAATGGCAACAACAAAAACAACTGCTGCGACCCGCCGGCTTTAACCTCACCGTGGCCACACAGTTCAGTTCTAAAGAACTCGAAACCCTTACCGCCAAATCGGGTACCGAACAGGAAAAAGAAGAAGTGCAAAACAACCCCGATGCGTTTATGAACCTTAACATTCCCTGGCGTATCTCGCTCGACTATACCCTTAGCCTGCGCCCCACCCGCCGGAACGGGCAGGATACCACGCTGGTAACCCAAAGCCTTAACTTTAACGGCGAGGTAAACCTTACCCCAAAATGGCGCATTGCCTTTAACTCGGGCTACGATTTTGCCTTTAAAAAACTCGCCCGAACCACCTTAGACATTACCCGCGACCTGCACTGCTGGGAAATGCTCCTTACCTTGGCGCCCACCGGCGCTTACCGCTACTACGTGTTTACCATACGCGTAAAATCTGCCCTCCTGCAAGACCTTAAACTTACCCGCCGCCGTTTCTGGCAAGATTTAAATTAGCACGAGATTGGCTTTTGGCTTAGGTAAATTGGAAAATCGGGGAATGCATTTCACATGCACAATAAATCATTTTTTAGTTCTAAAAGCCTTGCAAAACAAGTATTTTAAGCTCCCCCCCTTTCTATGGGCTTGTCCCGATTGCTCGGGGAGGGCTGGGGGCAGAGATGGTCAATTCTGCAATAAAGGTTTGAGTTTGGATGGTCTTATTTATCGCCCTTCTGAAAATGGGCGTTAAGAAAATCGGAATGAAGGGCGGTTAACAAGCGACGCAGCAAACGCCCCGATAAATCAGATGAGAAGTTGCCCTGCCAAAAGGGCGTTTGTCTTGTCGCTTGCAGCCCGTAATGCAGATTTTTAGCTCCATTTTCAGGCAGGCTTGATTTTTTGCTACTTTTTCATCAAGGAAAAAGTAGATAAGCAAATAATTTGTACAATTATTAGTTACAGATAAACTACAATTGACCATCTCTGGGGCTGGGGGGGATCCGCATTCATTTTCACTCTTATTTGCATGATTAATGACAAAATATGGCAGCAATGAAATTTTACAATAGCTAAACACTCTTTTAGTAAAGCGTCAGAGGGTTTTTGTTATCCCAACCACGCGCTAATTTTAACTCCAACCTCACGTTAAATTAGCCGCGCAAAAAGAACCTGTGGCAGTTGCCTCCCTGCCCTGCAGCAGCCCGTAAAACTCAGGAAAACCTGCTTACCGGCACAACGCCAATAAGCAATTTTTAATGCTTTTTTGCACATCGCATAAGAAATTGCATATACAGAACTTAAACTGAAACCGGCATCCGGAAAAGTTCTGTCATTTTCCGGTAAAATATTTTCTGTTTTTTTTAAAGTTTTCTTAATTTTTATATAAATTGCCATTGTAAATACCTCAAAATCAGACGTTTAGAAATTAAAAAAATAATTTCGATAAAAGTTTTTCAATTTTTTTCTGCTTCTATTCAAAAACCTTGCTTAAATAATTTAGAACTTCTTAACTTTGAGCGACTGCAGGCTGATTGTGCGGGGTAAAAAACTTGCATAAATCATATTGCAGGCGCAAGCCACAGGCAGAAAATGCCTGAGCAACAACCCGGTACGAAACACATTTCAATAACAAAAACCAATCTAAAACCAAAAAATTTATGAAGAAGTTAGTCTTACTCCTTTCTTTGGTAGCCTTTATAGCTACAAACGACGCTTTTGCGCAATACACTCCTCCGGCAGATGCCTGCCCTGTTGGTACTCCCCCAGGCAGCCCTACCAATGATGTGCATGATGTTACCGGTTTTTCAGCAGGCCCTCCCAGTTCATTTACCATCACCATTGGCGGTTCACAGGCAGGTATTCCGCTGGCTTTTGACAATGACAATCCTGCAAATACTCAAAATGATGAAGCGGTTGTGGGCTTAGATGTGAAAGAATACCATGGTGGTGTGGAGGTTAGTTGTAACGGATTTAACGATGGAGAAATTAGAGTGTATATTGAGGGCGGTTCTGCATTGTTCGATTACTACCTGTTCTTCAATGCATCTACCTCCGCTTCTTTACCCGCTGACTTGAATGCAGCCAAAAACGATAGCCTTTTAGCTTCGCAAAGTTCAGTTTCTCAGGCAACTGCCAGCTTGGTTTACGATGACCACACTTTTACCGGTTTAGCTGCCGGTTATTATTCGGTGTTGGTGGTTGACCAATTTGGTTGCGCCATTTACAGCGCCCCCGTTCATTTGGAGCAACCGCAACCGCTTAGAGCTTCTTACTGCCAAAATCCCGACCAATGCCAGGATGGAACCGGTAGCGTTACCCTGCAAATTGCAGGCGGGGTGCAATTCTACACTGTTACATGGGCACCCGGTTCATGGAATAACACCAACCCACAAGTGGGCACCTCAACAGCCGGTAGCTCTTCTTATACCACAACAAGCAATGCAGCAGTAACGGGCGACCTTACTCCATCTAACAACATTGGCGAAGAAAGTGCAGCACCCGATGGCTCTGCTATAGTAGCAGGTGATAATGGTACTCCCGAACCGGATACGCTCAATGATGGTGCAGAACAAATTACTATCGACGGTTTATCTGGTAACTACAATTACACCTTTACCATAACGGATAAAAATAATTGTCCTGTAGAAGACCAACAATAAGGCTTAACCTTTTGTTGACCTAACCCGCCTCCATCTCCTTTGGTAGTTAGGAAACAGAACCGCATAACCAAAACATAAAGCGGCAGGCGCATTACCTGTCGGGTAAATGCCCTGCCGCTTTATTAACTACCCATGTACATTGCCACCATCTCTTGAAGCAAGGAATTGCATAAAATATGAGTGCAAAATTAATTAAAAATATTTCAATTTATATGTTGCCAACCTGCCCGGGCGCTATGCGCTCTTTTGCCGTTTTTTGCCTGCTTATTGCTGTTTCCTGCATGTTGCGGGGGCAAAATACAAACAGCGCCGCCGCTACCCCCGCCGTACAATTGCAACCGGGCACCAATATGCCTGCGGGGTTTCCGGTGTATAAGGATACAGGAAACCCAAAGGAAGATGCTCAACGCTACGATGCCGCCAACAAAGCATGGATGGCAGCAAACCCCGGAGTTATACCCGCAGTGGTAAATAGCCAATGGAAAGCACCTGGTAAAACTGAAATAGAGAACAATGGCACAAAGGTTGAACATAAAACAGCTACGATACCTCCCAATCAACACTATACGCAAGAAGGCATACCAATTCCTGCCTCTCAAAATGCGGCAACTGAAGCAAGCGTACAGCCGGTACAACCACAACAAGTTGTACCTGCCAACTATCCTAAATTAGTAGATACCGGCAACCCCGAACAAGACCATCGCAAATTCGACATAGCCAAACAAGCATGGATTGCCGCTAACCCGGCTGCTTATAAAAAAATGTTTGAAGAGCAAAGCCGGCAGAAAGATGCAGGGCAAGTAATTAATAATACTCAGCAAGTGCCCGAACTCACCAAACCCGAAACAGCAAACAATAGCCCTAAAGACGGGCAACAAACGGTAATGATACCACCACCATACAACCCAAACCAACACGCTGTACAACAAGAAATGCCTGTAATGCCAATAACACAACAAATACCCGCGCCCGTTATAGAAACAGAACTACCCAAAGGCTATCCAAAATATGTAGATACAGGTAATGTAGAAAACGCAGATGAGCAAATTGCAATAACAGCAAATCCTCATCAACTTGCAGAAAAGTATCAGGTAACACAAGAAGATTTAAGCAACATGAATGCAGAAAAATTGGAATTTATAAAAGCGCATCCCGATATATATGAGATAATTGTGGAGAAAAAACAAAATATACAGAAAGGACAGATTATTCAAGGGCAAACTTTAGAAAAATATAAAGTAACTAAAGATGACCTTGATAAAATAAGCCCTGAAAAATTGATATACATGAAGGCGCACCCTGAAGTATATGATATGATAGGAATTGAATGATTTTATTAAGATCTAATTTGTTTTGCCATAATTTATACAATTTTAGGCACAGCCAACAATACTGATTTTCATGGAAAAAAATATATTAATAGTAATATTTTTGCTTCTATTTTGTGTAGAAGCATTTTCTCAAACGCTGATACCGTATTCCGGTAACAACTCTGTAGCATGTGGAACAAATACTACCCTGTGCACACATGCAGGATGTGGTGTCGCCTACAGCAATAGTGCTAATGGTTACACAGTACTTAATGCTGCTAGTACAGCAGCTATTACAATATCCGGATCATATAACACAGAAACAAACTTTGACTATATCCGAATTTACGCAGGGGTAGGTACAGGAGGAACCCTATTGGGAACCTATCATGGTAGCGGTTCTATTAATTATACCGGTGCAGCCGGGCAAACGCTTACAGTTCAGTTTACCTCAGATGGTAGTGTGACTAATACAGGACTTAATGCGAGTGTAACCTATAGTGGTTTCTGTGGTTTCAGCGTACCGTCATCGGGTAGTAATTCTATTACTACTTGTTCGGGTATTATACAAGATCATGCGGGCAATGCAAATTATGCCAATAGTGTAAATGGATATACTGTCATTTATCCCAGTTCTGCACTTAGTTTAGTACGATTGACATTTACTCAATTTGTTACTGAATCTGGTTTCGATTTTGTAACCATTTTTAATGGTGTTGGAACAGGTGGAGCCATCTTATATGGTCCTACTAGTGGCTCTCCGGCTTTGCCCACCGTTACATCCACTTCAGGTCCGCTTACCATTCGTTTTACATCAGATGGAAGTGTTGTTGCAGCAGGTTTTACGGCTACCATTTCTTGTGTGGCATGCACTCCACCTGCAAATCCCGGATTTGGCAGTAATGTTTGGAATGTTATTGGTTACAATAGCACTGACTTATCAAGTAATTATTCGGGCTATTATACCGATACCCGCTTAAGTCCTACCACTACCGACAGATGGAATCAAAGTACGCAATCCCCTTCCGATGCAAATGCAACCAATGGTGCAGCTTGGTCTGGATGTTATATCTCCCCTGACAATCACTCTTATCGATTAAGGCGACAAGGGTTTCCTTGTGGCATGTATGATATACAAGTAAGGCATGATGATAATTATAACTTATACCTTGACGGAGCATTAATTCACTCGGGCGGATGTTGTGCAAACCCAACGGGTGTTTTGTCGAACCGGTTTTTAGGTCCCACCACCACACTTGAATTAACCATTGTAGAAGGAGGAGGCGATTCTTATGGCGGTCTGATATTGACTAAAACAGACAACTACACCAATGATAACTGTTCCGGCGCTACAAACATTGGCTCCTTACCCTATACAAGCCCGGTAATAAATAATAGTTGTGCAACCGATGATTTTAGTACACTTAGTAGCTGTTCTGGACCCTATAAAAATGTTTGGTGGACAGTAACCGGCATTTGTGGCACGATGACGGCAATTACCTGTACTGGCGGCTCTAACTTTGATACTGAATTAGCAGTATTTACAGGCAGTTGTGGAAGTTTTACACAAGTTGATTGTAATGATGATGGTGGAGCAGGGTGCGCTTTTCCTTATTCTGGCGTTAGTTGGACAGCAAGTGCTGGCACAGTATATTACATTTCGGTGGGTAGTTATAGTAGTACAAGTGCCACAGGTAACTTACAGTTAAATGTAACTTCGTCTCCTTTTACTTCCTCTGTTGCACCAACAGGCATAACAGGCACTACCACCATTTGTACAGGAAGCAGCACCACTCTTACTGCAAGTGGTGGAACAATAGGTACAAATGCTGTAGCGCAGTGGTTTACCGGCTCATGCGGAGGCACGTCAGTTGGTACAGGAACTTCAATAACTGTTGCACCTACCTCTACCACAACCTATTTCGTTAGGTACAGTGGTACCTGTAATACTACTACTTGTGCAAGTGTTACCGTAACTGTTAATGCTACTTCCACCCTTGGCACTGTATCTAATGCCGGCCCTATCAATTTTTGCGATGTCAATGGCAACTTTGGCACCGCTGTTACCGTATCGGGGCAAACAGGTTCTGTTGTTTGGGATTGGGGCAGCAACAATGGCGTTTGGAACAATAACTGGGTATCGGGCAATAGTTCCGGTGTTTGCTGCTTTCCTAAAAAAACATCAAATAGCGATGGAAATGCCGACAGAATAAGATACAGAGTGACCAATGGAGTATGCCCTACCGTAACTTCAGGTACTATTTTAATTGTAAACCGTTATAACGAGGCACCTACAAGTCTGGTAGTATCTAATCCGGGTTATTGTGCAAATGCAGTTCCCGGGACAATAACACTTACCGCTAATTTTCCTACTGCTATTAATATGAATGGAACAGTGGCATTTTATAGCGGCAGTTGTGGGGGCACTTTGGTTGGAACGGTAACACCGGCGGCACTTTCTTCAGTTGCAGCACTAAACATTGCAGCACCTTCATCTACCACAAATTATTTTGTGCGTTATGAACCGGGCACAGGCACCGGGTGTAGCAATACCGCTTGTGCCAGTACTACAGTAACGGTAACTCCATTGCCTGATGCTTCGTTTAGTGGTTTAAGCAGTCCTTATTGCACTACTTCTGGATCTGCAACGCTCATCCCCGCAACAACAGGAGGTACTTTTAGCGGGCCCGGTGTTAGCGGAAACACTTTTACCCCTGCAACTGCAGGAGTCGGCACCCATACTATTACCTATACTTTACCTGCCGGAGTTAACTATACCTATAGTGCTATTCCATTTGCCCCCCTATCAACAGCCGGCACTCCTGTTTCATTGGGAGATGACCAGGTATCGGGAGCATTGCCTGTTGGTTTTACATTTAATTTCTTTGGTAATAGCTACAGTTCGTTTTATATATCTTCAAATGGTTTTATCTCTTTTGACCCTGCAGTAAGCAATGGTTGCTGTTCAGGTGGTGTGCTACCAACTGCCGATGCAGTTAACAATGTAATTGCAGCCATGTGGAATGACTTGTATCCCCCTGGTGGTGGGTCTATCACTTATCAAACCACTGGTTCTGCTCCAAATCGAGTGCTAACGGTGAGCTTTAATAGTGTTCCACATTGTTGTGCAGCAAGTCCGATTAACACAGCACAAATCGTTTTGTATGAAACATCTAATGTTATTGATATTCACAACACTACTATTACAGATGATGGTTCTGTTCATACACAAGGTATAGAAAATGCAACGGGAACAACAGCGGTAGTAGTTCCCGGCCGAAATGCAACAAATTTTACGGCTACCAATGATGCAGTGCGCTTTGCCCCTTCGTGTGCCAATAGTTCTTCTCAATCGGTAACGGTAAATACATTAAGTGCATCGGTTGGAGTTACAAATGTAACTTGCAATGGGGGCAGTAATGGGATTGTTTCGGCCAATGTTACAGGTGGAACTACACCTTATACTTATTTATGGTCTCCGGGAGGGCAAACTAGTGCGGTTGTAACAGGTCGTTCTCCTGGCACCTACACAGTAACTATTACGGCTGCATCGGGTTGTTCAATAACGGCATCAGGAACGGTTTCTCAACCTGCTGCCATTGGATTGTCCAATTCTGTTACCAATGCCTCTTGTCCCGGCGTTTGCGATGGTGCTATTAACCTAACAGTAAGCGGAGGAACTGCATCTGCTACCCAACCGAATGCAAGTGGTTTAGCTTCAAACCTGTCCTTATGGGCAAATAGCGATAATGGCGTATTGCGGGATCTTTCATCAGGAGTACTACAGTGGTCGGACCTTAGTGGCTTGGGAAATAATATTGCGCAGGGATCTTCGGGTAATCGCCCTACATGGGTAAGTAGTGTCATTAATGGAAGACCGGTGCTTAGGTTTAACACTTCGCAGTTTATGACTTCGGCGGCAAGTTTTGGTACACCCTATACTATTTTTACCATCAGTAAGATGAACAACGGTTCTGATTCTCGATTGATTTCTTCTGCCAGCACAAACTGGTTACTAGGAAATTGGGGAGGCAACCAAAATGTAATGTATGCTAATGGTTGGGTAACTGCTTCAAGTGGCCCTACACCAGATAACCTCACCCACATGTATGCAGCCACTGGCACCGGAGCTTTAACTACCTTTTACGATTTTTCAACAACAATAGCCTCTAATGCAGCAGGCTTATCGGGACCAGGGCAGTTGCAACTGAACGGATGGAGTAATGGACTCAATGAGATGTCTGATGCAGATGTAGCCGAGGTTATTGTCTATAACCGTGTTTTAACCGCTACCGAATTGCAGGGCGTAAGAAACTACCTTGCTGCCAAATATGCCATTGCCGGGTCTGGCGGAAGTGCCTACACCTATAATTGGTCAAATGGGGCAACTACCGAAGACATCAGTGGTCTTTGTGCAGGTACTTATACCGTAACAGTAACCGATGCCAATGGTTGTACAGCCGTTAACACAAGTGTTGTTGGAACAAATGGCACCTTATCAGTAGCCCCCACCGCCATTACCGGCACTACTACCATTTGTACAGGCGGCAGCACTACCCTAACAGTTTCGGGCGGTAGCACCGGAACAGGTGCAACAGTTCAATGGTTTACCGGCTCTTGTGGCGGCACTTCTGCCGGTGCAGGAAACAGTATTACGGTATCGCCTACCACCACAACTACTTATTTTGTTCGTTATTCGGGTACTTGCAACACTACTACTTGTGCCAGTGTAACAGTAACGGTTGACCAGTTTACCACCTCCAATGCAGGACCCGACCAAACAGTTTGCGCCACATCTGCCACGCTTGCAGCCAACACACCTGCTACGGGCGTAGGCACCTGGACGGTAGTATCGGGCACTGGCACATTTGCCAATGCCAACAGCCCCACTTCAACCGTTAGCGGTCTCAGTTTGGGCGCCAACACCTTCCGATGGACACTGCCCAACGGCGTATGTGCCGATTCGCAGGATGATGTTATTATTACCCGGGATGACTTTACCACCGCCAACGCCGGTACCGACCAAACGGTTTGCGCCACATCTGCAACGCTTTCAGCCAACACACCTGCTACGGGCGTAGGCACCTGGACGGTAGTATCGGGTACAGGCACATTTGCCAATGCCAACAGCCCCACTTCAACCGTTAGCGGTCTCAGCTTGGGCGCCAACACCTTCCGATGGACATTACCCAACGGCGTATGTGCCGATTCGCAGGATGATGTTATTATTACCCGGGATGACTTTACCACCGCCAATGCCGGTACCGACCAAACGGTTTGCGCCACATCTGCCACGCTTGCAGCCAACACACCCGCTACGGGCGTAGGCACCTGGACGGTAGTATCGGGCACAGGCACATTTGCCAATGCCAACAGCCCCACTTCAACCGTTAGCGGTCTCAGCTTGGGCGCCAACACCTTCCGATGGACATTACCCAACGGCGTATGTGCCGATTCGCAAGATGACGTAATTATTACGCGGCAGGATCCCTCAACTGCTCCTACCGGCATTACCGGCACTACTGCCATTTGTTTAGGAAGCACCACCACACTCACCGTATCGGGCGGCAGTTTGGGCACAGGTGCAACGGCTCAATGGTTTACCGGCTCTTGTGGCGGCACTTCGGCAGGTTCCGGAAACTCCATTACCGTTTCGCCGACTGTTAATACAACTTATTTTGTAAGGTATAGTGGTGCCTGTAACACCACGGGTTGTGCAAGTGTTACCGTTACTATAACTACTTTAGATTACGCCAACCTGCAGTTCCCTGCATCTTCCGCCATTTGCCAGGGAAACAGTTTTACCGCATTTGGGCAGGTATATGAACCGGGCGTTACCGAGGCTGCCGGCGCAGGAGCCGGTATTACAGCGCAAATTGGCTACAACACCTCCAATACCGACCCTTCCACCTGGACAAACTGGACAGCGGCTACTTTTAACATACAATCGGGCAATAACGATGAATATGCCGGTACGCTTTCCGGTCTGGCTCCCGGCACCTACTATTATACTTTCCGCTATTCACTCAACGGATGCCCCTACCAATATGGCGGGTTTAGCGGCGGTTTCTGGAATGGCACTACCAATGTAAACGGCGTGCTTACCGTTAACCCCAACCATACCATTACACTAACTTCTGCCGCAGGCACCAACAACCAAACCGTTTGTCAAAACGTTGCCATTACCAACATTACCTACTCTGTAGGCGGCGGCGCAACCGGCGCATCGGTATCAGGGTTGCCGGCGGGATTATCGGGTGCTTTCAGTTCGGGTACCTTTACCATCAGCGGAGCGCCTACCGCATCGGGCGGAACTTATAACTACACCGTCACTACATCGGGCAACAGTTGTACTGTGGCAACTGCCACCGGAACCATCATTGTAAAAGAACTGCTCGATTATGCCAATTTGCAGTTTCCCGCTTCTGCCACCATTTGCCAGGGCGGTACAGTTACCGTTTATGGGCAAGTGTATGAGCTGGGCGTAACACCCGGTGCCGGTGTACAGGGGCCGGGCATTACGGCAGAACTTGGTTACAGCACTACCAACACCAACCCCAATACCTGGACAAACTGGCAAACTGCTACCTTTAATTCCGGTGGCGGTGGCGCCAATAATGATGAGTATCAGTCCAATTTAGGCGCATCGCTTACACCCGGCACTTATTACTATGCCTACCGCTATACGCTGAATGGTTGTCAGTACCAATACGGCGGCTACAGCGGCAGCGGCGGCGGTTTCTGGAACGGCACAACCAATGTTAGCGGTGTATTAACGGTTGTTGCGGACCCGACCGCCCCAACCAACACGCCTACACCTGCCGCAGGTGCGGTTTGTGTGGGTGCAGTTTTAAGTGTTACTGCATCGGGGAGTACCGGTGGCACAGGCACTTGTACGTATCAATATGCCATTGATCCTGGTACAGGCACTTATGGCGCATTTGGCGCAACAAACTCTGTAACGGTTACCGGTGTTGGCAACGGCACCTACCGCATTAAATCGAGATATAGTTGTGATGGCACCGGCTGCGATACTTCTGCTGAAACTACTACCACGTGGACAGTAAATCCTTTACCACAAGTATCCAGTTTTGCAAGCGCTACGGGTGGAACTTCAATTTGTACCGGAGATATTGGACAGTTGGTGATTACAACAAGCAATGGTACGGGTCCGTTTACGGTTGTTTATAATAATGGAACTTCTAATCAAACTGCAACAGGAGTTGTTTCTGGTACCCCTTTCAATGCAAGCCCAAACCCTACAAGTGGTACCACTACTTACACTTTGGTTTCGGTGACTGATGCCAATGGTTGTGTGCGTTCAACAGGTTTTACCGATGGAACAGCATCTATTTCTGTAAGACAACTGCCAACTGCCACTATTTCAGGCACAACAACTGTTTGTATAGGAGCAGCATCACCCAATATTACCTTTACAGGAACCGCTCCCGGTGGTACCATTCCTCCATACACATTTACTTACAACATTAATGGCGGCACAAATCAAACAGTAACTACTACAAGTGGTAGTTCTGTAACCGTTGCCGTTCCAACCGGAACAGCAGGCACATATACTTATAATTTGGTGAGTGTAGCGTTTGCTTCAAGTCCCGCTTGTACAAATCCTGCATCGGGAAGTGCTACTGTTACAGTAAGCCCCAATAATACGGTCAGTGCGGCTTCAAGTACGCCTACGGTATGCATTAACACTGCCTTAACCAACATCACGCATACCACCACCGGCGCTACCGGCATTTCCAATGCCGGGGTATCTGGTGCCAACGGCTTGCCGGCCGGCGTAAGTGCTACATGGGCGAGCAACACCATTACCATCAGCGGCACGCCCACGGCATCAGGTACGTTTGCCTACAGCATACCCTTAACAGGCGGTTGCGGTAGTGTAAATGCTACCGGAACGATTACGGTCAATCAGGCGGCAACCGCCAATGCGGGCAGTGCCCAAACGGTTTGCGCCGGCGGTACAGTAACTTTGGCGGGCAGCATAGGCGGCAGCGCCACGAGTTCAACGTGGAGTGCGCCAAGCGGTACTTTCTCCAATGCTTCATTACTCACCTCCACCTATACGCCGAGCATTACGAGCGGCACGGTTACTTTAACCTTAACCACCAACGACCCCGACGGCGCCGGACCCTGTATTGCAGCCACCTCTACGGTGGTAATTACAGTGAACCCTGCGGCAACCGCCAATGCGGGCAGTCCTCAAACGGTATGTGCCGGCGGCAGCGTAACTTTGGCGGGTAGCATAGGGGGCAGCGCCACGAGTTCAACTTGGAGTGCGCCCAGCGGCACGTTCTCCAATGCTTCGTCACTCACCTCCACCTATA